>WQYG01000062.1 GCA_009781395.1 Candidatus Bathycorpusculum sp. | reverse complement strand
TGCAACAAACGGGTTTATGGGGCGATGAAAGAGAAATATTTAAGCTCCAGCAACGCCATTATTAAAATAACGGTGGCATAGGTAATGAAAGCTAAACGATTAGGGGACACAACCAAAATTTTAGGTTGTACTGGCGCATTTATCGTATTCTTTGAAAGTCCCCTACCCGGTATTCCGAACTTTAATATTATAAAAATTGCAGGAATTCTTGTTGTTTTATTTAGTCTTTATAATTTAGCTAACTTTTATCAGTCCAAAAACATCTTTAACAATGCACGCATAGGTGCTTTAATAACAATAATAGGCTTCATCAGCGTCATGATAGGTGGCGGAATTGCGCCAAGAATGCCTAGTTATGAAATGTGGACATACACAATGATCTGTACCAATTTTGTAGGTGGCGTGTTTTTTACGGTTGCAGCGTTTTTTGTACGACGTTCCCTAAATGAGTTAGCGGTACATTCAGACATATCTCTGTTTAAAACAGCTGCTATCGTGTTATTTATCGGTGCAATACTGTCCACAATATTGATAGGTGTGCTAATTATGTGGATAGCATTCTTAATACTGGCAATTGCTTTCTTTAAAATGAGCGAAAAACCGTCAACACCCCTGTCAAACACCCACTCACCGCTAACTGTGCTAGTATCAAACGTTAAGGCTAACTTTTGTCCAAATTGCGGTACATCACTGCAATCAGACGTCATATTCTGCCCAAACTGCGGAAAACAAACATGATCAACTATTATTTTTCTTTCGTTGTCTGTTTCCTGTATATATGTTTGTATGTTTTGGGTTCGTTAGAGGTAAATTTTGTTTAGTGTCTTTTATTCAATGTTTTTCTCGTTATTTGTTATTGATGGTTCCAGCCAGTTTCTTGCGTTAAATACTGCCTTGTTGCCCATTTTTACTTTCAGTGCATCTTTATAGGGACACATTTCTACGCATCTTGTGCAGAGCATACATTGTGAGGTTCCAATTTTTCCGCCGTTTTGTTCGTAAACTTCGTTAACTTGTACAGGACAAACGCGTTTGCAGACTCCACATTTGGTGCATTTTTGTTCATCTTTTTCTATGTAGAGTAAAGGTATTTTTTTGAAGCCTTTGAATTGGTTAAGAGCTGTTATGGATGCACCTGCAGGACAGAAACGGCACCAAACTCGTCGAATAAAAAATGCGCCAATTAATGTAACGATAACAAATATGATTGCAAAGATTTGACCTGGTGTTGCTTCAATGAGTGTTGTTATGTTGTCTACATAGGGGTAGCTAATGTTAATGTTGCCTAAGATTATTTGGCCTGTCCAGGGTACAATAAAGGGTACAAGGGGGTCTACAATGAGGCTGTAGGGGCGAAAGGGTCCTGAGAATCGTTGAACCATCATTACAGCTGCTTCTGTGTTTGGTGGTGGATTTAATGCCCACAATCCAATGGGTAATAGTAGAAAGACTATTAGAATTATGTATCTGCCTTTGTGGAGTATTATGTTAAGTTTGTCTGGGAGTAGTCGATAACGAATTTTAAGAGTTTTTCTTATAACGCTTTCTATATCCATAATGAAGGCAAAAGGGCATATCCAACCACAGAAAAACCTGCCTAGAATAAGTGTGGCTGTAAACCAGGCAATGAACACGTAAAGTAAGGGTATGGATGGTTTTATGGAGAACAAAAAGTACAATGTTGCTAAGCCAACAGCTTGAATGACAAATCTTAGAAAGGTTACACGAGAAACACGATTTCTCTTCCAGATTATAACTGACAGTACCCCAGCTACTCCAAGCCCTGCTAACACGATAAGACTAAGGATGTACCCGATTAATTCTCCAGACATACCTTATTTCTCTTAGGTTAATAATAACTTTGTTTGGTAATTAAACATTTTCAATTTTACATGTTGTGTTTGGTTATTGCCTGTTTTCGTTTATAGGCATACTTTTGTTTCTTCTATTTCATGTAGCTGACTAACAGAAATATGTGGCGTAAAATGGTTTGATATGCCTGCTGTTTTTCTTCAAAAGAAATGGGTATGGTGCGAAGAGTGTGTGGGTGAAGAGGGGGTGGTGGTTTAGGGGATTATTCTTGTGTTGTATTCTTTTAGGTAGGCGAGGCGTATTGGGTCGTAGGGGTAGTTTTCTTTGTTAGTGTAGGGAAAGCCTGTCATGTCGAGGAATGGTAGGGGGTCAACTGTGAAGGTGTATCCGTAGCCCCAGGCTCCTGGGGGGTCTTTGAACCAGCAAGCAACTACAAAGAAGTAGCTGCGTTCCATTCCTTCTGCAGGTTCTGGGAGGTTTTCTATGTAGAATTGTAGGTTTACTGTGTCACATTGTCGTCCGATGACAAATATGTCGTCTGTTTCTTGTAGTAGCATTGTTACGTCGCCATATCTAGTGAAGGCGCCGGAGGCTTCTGAGGTGGTTTCCCAGAAATAGCTTAGTTCTGCATATGTTGGTTTTATTGTGGTTATGGTTATGTCTTGTTGGGGTGTTATGTCGATGCCTATGTAGTCGTATGTTACGTTCCAAAAGTTGGTGAAGCGTACTACATAGTTTGTTGTGTCTTCGGGGAATAATCCTGTTAGGTCAACAGTGAAAGTTCTGGCTGTGTAGTCGCTGGGTAGAGGGATTTGTCGGTCTTGGGGCGCTTCTATCCAGGTGCCGTCTGCTGTTAAAACTTCTAGTTTGGACATGGGTGTAATTGGTGTGTTCTCAGTTATCAAGCCCTCTGCGGCTGCTTTTTGGAATTGACTTATCCAGTTGTAGTATGTGTCTGCCGGGCCCCAATCTACCATGCCTGTTATGAATAGTTTAATTTGTTCTGCCTTTGAGAGGTCTCCTAAGTTAAGTGTTAGTTGATTTTGGATGATATTGTCCCATGAGGGGCTATCGTTGCCGTTGACGCCTGGCGTAAAGTTACCATCTTGTACAAGTATTGCGGCTAAAACGTTTTCTCCTTTCTCGTTTACGGCGCTTATTGGTGCAAGAAGTATACCTGTATCAGTGGTGTAAATTTGTCCTGTATAGCCTTTATTGAGATAATTTGTCATTGAGGTGTAAACATCTGTGCCGATGGGGTGATCAACAACAAGTAAACTGGTGGAGTCCAGATAGAAGAGTTCATCCCATTGTTGTGTGAGTGTTATGTCAAAGTATCCATTTTTGGCAGTTAACAAGTTTTTATCGAGTTTAACATAATCATAGGGATTGCCGCCACTGAAGACAATTTCTCCCTCGGGGGTTATGTAGCCAATATAGCCTAGCCAACCCGAGTTAGATACGTCTGTAATGTAACTGTAGCCTGTGCCGTTCCAAATGTAAAGTGAGGGACAAGAGGCATGACCGCTTAATACCTTGTATGTGGCAACCCAAGTCATACGTTTATCAAGTGTAAAAGTTACTGTAGCACTGCTGGTGCCATCCCCCCAGTATTCAAACCCTAACACACCTGTTCCAACATCTAAGACTTTGGGTACTGTAAGTTTGTATTCCCCTGCAGGTAGAACCGCTGTGAAAACATATGCTTCATAGTCCTCTCCGTTAAGCGTGAAAGGCAAAGGAATAGCACCGCCGCCTGAGCGGGTAATTAGAAGAGTATGATGACCTTCAGGTACAACTAGAAATGTACCGCTTAGGTTGTTTAGTTTAACATTATGTGTCCCCTCCGTTGAGGCAGTGGTGGTAAACTCTACCTGTGTAGTGGCACCTGCTGCTAACTCTATCATTTTTGTGCCAACTGGAACACCATCTACCGTAAATGTTATCATCAAACTATCTGTCTTTGAAGAGGGATTTTTGGCTGTTGCAATTATCGTGATGGATTCATCAGGCCAGATTTCATAGGGAGGATTAGTTCTAAGCGTGGAGAGCACTATTTTGCTAACATTAGGCGGAGCCTCATTTAACAAAAAGGAAGCTGTTAAATCACCAATTTTTACTGTATGCTCTCCTGTGTCCATTTCAACAACTGTGAATTCCACAATTTCCCAAGTATTCAAACCCGCAAGAGTAATGTTTGCAGAATCCTTAACAACCCCATTAATTTCAAGATCAACAATTGCTTCACCTTCAAAATCACCTATATTTGTCACATTCACCGAAATCTGTACGGGTTGACCTGCAAAAGTTTCAAGAGGATTCACCATTAAATCTGTGTAAACAAATGTAGCAGGTTTCTCAGCCCCCGGTATTACCCCTTGATTTTGAAGATAAAAATAAGTTCCACCTAACACACCTACAATAATTAAATCAATAATTAAGATTATTTTCAGTTTGCTTACAGTTGAGCTAGATAACATACACTTTCCTCATTTAAAATAAAATACAACACAAGCATTAAACCTTTATGCAATACCTGTTACCGACATTTTTTCTAAGGTATTCTACAATTTTTGTTTCTTTCCAACATTTCACCACAAAATGTTCCTTGACAAACAAACCCCAAAAACAGCTGTTGATAACTTTTAGACACCCTTTATCTCAATAAACCCTGCAAACAACAAAAGACGTCTCCTTATCTATTCTTAAAAATTAATTGTTGGTTAAAAAGTGTTGGATGCTGCTTTTCAATGATAAGGTGTTTTGTTTATCTGCAATAGCTCTCTCTAAGAGACGTGTGCAATGGTTTTTCTTGTAAAGTCTTGCTTCATTATGATAATTATCCACCGCGTTCGATAATGCTTCCTTGCATTCGTAACTAAGCGAAAAAACTGTCTGTAGCATGTTTTCTTTTTGCAACCGTAGCTCTGATAGGGGTAGTTGAGCTTGTTTTAATAAGGCTTCTCCTTTGCCTTCACTTGCCAAGGCAGTCCAAAAAAAGTTATCCTCATCTTCAAAGTGGCGTTTGCAGAAGTCAAACTTTTCCTGTGCTTTTCTGAAATTATCTTTTTGAAGCATCTTGACAGCATCACGCATAAGTTGTAAATCTGAAACCAACAAACCCTCCCTATTGAATACTATATTTTGCTGAACCAACCCTTGGATATTGCGCGTTTGAAGTTTTTTTAAGTCTTCTTGGGTGTTGATGTTTATGAAACTTTTAAAATCGGGGTCTAAGGTTTTTATGGTTTTTAGAGGTGAGGCTAACATTGTTTTAGATGTAGCACGCGGTATATCACATGGGCGAGATCGTTTAAATTGACAAAGCGTTTGCACCATTTCTACTGCCCTTGAACGCTCAAGAACCATTAGCAGTGTTTCTAATATGCCATTGGGCCACATAGGCACAACCACCTCAAACCCCTCTGTTTCTGACAAATTGAAAAGATAATTAACTACTTCAGGCTTAACAAAGGGCATATCACACGGTATAGTCATACAAAAATCCGTTTGAACCGCTTTTAAACCTGACAATATTGCAACATTCGGTCCACCCTCAACCTCCACTTTTTCATCTACAACAATTCTAACCCCCAAATGATACTTTTCTAAAACTTCAAGATACCATGCCTTACGTTCCTCACTGTTAACACACACCACAACCTCATCCACCTCCCCCACAACATTTTCCACAACCCAAACCAAAAGAGGCTTACCCTCAAATAAAGCTAAAGCCTTATCCAGCCAAACTGTATGCAACCCTTGAAACCTACCCGCTTTACCCCCTGCAAGCACCAACACCGACCGCCTAGACACGTTCCAAACCCTCAAAACCTTTTCCCAATCTAAAACTCATACGATACTTAATTAAATCAACAAGAACATGCCCCTCCTCAGGAACCTTTACAACCGGATACTTTAACCCCTCTAAAAACTCTTCTGAATTCTTAGCAACCAACCCTGAAACTGCAAGAATCGACTCAACCACACCCTCTTCCAACATTTCCTGCAAACAAACAACATCTTTTGCCGTAACTACCTTTAACACATCAACCCGCTTAGCCACTAGATCCCGATAACCCTCAATAAAAACAATATCCAACAACTCCCCCCCTAAAACCTCAATTAACTGATCCAAACTATCCCCCCCCTCACAAAACGTTTTTTTAAACATTACCGCCACCTCATCAGGCGAAACCGCCGCAACAACCCTAGCCCCCGCCTGAGCATAACGCCAAGTATTCTTACCCTCAGTATCAACCGTAAAACCCCTATGATGCACATGCTTAACAGCACCAACCCTATAACCCCCCTCAGAAAAATACTTAATCAAATATTCAATAACAACAGTTTTACCCGAACCACTCCGCCCAACAACCGCAACAATCAAAACCATACCGCACTAACTCCTAACTACTCTTTCTATCTTCTAAATTTATAACCTTAACTCCATAAAACAACAAATATGCTACAGTTTAGTTTTTTGTAAAAAAGGGTTATACGGCTTTTCCCCATGGGAAATAAAAGTTGTAATTTTTGCTCTTATTAAGCTTCCACCAAAAGTGAACACTTAAATTGTCAATTGCGGCTCTATCAACAACCAAGGAAGCGCGCCTTATTCGATTATCATCTATATTTGTTGCATTTTTAATTGCTTGGTAAATCAATTTTTGAGATGTTCCGCTTGAAGCGTAATCATCTAATAATAGCAATTTTTCGTTTGGATTTTGTTTGAGCATTTCAATAAGCTGAGTTGGTATGAAGTGAATGTGTTTTTCTGTCTTTGCTTCAATCCAACATGAATTTGTTTCAGTTGATGATTTATGTATTTTATCATACGTCTTTTTAATTTGTTTGTTATTTGGACTACGTTCAGGGTTGGTCATCCTTATTCCGACATATATTGGTAGTCTGTTGTCTTGGTTATCGAACATTGCATTGGCTATAGTTGCACCTCGACAGCATGGCGCAAAAATCACAGTTGGTTTAAATTGTTTCTTTAATTCGGTACGTAATTTGTTACCTTTTCTCCGTTTTTTGTCAGGAAATAATAATTCATCATCAATATTTCCCGCTTGAATTTTTTTCAATAAGTCTTGGGAGCCAAGCTGTAAGTCCTGCCAAGTAATTGTCCATACACGCTCCCTTATTTTAGGTATTTTTGATAAGAAAAGCTCGACTTTTTTCAAACGCCCTGAGCGTCGCAAAAACAATATAATAGCGCCTACAACAGCGGCTATAATTAGTACTATAAAGCCGGCTATAACGTTTAGAGCTACTGGCTCTACAAATCTTCTCGCAATATCAGAAGGGGCACTCATTAGGAATCACATTGAACCTTGTTTTTAAGGCAATCTTCAATTAATGCTTTTATCTGGTCGAAAGAATCGCGATTTAAAAAGAAATCAGGACAGATTTTGGTTGCAGAGCAAACGGATGAATTTTTTATGATAACAGTTTTTATTCCCAATTCTTTTGCGCCGATAATATCTACATTAGGGTTATCACCTATATACACGCAATTAACAGGTAAAACACCAAGAAGTTGACATATTTGGGCAAAGGGTTGTGCGCTCGGCTTTAACTCGTTTGCATTCTCGCCAGATACAACTATAGCATCAAAAAAATTGTGTATCCCAGATTCATGAATTCGCCTATTTTTCATTCCAATAGGTCCATCTGTATCGCTTACTATTCCTAACGATACCGTCTTTTTAAGATAAACAAGTAATTCCTTAACATGAGGATATAAAAAAGAATTACTAATTATCGTTTCCCAGTAGCAAGTAATTGCCATAGCAAGTATGGTTTCAGGCATTGAAATTGATAAACCACAATGTCTTTTTATGGCTTCGGAAAACCAAATTTTCCTGTCATATATACATTTGACAGTCATTTCGTCTTCAAGTACGGAGAGGATAGAAACCATTGCTTCTTCTGATACAACTAATCCCTGTTCACGTTCGAAGGTAGTTAAAACTTTTGCAACCTCCGCATGAGCCAACGGTCTGCACGTAAATGAATCAATAAGTGTGCCATCAAAATCGAAGAGTACGCCAAACTTTGTATTTGCATCATTTTTTTTGGCTCTAACCATAATCAATCATTCTCAATAAAGTATTGTTTAGTATTATTTAGTTTTTTTGGAATAGTTGCGCCTTCCATTTTCTGGAAGGGCGCAAACGTAAAAATGCTCCTGTTAAGAGTGCTTAACACTCTCTACAGGAGCAACAATATTTAACGCCCTTCCGATTTTAGGAGATGGCTCACAGAAAATTGCAATAATGTTGGTAAACAATCTTACACAAAATTCAAATGCTTCTTAAAAGTATATTTGTATGTGAAAGTCTTTCAAATAAGGGGAAATCTATGGATAAAATAAAAAGCGTTACTGTAATATTGGTTACGTTAATTGTTTGTGTTACGGCAGTTAGTATAATGTATATACAGAGCAATAGCCACAACAGCAATAATAATATTGTTAATAATGACCCCGATGCTAAGGATGGTGTATTTGTCGAATTTTCTAAATGTCCACAGTGTGGTAATAACTTGTTTTGTCCTGACTGTGGAAACTGGCTAGAGCTTTCAAGAAGTGACTGGCATGTTGCATGTCATCGTTGTGAAAAGTTGTTCACTTGTTCTTTTTGTGGTTGGGGATAATTAGACTATTTAGTGTTGCTGTCCTGTTCTCCGAAAGTCTAAAATTTTTGATTGGGTATTGTATTCTTTGTTGTTTGAGTGTATAATGTAATAGAAGGAGACGCGATGTTTAATGAGAGTGTCAAAGATTTATCTTGAAACTACTTTGTTCAATTTTTATTTTGCTGATGATGCGCCCGATAAAAAGCAAGACACGTTAAAATTGTTTGAGGAAATACGGCAGGGTAAATATGAGCCATACGCCTCGGAAGATGTTGTTCGCGAATTGTTAGACACGCCCGATTCCGATAAAAGAATTAAAATGGCGAATTTGGTTAATGATTATGGTATTGTTTTGCTTCCGTCAAGTGATGAAGCAGAGGAACTTGCGGATGTTTATGTTAATGAGGGCGTGATTCCGCTCAAGTATAGGACTGATGGTGTTCATATTGCGTTGACGGCGGTGTTTAATTTGGATTTTATTGTGAGCTATAATTTTAAGCATATTGTTAAGCGGAAGACTGTTGAGATGACGGAGCTTATAAATTATAGGGAAGGTTATAAGAAAGTGGGGATTTATTCTCCTGCGGAGGTAATTGAAGATGACGAATGAACCAAGAGCGTTGAAGGAAATTCATGATGTGCGTTTGCGTATTTATGAGGAAACTAAGGGTTTAACGCCTAAACAGCGTGCGGAGCTTACCAGTCGGGCTGTGCGTGAGTTTGAGAAGGAAAGCGGCATTACCTTTCGTCGTTTGGAAATAGCGCCTGTACAGAATAGGGCTGTTTTGCAAGTCGCGGCAGAAACATAAGCGCGGGATGTTTTAGCGACTGTGTGATAAGTCGTGTGTTTTAGTCTGCTCGCGTACCTTTTCGAGTTCCTTTAATTCTTTTTCGCGGACGTGTTTGTGTTGTTCGATTAGTGTTTGTGCTTGATGTGTGGGCAGATTTGCGGTGATTTTTTGGAAAGTTTCTTTGGAGATGGTATTGAGGCGGCGAGTGGCTTGTTCGTGTTGCAGGCGGTCGCGGGTGGATTCGGGGGGGCGTGGTTAGTTTTTCCAATGTTTTCTCGATTTGTTGACGGTTTGGGTGGATTTCGGCGAGGAGTTTTTGGGTTTGATATTTTAATTCGATGGCGGCTTGGTGTTCTCTGATTGTTGATATTCGGGCGATTTTGCGGCTCAGGGCATCTTCTTTTGCGCGGATTTTCGCTTGAGTGCGTTCTATTGCGTCGGGGGCTTGGTCGGGGTCGATACCGAATTTCTTCTTAAAATGATGTTGTGTAACCCTAATGTTACCAAGGGTTTGTTCGATTTCTGTGCCAAGTTCTTTTTTGCGTTTCCCGTCCCAAAAGGACAGATTTTGGCGCTCGGCTTGCAAACGCACGACTTTACCCTGTAACGTCTCAATATTTTTGGCATGTTCATCCATATTTTCAGTGAGAAAATTAAGTTGCGGAATTTCCTGTTTATACGCCTGATTTTCACGCAACAATACACCCAGTTCTTTGTCAAGTGCGATATAGCAAGTTACGCAGACATTGATAGTTTTTCACATGATAATGAGGAGTAAAATATGGGTAGATTACGGAAAATAAGCCATTTTAAAAGGCACGCTGCCAGAAACATACTATCAATGTAATTGTATGTTGCTATATAATTCTCTTTTAATTCGGTCATGTGTTGTGCGAACTTTTCAGTTTCTTCGCGACGGGCTTCACGCTTAGCATACAGTTTTTCTACGATTTGCGCGGCTTTTTCGGCTTTGAGATGTTCCTCGATTTCCCGCAGACTACGTCGCGCCGTTATAAGGTCGGCTGGTTCCGCATTGTCATGACTATTTTTCGGCGCATTGCGGACATTATTAATCCTCGTCACGATTTCCGCGATTTTCTGCTCTTTCTCCGCCCTTTTTGCGGCACGAGAAATTGCAAATTCGGATGTTTGGTTCCGCACTCCTGATGCCGCGCTTTCGGCGGGCGAATCAAGGTTGGCAGCGCGTTCATCATTACGCCGCTTTATTTCGCGATTCATATCGCCGCGTTCGGTGCGTATGCCTTTTTTCTCCATAGCCCACGCTTGCGCGCCCATGTGGATGGTCGGCTCACGGTCAATCCCCTGCGCTTTTAGGGTGCGGTGGTCAATACGCTCGGCAAGCCCCTTTTGCTCAAACTTACGATTGTTGACGTTCGCCCAATTTTCACGCCATTTTATAAGCTCGAAATCTTTGTCCCAATCACGATTTTTACCCTTGAACCCATCGGGCGTAACATGGCGTGTAGTCAACATAATATGTGAATGTGGGTTGCCGTCTTGCTTATCGTGTATGACAAAATCGGCAATCATGCCTTTGTCAACAAAATTTTCCCGTATGTACTCCCGAAGCAGGTTTTTTTGTTCCTCTAAGTCAAATTCTTTTTGCAGAGCAACCTCGATTTCCCGTGCCAGTCGTGCGTCAATCCGTCTTTCCCTTGCCTCAACAGCGTTCCAAAGCGTTTCACGGTCGTTAAATTCGGGCGGCGCGTTGTCGGGCAAAATTATTTCTTTATGCACAACGCCCTTCTTTCTTGTGTAATCGTGGACTATTTCCGCGCCCTCGCCTCTCAGCTCCTCGCCCGCCCGATACGCCGCCGCGTCTATTGATTTCAACTTTTCCGACGCTCTGTACGCCGCCGACCCAACAGCCGACCGCCCCGACGCCCGTCCGATAATTTTGACGCTTAAATGATAAATCGCCGTTACGGATTCCTCCGCAGTACGGTTTTTGAAGTGCCGTCAAAGTCGCATGTTTGGTAGGTTTTCTCGGTTCGCCATCGCGGCGCGATGTGTAAGTGCGCCCTTCCTACTTTTTTGTAAAAAACAAAAAATAGGGAAGGGAAAATGTAGGCAACGCCCATGACAGGGGCGAAGTCCCGCCAAAAGACCCGCAGGGAGCGACCCGTCCCCAAAAATTTAGCAAAAAGTCGAAGCGGCATTTTGCTACACTCCGATAAATAGTTCAATTTGTGTGTTCTGATACAGTAGGGGCGACATTCTGTCGTCCACAAGCTTTGAATTACAACGACTTTTTAGATAATGCCTGTTTAGATATGACGGCAGATGGTATAGGTATAACTCGACAATTTGCTGATGCCAATGACATAACTCTGCCTTTTCATAATGGCGGGGTGGCTGTTAGAGTTGGTGGGGAATTTATTTTGGTTAGTGGGGAAATTTCTAATTGTATTGTTGATGGGCATGGTGCTGGTGTAGCTAATAGGGGCACTTTTGTTATGTTGGGTGGAGTGATTTCTAATAATGGCGCTTTTTTGGGTGGAGGTGTATACAACGGGGATGGTGGTAATTTTACTATGTTGGGCTTAACTTGACCCACAATGTTGTTTTTTGTTTTTTTGTATAGTTTGATGTTGTTGTAAGTGTGTTGTGTTTTACGTATTTTTTGTGGTCGATAATGTGTATCCTATTTTGTAGTGGTAATTG
>WQYG01000061.1 GCA_009781395.1 Candidatus Bathycorpusculum sp. | reverse complement strand
AACTAAAACTCAGCGTGCCATTCTAGAAGCGTGTGGTTTAACAGAAAACGACCTAAAAAACTATCTCACAAACAAATAACTCACTTTTTGTATGTGCACAAAACACCGCAGAATTTAGGTTGTCTGTTGCGTGACATTGTCTAGTTGAACACTATATGGGAGGGGCTGTAACTCCCTTTTTATATTTTTAAGATTTATTGAACTGTTTGTTTTTTTGTTATAAGTGGGTGGCGATGGTGCAGTGGATTGTGTGTCTCTTTGAAATTTTTAGACATGTTGCTACTGGTACTACTTTTGCTACATAACTCGACCAACGCCGGAAGAATTCCCGCTGAACTTCTTCCTTTGTTGGCGACCTACATAGTTCCAAGGAACTATGTAGTGTCATGAGTTACTGTTAACGTGTTTTAACGTCTCCTGTAGTTTGTGGTAGTGTGTTGTAGGTATGTTTTTTATTTCTGGAGTTTGGATCCACTGTGTGATCCATCGCCATGGTTTATAGTGTGGTGGTGGCATTAAAACTTTCCCAGTGAAAATATATTTCAGTAGACTTAATAATGTGGTTATAGCAATGTTTAAATGTTTAAACTCTCTCAAGAAGAGAGTAATGAGGAATAATTATGACTGTTTTAGCAAAGTGGGATTTAACAAAAATAACATTCCTAAATACTACTAAACGTTCTGATATTAACAAAATATCAGAACAAGGACTGTAGGAGCGGAAATAATGTCTAAAGCATACACATACCCTGGAGTTTATGTTGAAGAACTTCCATCTTCAGTTCGCTCAATAATAGGTGTAGGCACATCCATAACAGCCTTTGTTGGACGCGCCATAAAAGGACCAACCAACAAAGCAACACTAATTCACAGCTTCGCAGACTACACCCGCATCTTTGGCGGACTATGGAACAAAAGCAACATGAGCTACGCCGTATACCAATACTTCCAAAACGGCGGCATGGATGCAATAATCGTCCGAGTTATAAACAAAGCAAAAAACGCTACATTCACACTAGGCCTTCCAGAATCTAAAACTGTTGGCACTGAGACAACAGAGATCATAAAACCTTTACCTACAGCCGCTGCACCGTTTGTACTTGAAGTTGCTGATCCTGGTGTTTGGGGTACAAAGCTTGACATAGTTCTTTCAGATGCCGATGAAGAAAAGAAAAAAGACGATGGTGATGATACTTATTTCAATATTACCGTTCATCAATTAATTGATCAAAATGAGCGTGGACCAATTCTTGAAATGTTCCGTAACGTTTCCCTAAAAACCGAAAGCCCACGCTATATAGCTAAACTCTTAGTTGAGGGCGTTTCAACATACCTGCGCATAAAATCCGGAATTATTCCAACAACAACATTTACTTTTAATGATGAAGAACAAAAAAATCCAAGGTTCACATTGAACACTACACCTGTTGCTATTGCTGCTAGTGATGGTGATGAATTAGATGCTACCGTGATGCCTGGTAAGGAAGCTGATAAAACAGGTATATACGCGTTAATGGATGCTGACTTGTTTAATTTACTATGTATCCCCGCTTACAGTTCAGGTTCCAGATCGGAAGTTTATAATGCGGCCTTGGAGTTTTGTAATAAACGACGTGCTATACTTATTGTTGACCCTCCCGCAGGAACCCCTTGGAAAGAGCCAAAAGATGTTCTAAAAGGTATGGAAGATGGTTATGTTGATAAAGATAAGAATGGGGCGATTTTTTATCCTCGTATAGTTGCTCCTGATCCTTTGGAGGATTTTCGGCTTAAAGAGTTTGATCCTTGTGGTGCGGTTGCTGGTGTTATAGCGCGGACAGATGCTCAGCGTGGTGTTTGGAAGGCTCCTGCAGGAATTGAAGCTACATTGTCTGGTGTGCCTGATTTATCTGTCAGGTTGACCAATGAGCAAAATGGAGTGTTAAACCCTAAGGGCATTAACTGTTTAAGAATAATGCCTGATGCTGGACGCGTAATTTGGGGTTCAAGAACTCTACGTGGTGCTGACGGTTTAGCTGATCAGTGGAAATACCTCTCCGTTAGACGTACCGCCCTATACATTGAAGAAACTCTTTTTAGAGGTACTCAATGGGTAGTGTTTGAACCAAATGATGAGCGGCTTTGGTCTCAAATTCGCTTAAACATAGGTGCCTTTATGCATAGTCTTTTTGTTAAAGGAGCATTCCAAGGCACAGATCCAAATAAGGCCTATTTGGTAAAGTGTGATAGTGAAACTACAACACAAACCGATATAGATGCAGGAATAGTAAACATAATAGTTGGGTTTGCCCCGCTTAAACCCGCTGAATTCGTAGTATTAAAGATACAGCAACTTGCTGGACAGGAGCTTGAGTAAACATGCCTGAATTTAGTGTAAACGCACAAAGATTTGACCCCTACAAAAACTATAAATTCCGTGTAAAATGGGATGGAAAATACGTTGCCGGCGTAAGTAAAGTTACAGATCTTAAACGATCAACTGATATAGTGGAACATCGCTCTGGCGGAGATCCAAGCACTAGCCGTAAATCTCCTGGCCGAACAAAATACGAAGCTATCACCCTTGAACGCGGCGTTACCCATGACTTAGAATTCGAAGAATGGGCAAACAAAGTCTGGAATTACGGCGCAGGACTAGGCTCAGAGGTTGCACTGGCCGGTTTTCGCAAAGACATAATCCTTGAACTCTACAACGAAGCAGGACAACTCGCAATAGCCTACAAAATTTATCGATGCTGGGTCTCTGAATTTGTCGCCATGCCCTCCCTTGACGCAAACGGCACCGCCGCAATAGCTATACAAACACTAAAACTAGAAAACGAAGGCTGGGAACGCGACACAGGAGTATCTGAACCAAGCGAACCCAAATAAACAAACAAATATTTAACTTAAGGAAGCTCAAATGTGAGGCGATTAGCTGCCCAACTCCCCCATGGCTTTCAAGCAAACAATGCCTGGATAAAACAAGTAACAATAAGAGAATTCACTGGCTACGACGAGCAACTAATCGCCTCATCCCAAAACTTTTTCCCCCCATTTAAAACAAGCATACTACTCGCAAGAATCACCGAACTCAACAATAACAATAATAATGTTTTATCTAATTTTGATATGCTTCAAACAGTTCGCAATTTATCTATCGGTGATAGAATTGCCCTAATTTTACAACTACGAAAAATCACTTTCGGAAACATTCTCCAATGCACCCTCCAATGCCCCAAATGCACAAACAAACTATCCCTAGACATCCCCATAGACTCCATCCTCCAACCCCCCAAAACCAACCCCCAAACAACATACACCCTTCAAATTGACAACTATACCCTTAAAATCCGCCCCCTAAACGGCACAGACCTCGAAACCATAACACAAAACCAAAACACACCCCAAACAACAACAACAACTATTACCTCTACCCCTGACACTGCTATTGATACTTACCTTTCAGAAAAACTATTAAGACTATGCATCCTCTCATCCAACCCCCCCCTACCTAAAACCCTAAACAACCAATTCCAAACACAACTAAGCACAAAATTATCCGAAATCGACCGACAAGCAGACCTAACACTTAACATCAACTGCCCCCTATGCAACCAAACCTTCCAAACCCCTCTAGACATTGAAGACTTTTTCTTCCAAGAAATCACCTCCCGATACCCTCAACTTGAACGAGAAATACACTGGATAGCCCTCCATTACCACTGGAACGAAAAAACAATCCTATCTCTACCCTCAAGCAAACGAAAACGATACATCGAACTAATCAACGCATCAATATCAGGAGAAAACATATGACAAACACCAACACCACCACCAACAACAACAGTAACAGTAACAGTGACAATAGTGATAGCCCTGAGTTTGTTATCCACTTAATTTCCCGTTCAACAAAAAAACCAATGATATTACTACCCATCGAACCCACAATCACACCTGACACACTATTTAACACATTTCAACTACCCCCAAACTATGAACAACAACAACTCTACACCGAAACCCCATATTTTCAAACTAACCCCGTTCAAAACCCAAACAACAACACAATTCCAAACAACACTCCAAATGAAACCTCACCTCAAACTACACAAAATCCCCTTAAAAACCAAAACAACAACCTAAACTTACAAAAACAAACAAACTCTCCTAAAAAAATAGCCGCCAATCATAATCTTTTAACTGACGAAAAAATTGAACCCACTATGTCAAATGAGACGATTGCATCTTCTTCTTTTTTGTCTGGCACTTTAGACGCAATGGTGGATACTCCAAGTGTAGTGGCAGAGAGACATTTTAAAACTGCTTTACAGAGCAATGCGGGTATTCAACCGATTTCTTCTTCTGAACGAGTTGAGGTATCTGAGGAGCAAGAGGTTAATGATGATGATAATAATAGTAGTGGTGGTGGTTTGGTAGGTGTAAAAGGTACTTCTGTATTTTCAGATGAAGTGGTTGGGGCTTCTTTGTCTGAGTCTTTGAAGACGGTATCAAGTGACCAACGGACAGTAGAGAAAGTGTCTTTTAAACCTATTTTACCAGACAGTGAAAGCGTTCAAATTGATCCCTCTGCGGTTGTTGTTGATGTTGACGACATAAAAAACGATGATGATAATGTTGTTGATGGTTCAATGCGTTTGTTGTCCAATGATAAGTCTGTAGTTATAGATAATATGGTTATACGTGATTCTATGTCTGAGGTAAAGTCTGTTTCTCCTTCTTTTGAGAGAGTTGAAGGGGATGATCTTGAGTTTGAAAGACAGACGGATATATCTAAACAACAAATTGTAAATAAAAATAGTAGCAGTAATAGTAATAGTAATAGCAATAGTGGTGGTTTGGTTGGTGCAAAGGTTGAATCTGCTCTGATAGGTGAGATGGTTGCGCCTTCTTTTTTATCTGATGCTTTAAAAACAGTATCAAACAATCAAACGATAGCTGAGAAGACAGAGTCTTTTAAGCCTATTTTGCAGGATAATGCGGGTGTTCAACAGGTTTTTTCTTCTGATGCTGTTGTTAATGTTGAAGACAATAAAACTGCTAATGTTGATGGTATAGTTCCTTTATTGTCTAATGTTTCACGTGTGGTTATGGATAATAATGTTGAGGCTGCTTCTGGATCTCAGGTTAAACCTTTTTCTTCTGATTTAGAGGTTGAAGAATCTGATTTGAGGGTTGAGGGGCAGGTGGATTTATCTAAGATACAAATAACGTCTGCTAATTTAATTAATACAACAGTTGAATCCACTCTATCAGATGATGTCGAGCGGTCCTTTCTAACTGAAACCCCAAAAATAACCCTGATAGATCAAAACGTAATAGTGACGCAACCTTACAGAGAGATTATTGTACCCGATTCTGCAAACACTCCCCATACTTCTAATGAAGTGGTTGATGTTAAAAAAAATATTCCAAATAACTCCTTAAATTTATCGACTAATGAACCAAACATATCTTTACACTCTACCCCAAACAAACTTCAAACTTTGCCTAACCCAAAATCTTCCAAAAAAACTAACACTCAAACGCATAATTTAACACCACAAAAGCAAACAAAGCCCTCTTCTATGACACAAACGATACCTTTAAACGAAGAAACCAAAGTGAATAATCAAAGAACAAAAGACAACTCTTCTACAATAGTAAAAATCACACCCAATTCCATAAACACTTCCACTACTTCAAAAACCGTTGAAAATAAAAATATCTCTACACATTCTTCACCACCAACCAATAAACAAAACCTCCCCGTAAAACCTACAAAAACCCTACAACCTCCTCCTAATGATGATGCTTCTTCTTTTTCTAAGAGATCTCCATCTTTTGTGTATCAACCTAAAACACAAAAAAACAAAGACAACGATAAAAAACTAGATACTGATAAAACTGAAAAGCAAACCCTTAACACAACAACAGTTAACACCCCAACCCCAACCACCACAACAACAATAAAAGAAGAAAACATAATAGCAGACAATATACTGCCTATAGTAAAACCTGTAGAATCTGAAATGCATTCTACAAACAAAACAACCCTACAACCCTCAATTGACAATATCGAAAACCAACCAAACTATTATCCTAATCTCAAAAACAATACTACTACTACTGCTATTACCCAACCCCCTCTTGAAAGCTCTCCAACAACAGACTTTAAAAAAGACTTTGAAACCTCTTCAAACCTTGAAAATAAACAAGACCCCCTCAATCTAAACACCAACAACAATATTACCCAACAACCAACAAATCAAACCTCCCTAACACCTAAAACCCAAAACAACCCACAAAACATTACCCCCAACACCACCCAACCCCCTACTCCAATAACCCCAAACAACAACCCTTACCCAACAACAACCCCCGAAAAAACAATTACAACAACAACACCAATAGCAATAACCCCAAATGAAAACCTACCAAACAACCCAACAAAAAATTATACCCCCTCACACCCTGAAAACACAGTCGAAACTAACACCAACACCAACAACGATACTACTACTGATGCTGCTGATTATGAATATTCATCTGAAAACACTCTACAACCAACAAACCCCATACATCAACCCTCTTTTCCTCCTCCTTCTTCTTCTTCTTTGTTATTTACTCCAAAACCCACACCCCAAACAACAACAATTACCCCCATAACCCCAGTTATTGAAAACACACCTTATGCTAATAGTAATAATGATAATATTAGCAATAACCCCCGTAGTAGCGGTAACAGGTTTGTTAAAACTAAATCGCCTAAACCTGTACTTCCTACACAAACAACATTTTCTAAACCTCCACCCATTACACCAAAAGAGGTGGAAACCACTGTAACCATCCACATTGGACGCATTGAAGTCCACGCAGTAAGAGAACAGGAACGACCTGTCAACTTACCCCGAACACCGGTTTTATCTTTAAGTGATTATCTTAAACAACAAACAGAGAGAGATTAACATGAGTGATTATAGAGCTATAGCAACAGTAACCGCGGTAATTCGTGACATACTTGTAGAAAGCCAAGAAAACATTGGCAGCAATGCCGCCGTTAAAACATCTTCCCCCTCAGACTTAAAAGAACCCTCCAACGACTCTGATGTCTTAAACTTGTTTCTCTACCAAGTAACCTCAAACAATGTCTGTAACAGTCTAGATTTACCTACAAGAAACCAAAATGGCAAACTGTTAACTAAACCTAAACTTGCCCTTGACCTACATTACCTACTTACTACAGCATCTAAAAACGAATTAAAAGCACAATTAATGCTCTCAAGCGCAATGATGGCTCTACACGAAAACGCAATCATACCCAAAAACAAAATCGAAATCACACTATCTAGTTCTGAATATAACGATGAAACCTTTTTAGCAGGTTCAAATCTTAGCTCCCAAATTGAATCTCTAAAAATAAATTTACACTCCATGACAACTGAAGAGTTAACTAAACTTTGGTCCTCCTTTTTCCAAACAGGTTATCGCCTATCCGTTGCATATCACGTTAGCGTAATTCTCCTTGAAAGCAACCTCGAATTTACACCCTCGATACCTGTAAGTAAACGTCAACTACACGTTATCTCTTTAAAACAACCAATAATTGAAAAAATAGAACCTCAAATAATGACCTATGACCCTACAAAAAAAATAGTTATAAAAGGTCATAACTTGTATAGTGACAAAGTAGTAGTACGGTTAAACGATAACGAAATTATAAACATTGACAATTCTGAACTCTCTGAACACCAACTACGCTTCTCTATTACAGAGGACACTTTGGCAGGAGTTAAACAAGTTCAAGTTCTGCAAAACTTTCTCTTCAACCCAAACGATACAAAAGAACACCTAGCTCACACCTCAAACATTGCCGCTTTTGTCTTAACCCCAAACCTTAAACCCCTAACCAAAACCCAACTACAACACGGCGAAGAATTAAAACTAGATTTTGAACCCGGAATTGCCCCCCACCAAAAAGCCCACGTCTTAATTGGCAACTATACCCTAAACGTAAACTTACCTCCTACAAACTTGACAACTTATCCTCTAAAAAGTTTAACAGTAAAAATACCTAACACAATCTTAGCAGGCACATACCCCGTTCGCTTACGCATAAACAACGCCGACAGCCCCCTTAAAAACAACAACAATAATGACGATGACAACATAATCACCATAACAAACAACTCTTAAAATCTTGGTATGCTTGATGTATGAAACTTGGCTGAAAACCAACCAAAAACATTTGGCAACAAACATTAACCAAGTCAAAACCCTGCTAAAACAACACATAAACCCCACATGCGAACCATTCCTACCAACCCAAAACACTACAACAAACCTAAACACCACCGACCAAAAACAACAAGAAAACAACCCTACTACCCCTAATGATGTTGATGACGTTGGTGATGGGGGTGGGGTGTCGTCTATTGAACGTCTGAGTTTTCTTTTTGGGTTGTCGTCGTTTGAGAAGCAAATTCTTGTGTTATGTGCAGCTCAAGAGTTAGACTCTGAAGTTAAAACCCTCCTAGCAGAGGTTCATGGCAACCCCAACATGGTTTACCCCACCTTTGGTTTAGCCCTAACATGTTTTCCAAACGCCCACTGGAGCGCCATAACACCCCCCGCCCCTCTAAGACGATTTCGACTAATAGACCTTAACCTAAACACCTCAACCTCAATTACAAACGTCCCCTTACGCATTTCTGAACGCATACTACACTACCTAAAAGGCGTTTTCTATCTTGACAACGACTTGCAAGGCATAATAAAACCTGCCCCAAACAGTGAACCCCCCGTAGAATCCCACATGCACCTTGCAAACCAAATCTTATCAACCTGGCACAATGATGAAAACAAAGAAAAAATACCCCTAATACAACTATACGGCGTTGACGAAACAGGCAAACTCTCCATCGCCCAAACAACCCTCACCACCCAACAATTACGCCT
This sequence comes from Candidatus Bathycorpusculum sp., assembly GCA_009781395.1. Classification (GTDB taxonomy): domain Archaea; phylum Thermoproteota; class Bathyarchaeia; order Bathyarchaeales; family Bathycorpusculaceae; genus Bathycorpusculum. The sequence goes on along the minus strand of WQYG01000061.1, from coordinate 3,346 downwards.
ATGGCATTTACCTGCCGAACTTATCCCCCAAAAACCCCCCGAAACAACCGCCCTAGCCCAACTCTGGACCCGCGAAGCCGCCCTCCTCGGCGCAGGACTACTCATAACCACCACAACAACCGAAAACACCCCAAACAACACACCTGACAACGCCGCTCAAACTCAAAGAGCTACACTACGTTTTATAGAACAAACCTCAAGCCCCATATTTCTATCCACAAACGAACAATGGCAAATCCCAAACAACAACCCCCCAACCCTAACCCTACAAGTCAACAAACCCCTAAAAACCGAACAACAACAACTCTGGCAAACAAACCTACAAAACCACCCCCCCCTCAACCAAGACCCAAACCTACAAAACACCATATCCGCCCTAGTTCACCAATTCAACTTTAACGCCTCAACCATCAAAACCACAATCAACAACGCCACCCAACAACAACACAACAACAAAAACAACAGTGATGATAACGTGGCAGGTTTAAGTACGCATAACATGTTATGGGAATCCGCATGTGCTGTTAGTCGCCCCAAATTTTTAAACCTAGCCCAACAAATAACCCCAAAAGCAACCTTTGAAAACCTAATCTTACCAGAACGCGAAAAACAATTACTAAAAGAAATAATAATACACGTAGCCCAACGACACAAAGTCTACCACGAATGGGGCTTTGAAAACAAAAACAACCGCGGCCTAGGCATAAGCGCCCTATTCTCAGGCTCAAGCGGCACCGGCAAAACAATGGCCGCCGAAGTCATAGCACACGAACTACACCTAGACCTATTCAAAATAGACCTCTCAGCCGTAGTCAACAAATACATAGGCGAAACAGAAAAAAACCTCGCCAAACTCTTCGACACCGCCGAAGACACAGGCACCATACTATTCTTCGACGAAGCCGACGCCCTATTTGGCAAACGCACCGAAATAAAAGACAGCCACGACCGATACGCAAACATAGAAACCAACTACCTACTCCAACGCATGGAAAACTATTGTGGACTAGCCATATTAGCAACCAACCTAAAAGAAACCCTAGACACCGCCTTCACCCGACGCCTAAAATTCATCATAAACTTCCCCTTCCCAGACGAAAAAAGCCGCCTGGAAATCTGGAAAAACATATACCCCAAAAAAACACCCACAAACAATCTAAACTTTGCACAACTAGCAAAACTAAACATCGCAGGCGGAAACATACAAAACATAGCCCTCCACAGCGCTTTCATAGCCGCAAACCAAAACACACCCATAAACATGCAACACATAAAACAAGCCACCCAAACAGAATACACAAAAATAGAAAAACCCCTACCCACAGGAATTTGGAACCACCATGAAAATCAACATAAAAATTGAAAAACTCATCCTACACGGCTTCACACCACAAGAACAAACAACCATACAACACATGATAATACAAGAAATAACAAACACCCTCCAAAAACAAAAACAACAAAACCTACCAAAACAAAACCCAAACAACCAACCCCAAACATACAACATAAACACACTAAAAATACAAACAACCACCAACCCCCAAAAAATCGCCCACACCATAGCCCACACCATAAAAAACAACACTCCAACAAACCCAAACACACTACAACCCTAAAATTCCACAGAAGATATCTGTGTAGTGGTTTAGTCTTTATGCACGACAAACGCGTGAAGCAAAACTGACTCAATGTTTATTAATGAGTGGCTGTTGGGTTGCTGTGATGTATGTGTTTAGGTCATCTCAGAATAGGGGCAATAACTAATCATCATTGCAAAACTGTTTACAAAAATCATGACGTCTTAAATACATGCGTAAAATTTGATGTGTACTAACCACATATGTCAATAGACTTAACTACACTTATATTGGGCAACAAAACAGAATGCAAACATCAAGACATATATCGCTTTACACATAATTATGGCTCAGGAAAATGTCAAGTTGAGTAATAATTTACAAAAAAATTAATATAGGTTTATTATGTATGCCTATAGATTATTGCGTCTTAGAGGTCATATATCTTTGAGTATCACATGTGAAGAAAAAAACCTTGTTATGCCGACATCACCTCATTATTGTCTGCACTTCATAGAGTATTGATTCAGACAAAACATGTGGTGCTCTTCAGGAACCAGAAAAATTGGGTGCCTTTGGTGATTTTATTCTCACTCCCCCTTTTGGCGCAACACTTCCAGAAGACACTGCATTGAAAAAACCTAGTTTATTTGGTGATTTTATTCTCACTCCCCTTTGGGTTTGTCCAACCAAAAAAATGGTATAAAAAACCCTTCCATATTGGATATGTTAAAACAAGCGTGGGAAACTCCCGACGGCCTTAAAAATCTTTCCAATCCTTCTGATAGGGATCCGTCAGAAAATTCTAAACCAGGTTATACACCAGAAGATTCACGTAATACGAGTAGGGTGGAAGTTAGTATGGTTAGAGCTGGGTCGGGAAATAGTATCGTGTGTAGTGTAGGGATTAGAAATGGTGTATCTTTCGTTGAATGTACTCCATCAAGGCGAGGTCGTGGAGTGAAGGTCAGAAAGAATCTTCGGAAAAATAGATCCTGAATTCAGACTGTGCAAAAAGCAAATTTTTCACACAACACGTCTGTAAATTTTATGTACGTTTCTGTTGTGAATGGAAAAAATATGAAATAGTGCGATAATCCAGCTAAAAATACGAAAAAATCTGCAATGTCTCTCAAAACTAAGCGTTGTTGCGCAGTCTGAATTCAGGATTAAAACCTGAATCCCGCAGAAATTTTAACCTACATAATTAAAATCTTAAAAACACAGCCAATTCTTAAAATACGGCATAAATCACGCTTTTCACAATTTTTGCGAGCCACCATAGGTTAAACTATTTTAACCTACACATAGACATCAATAAAAGCATTAAATAGGCTCTTTTGAAAAAATAGGCGTATTTATACGTCTTTTGTAATGTAGGTTAAACTGTTTTCGGGAATTCAGGTTAGAATGTTTTGTGTGGGTGGAGTTGTTTTTTACAACTGGCCTATTTGGTGTATGTGGTAATTATCATATGTGGAGTCAGTAAAAATTAGTGGTGTGAATGTTGCACAAAAAATTAACATTTGTACATGGAAAATGATTGTAATAGATCCTAACAAACGATTTGTAGTGGAATTCTATGAACATTTTTCAGCCATGTATGCTACAATTTTGACCAGAATTCAGACTGCGCAAAAACAGAAATAGTTTTATGGCATCTGGAGCTTAAATCACAGTAATTTTTCAGATTATTTTTTAGGTTCACACAAAAACAGCCAAAAAACACAAAAAACAACAAAAACACACTTTACTAACCAAATTTT
>WQYG01000060.1 GCA_009781395.1 Candidatus Bathycorpusculum sp. | reverse complement strand
GGCGGTGTAGAGCCAAAGCTCATCAATAATTACCAGTTTTGGAATGTGCAGGGGTAAGAATTTAGTGTTGTCAAGCATCTGCCAAATCTTGCTAAAAACCAAAACATTTGCCGCCTGAAAAGTTAAACTTCGTCTCTGTGTCATAGCCAACTGCCGATGCAAAGCACTTAGATTAAACACCATACGGTGTGAAAATTTTTGAGGCTGTCCCATAGTTAAGAAACTGTCAGTTCCAGTTACAAAGGGTGATAAGCGATCTTTTAGAGCTGGAGAGCTGTTTTGATAGACTTCCAGCAGATCACGACTCGCCCCCACTATACTTCGTAGCTCCTGATAACTCCGATTATCCTCAACACCTGCTAAATCGGCCAGTATGCTTGCAGCGGTGTCTTTGTTATCGCTGAAAATTTGTATGGGATCTAACCCTAACTGGCGCTCGGTTGTTATGTCCAGTACGTCTGCACCAGAAAGCCTACCCACTTCGCCGTACTCGTTTTCAGGATCAACAATGTAGTAGGCGAGGTTGGGATGTTTTTGCAGTAAACGAGTTAGGAGGATTTTTGAGGTGAAACTTTTGCCTGCGCCGCTTTTTCCTAGGATGATTATGTTTTGGTTCATGCGTAGGTGTGGGTCAAATACGACTGGTGCACCTGTTAGTTGATTTATACCCAAAAAAACCCCGCCCGGTGACTCGATTAGGTCGGCTGAAACAAAAGGGAAGAAGGTGCTAACGGTGGTGGTGTCGGCTACAAGCTTTTTACCCACCGTGCCAAGAGCTAGTTCGGGTTGAAAATATGTGGGACAGTCAAGGCGTATGAAACGGGATTGGAGGGTGTCTTTGAGTTTCTTTGTTTTAGTCTTAAGTTCTTCTATGTCATTGGCTTGAATTGTGAGATTAACTTGCAATTCGAAAAGTCGTGTGGAGCCAGTTATTAGACCTTGATAAACCGCCTCAGCCATAGCATGTTTTAGTTTAACTTCATCTTTAGCAATACGACCCTTGGATTGATCTGCTAAGAGAATGCTTTTAAGTAAACGTAGATATTTGCCCATTTGTGGGGAGGCAACCTCAGGGGGCAACGGTTTGATGCATAGGAGCACTTTTTCGCATAAACCATAGAGTTCACTTACAAAACCAGGCAAAAGAGTACCAGGAAGTTGATAAACGGTAAACGTTCTCTGAAGCTTGCCGTCTTTTAGCAAGAGATGTTTGGGAAACGTTTTAGCAGGGGTTGTTTTTGGCAGTTCGGTAAGGGGTTGTTGCTTAAAATTGCACTGATCTATTATCCAATCGATAGGCTCTGAGCTTTCAATAAAGAAGCGGTAGTAGGTAGTTGTGAGTTCCTGTTCGGTAATTTGTAGGGTTTTTTGGGTTTTTACAGCAGATAATTTTACGGAACAGGGCAGACTGTTTAGCAGACGCTGAAAACGCCCCAAAGTCTCAACACGCTTCTGCTTAGGCAACATAACATAGTTTACAGGAAACACCTCATAGACACAAGCTTGAGATTGCTGTTTTTCCAGTTTATATTTTAGACTTAGTAGTTTTTTCTGCATTTTCTTTTCCCTCTTTGTCTTCTTCGTTTTTGGTTTTGGGTTGGACATGTACGGTTATTTGCTGAAGTGGATCGGTGGAGTCTTCGGGTTGAATGGCTATTTGGAAAACTCCTGAGCGGTCAGGAATAAAATAAGTACAAAAGGAGCCTTCTTGATCGGTTATGCCACTTGAGTGAAGGGTGTTGTTTAGGTTTACTTTGAAATTTTTATCTGGTAGGACTTTTCCTGTGAGATCTTTTAGAACCCCAACAATCTTTACAGGCACACCTATAGTTGCTGAGAGCAACATAGCCTTTGACTCATGCACCACCATAGATTGCTTGGCTTTGGTGGCAGAGTGTTTTTGTTTTATCTGCACGGTGAAGCGTCTTATCAAACAGAGCAGGTGGGCTTCAGGAGAAACCGTCTTAATTTTCCTTGTGAACAAAGCAGCCCCACCAAAAAATATGCCACCGGCAACGACAATTTTAAGCACTAAATCCGCAAACACAAGCGAACAAAGCCACGATAGCAAACCAAACACCAAAAACAGAATCATCTGCCGAATAGAAAACCGCCCCAAAGGAGTATCAAGCATTTGCTCATGCAAAAAACCCACATCCTCAAACCACAAAGTCGAAACTAACTCAGACAAACAAACACCCCTCCGCAACCCTAAACAAAACACAACTACTGCCTAATTCACCGAAACTATACCACAGCAGACCACACATAACATTTACCAACCCACTAAACTACCAGAACATTTAAACCCCCAAAACCAACGCAACAAACCAAAACCAAACAGATACTTAAAACCTGCAAAAAACAAAACAGGCCAAAACCATTCTACCGTGTACAACCCAATGAAACAATAATTGGTTTTAACAAAGACAGCATCGTAAGAAACATCGTAAGAAACATCGTAAGAAACATCGTAAGAAAAGATAGGAAATAGTGCTATGGTATAAAAACGGCTAAAGCAGGATATTGTGGTGAAGCATGGAGTAGTTTAGATGGCTGACAAAGTTAGATGTTGTTGGTGTGGCGAGATTCCAATTTATGTGGACTATCATGATAATGAATGGGGCCGACCCGTTCATGATGACAAAAAACTATTTGAAATGTTAATTTTAGAGGGCGCACAAGCGGGGCTGTCGTGGTTAACGGTACTTAAAAAACGTGAAAACTATCGTGCCGCCTTTGATGGCTTTGATCCAGCAAAAGTTGCACTCTATGATAACACCAAAATCGAAGAACTATTGACGAGCTCGGGAATTATCCGAAACCGCCTAAAAATTAACGCAACTATAGCCAATGCAAAAGCGTTTCTTCGCATCCAAGAGGAACACGGCAGCTTTGATAAATACTTATGGAGCTATGTAAATTATAAACCAATTGTAAATCGCTTTGAGAAAATAACGGATGTTATTGCAACTTCGTCTGTTTCGGATAAAATTAGCAAAGACCTCAAAAAGCGTGGCATGAACTTTGTCGGCAGTACAATTATTTATGCATTCATGCAAGCTGTGGGCATGACCAACGACCACTTTATCGATTGCTTTGCTTATGAAGAGCTAACAAAAGAAACCAGCTAACCAGAATATTTCATCCTTACAGGTTGTCTCTATTGACTAAATAACTGCGAAACAGACTTTGCTCCACGTACTGCACAGACTGACTCATAGTTCAACACTAAAAAAGTAGGCTTAATAAAACGTGCAGACTCAACAAAAAAGGGACACAGGCAGCAAACAGTAGACGTGTAGTTACTGTCTTGGAAAAACTATGGTGCTATTGCCGCAAAACTATAACAGAGGCACAAATTTTGATGTAACTAATATTGCTTTGACCAGATTATATTTTAGGATTCATAGTTAGTTTATTTTTATGGGTTCGTTTAAACGTGTTTTGAGGTTATTTTGATAGTTTAGCCGAGTTTTACCCTTACGGCAATAAACTTGTAATGGCTCTTGAATACAACCCTTAATTATAACGTGGCCAAAGCAATATGTGCTAAGTTGTTAAAAAACGGTTTATAGCAGTGAAAGTTTTTATGCTTTACCTGTGTATCACAATTAAGGTGACAATTATGGCTAAACCTATTCCTCTACCCGATATTACTGATGAAGCTGCCAAAGAACTTGAACGTGACATTAAAAGAGGCCCAACTAAGCTACAAAAGGAAATAATGGAGCAAAACCGAGTTATCTTTAATAAATCTGTAAAAAAGAGAACGAACTAATTTTGTCTGACGCAAACAATTTGGATAATAAGGCTTTTACTATAAAAAAGCTGTCTGAAAATACTGATCTGTCCCAGTTTGATTGTAGTGAAAATGATGAGCTTGATTTAAACGGGTTTATTCATAATGATGCTCTGAGTTATCAACGTGAGGGTATGGGTGTTACTCACCTCTTCTATAGACGTGATAAACTTGTTGGTTTTGTTACCTTAGCAATGAGTGCAGTTAGAAAGGGTCAAACTGGGTTAAGGCTTGATAATTATGAGAAAGTTAATTATCCTGCTTTGTGGCTTGGGCGGTTGGCGGTTGATAATACTGAGCGAAAGAAGGGTATTGGTACTTTTCTTCTTAGGTATTGTTTAGAGTTTGCTGTGGAGAAGGCTAATACTGAACTTGGTTGTCGTTTTGCGGCGTTAGTTACGTTGAAGGGACATAGAACGGCTTTTTATAGTAAATATGGTTTTAAAAAGGTCAAGGCTTACTTGGATAAAGATTATGAGCTGATGTGTTTCCAATTATTTTAAACTTTGACTGTCACAGACGGCGGGACTTGTAAGTCAACTTACAAATAAGTCAACAATTAAAAAAAATATAAAAATATTATATAGAGAGAGGGCAAGTGCGTCAACTTACCCACCGTTTTTAAGGCAGACTTAGCAAACTAAGTAGTGCTTTCGTATAGTCGTGGGTCATTTAGTTGTTCTTTGATTTCGTCGAAGGCGTAGAGTTTGGTGTCAGGATCGGAGTCGTAGAATATGAAATATTCATCAGATGCGAAATAGCCGTCATTTATGGAGGCGTCTCTGCCGAAGGCTTCAAAGTTGAAATATTCATACGCTGTTAGGTTGTTGCCTAGTTTGCATTGTTCCAAAGCCGTTTTTATGTCGGTGTTTATTTCATCTAATAGCTTGTAGCCGAGTTTTTCTTCTTTGCTACCCCAAGTGTTATCATCTATCTGCACATACGAAAGTTCGCTAACTTGAAGACACATATTAATTACGCTTAGAGCATCTTTGAGTCCGTTATAGCTGCAATAGGCCGCTGCGAGGTCTTTTTCGGTTTCACTCATCTGCTCCAACACTACAGCTAACATGTTAAGCGTATAGATATTTTCATATTCACCCAAACTAAAGTCTGACTCATAATCATGCACACCATACTCTTCACATTGACGGTTTAGACCAACTTTTGTTTTTAGGAAAGCTTTGATTTCATTGTGCGTAGCAGGCAGATTTAGCCAAGCTCCAACTAGCTCTCCATTATTGTATTTTGATAGGTTGGCAACATAGACTCTGAGTTGAGGGGTTGTTTGTTGGGGGTTGATTTTTTGGGAAAAATTGTTTTGTTTACACATTGTTGTTTATCTCCTATTGTTGTTTGTGCTTCGGTGCTGTTGGTGGAACGTTGTTGGGTTGGGCTGGGGATGCTTGTTTGGTTTTTGTTGTTTGAAGAAATGGCGTGTGGCTGCGTTTGTTTGAGTGCTTATTGAGAGTGGCGGGCTGGCAGAGGGAAAAATGTGGTTTTGTTTTGTTGTGGTTGTTGGTTTTTGGTTATTTTGTGTATGGTTGGGTTTTGTTTTTTGTTTGGGGTGTTTTTGTGGCGGTTTTTGGTTGTTGGGGTTGTTTTTGGCGGTTTCCAAGATTTTTCCAGATTTTTGGCAATTACACAAGATTTTTTTAATTTAGCAGTCGGTGAATTTTGGGTTGTTTTTTGTTTAAGGGCTTTTTTGTTGATTTTTTAGTTAAAGAGTTGATTTTTGGCGGTTTCCAAGATTTTTCCAGATTACACCTGTTTTTCATGTTTTGCTATTGTTTATTTCGAGCTGTTTACCACTATTGGAGATGAATGATTCTTGTTTTTTGTTTAACTATGGTTTACAATGGTTTTTTGGTTAAAAATGCTATTTTTGGCGGTTTCCAAGATTGTGTTTTAGAGTTTTTTAAGAAGAAGTAAAGCATACGCTAAGGGGTTGGTTTGGAGGGTTTCCAAGATTTTTCCAAGCGCAAATGATGCCTTAATGCAGGCCAACAGTCCAAACGGACAAGTTCCATAACAGGAAGCACCCACCTAATACGCCAAACTATTTAAAACCCCCAAAAACCCAAAAAAATCTGCAAAAAAGAGTACGGACTTTTAGACCTCCCCTTGAGTCCTAAGCCCTCAACAACCTAACCATAGGTGACAGGTTTGCTCATAAAGACCTGCGTTAGTTTTCGTTGAAGCCCTGAACTTTAAGTCTGTTTTTTATAATGATTTGTTTTGTTTGTTCGTTAAATGGGCCAAGACTGTGCTCTTCACCTGCGTTTCTTGCACAGAGGTATTTTTTGCCTTTTGCTTCCTTTAACCTAAAAAGCCACCCCCGACCAACAAGATCAAGTAGCAACCGCTCTCTTTGCAAATCCACCTCCGCCACCACAGATTGCTGTGGAGCTATAGCTTCAACTTCCAAAACCTCTCTTTGCTCTGAAATAGCCGCTGTTGCAATAGTAGCAGTAGGTCTAGTGGGTTTTTCTTGTTGGTATGGCATCTCAAAGGGTTGTTCAACAACAGCAGATTTAGCCTCGCAATATGGGTTAGAGTCTTGGGTGTCATTGTTTTGTTGATTGTCAAGCATACTGACAACTTCGATGGTTACCATGTCTGGGTGGTCGGGTTCGAATTTTGCGGCGTTAATTACGTAGGTGGCTTTCCAGTCGAAAAGCTTCTCTTTCAACTTAGTCTCATCAACTTGTGTAGGTACAATAAAGACTGTGGGGAAGCCCATTTTCTTGTTGCGCCTATAATTATTCTCTAATCGGTCCCAGTGTTTGTTGGGGTAGCATTCTATTTCTACTGCAAAGCTGCGTTTGTAGTCCCAACTGGTGTGATCAATATAGCCCTTTGCGCCCGCGACCTTTGAAGCAGGCAAAGTGGGCGTAACGTAGAGATCTGCTATACTCTCGTCTGTTTCGCCATCGTCTATGCGTACGATCCAGCCGTTTTGCCAGTAAATTTTACGCTGCGCCATAATCACCTGAACATGCTCAACACCCCCCGCCTTCTCACCACGAAACACAGTATCCAAGAGACGTTTAGCCCGTCTATCCGTTAAATCCAAACGCCAAAACCTCGTATGCACCTCCTGAGTTTTCAGTTCCCTTTTACCGTAAACGTAGGCCTCTTCTCGCCACTGACGCACCGTCTCATCCTTAAAACAAAGCCAAGCATCACGCCTAGCATTATCCACTGACAGATTTTTAAGGGCATTAGCAAATCCCAACTCTGTAAGCACATAGGGCTTTGGTTGATTTGGGTCATAGAGAAGATGCTTTCGCAAAGCTTCCTCAGCCATTGAGCCACCGTTTAATCGGATAGTGAGAAGAATTACCCACTCATCTGGAGTTACTGCCCAATCCAAAAACACCTGCTGCACAGACTGATTTTTAACCTGCCCCATCAACTCATCCACATCAACCTGCTGACCATACTTCACTAAACTATACTTAATCACCTCATCAGGATTGTTTGGGCCGGTTTTGTAGTCGATTGTTTCTAAGACTTGGTATTCACGGTTACCGCAGAAGGGTGTGGAGACAAAAAACAGGTAACGAGGCAAATTCATAAGCGTTTGATAGCCGTATGTATGGGGGTAGAATTTTTCAAGAACTTTAGCGGTGTCTTCTCCAACTCGAAAACTGACAATAGTTTCACAGGTTTGGGTTATAGCATCTTGTATATCTCTGCGGTATTGGGTGAGGTATTGGCTTGCAAGGGTCATAAAGACTTTAAACTTTCGAAGTGACTGCAGCACCTCTGGAATACTCTTTGTAGTGTAACGATAAGCCTCATCAACGTACACAAAAAAGGGTTTGCGATCCGCTTCAGGAGTATCTTCCCGTGACATACCTGCATTATACACCGCCGAAAGAATCAAACTACCCAAAAAATTCGCGATATCAGTAGTAACTTTACCTTCAGGCAAATCCACAATCACAATCTTACGCTCATCCATAGCCTTTCGAAAATCAATACCACTTTTAGAAGCCATAAACATAGGCACAATAATCCTCTCCTGAACAAGACGATAAAGTTTAGTTAGGACGGCAACGGAAGCATCTTTGGGCATTTTGTCGTACTGTTTTTCCCAAAACACCTTGACATTACGATCTCTGCACTTGGCTGTGAGCATATCACGAAAATCTTGATCCGAGAGAATATTGTAGAGATCAGGTAGTTTAGCGTGTTCTTTCTCCATGAGTAGATATAGGGCGTTTAGTAAAATCATGTCAAGACGGGGTCCCCACCAACGTTCGTAGAGCTTCTCCAAAGTGTCCATAAACATTCGGGCGACTACATCTCGTTCGTAGGGGTTGTGATATTCTAAGAAATTTATTTGTAAAACACGATTGTCATATTTATCTTCGAATGCTGACCAAGGATTAATGTAGACAACCCTGTCCCATTGCTCAGGGGAAATATGCGAGAGAACAAGCTGTGTAAGATCACTATGCGAATCCAACACCATAAAACCCTCCCCATAATCGATATGCTGTTTTATCATAGAGAGAAGAAAACGAGTTTTACCAGACCCCGGAAAACCCATAACCAAAGAATGAATACGATCAGACGCATAAATGCCCCGCTTTAACTTTTTACCAATAACAGGATCTACCTCAGCATCAATGCCCAATACGTGGAGTCTTGGTTTGTTTGTTGTTTTTTGATTTGTGTTTTGTTTGCTCAAATATGAACCTCCTATTGAACGTATGTTTGCTCTTTTTAAAAAGAGGAAAATATCAAACAGGTAGTCAAAACTTTTAACATCCACCACAACCTTCAAAGACACCCCAAGCCGTTGACAACAAAAAACCCGCCGGCACCTCCTCCATATAAGAAGTGTAATCTATTTACTTGGAACGTTTCGGCTTTATTAACAAAAACTGCTTTACCACACAGAGCAAGTGTAATTTAGGCATAATCGTTTTGACCTAACGCGAAAAACCGATACCACAAAAACATACGCCCAACAACAAAAACTAATTTTTTGAATAAAAATCTTAAGTGTATTAAATTAAAAGTATGTATTCAGCTCTCTACGAAAATATGGTTTTAGCTGGCTCTTTTTTGTTAGAGTTTAAATTTTCATGTAAATTTTATACATCAAACAAGATTACAACTACATTTTTATGATACACACTTTAACCTTAAACCTATAAAATCAGGTGAGCTGAATACATACAATTAAAAGTTTGTTTTCTAAAATTTAACTTATTATTTGAAAGATTGAAAAATATTTTTAAACAAAACGAGTGTATTAGCCATTTTTTCAGTCAGTAATAGCTCCATGTTGTTTTAAAATAAGTAGTTCTGTTTTTGTTAAGTCAGATTCTATGTCTTTAAGAATTGCTCCGGAAACTTTCAGATATGATAAATGATAAAGCGTTTTAAGTAACTTTTTCCGTCCAAATATATTGAAGTGGTCAGTTGCATTATCCCATACCTTCACTGTTCCATCATCTGATGCGGAAGCTAAAGTTTTACCATCAGGACTAAAACATACCTCATTCACCTTGCTTGTGTGACCTTCCAAAGTGTACAACAATTTCATAGACTCGATATCCCACAACCTCACCACATTATACTTAGAATCCTTAGAAGCTAAGACCTTACCATCAGGGCTAAAACACACACTGCAATTATAACCAGTAACGCCATATTTGTGATCTTGCAAAGTACGCAATAATTCTCCCGTATCGCTATCCCATAACAAAACTGAATAAGGATCTTCTGAAAGGGAATAATCAGATGTAGAAGCCAAGATTTTACTGTTAGGGATAAAACACACATTCGTTGCTCCAATGGTGTGGCTATACTTTTCATTTTGTAGCTCTGAACCATCTATGTGTAGTTTGCCATACAATGCAGTTCGTTTAATGCTCCACATACTTTCTTTATGCCCTTCCAAAGTGCGCAAGAACGCTCCCGACCAACTATTCCACAACCTCACCCCATCCTCTGAGGCAGATGCCAAAATCTTACTATCTGGGCTAAAACAAATATCAGTCACAGGTTTTGTGTGACCTTCTAAATCAGGCAAAAAATTCCCCGACCAACTATCCCACAACCTCACCGATTTAAAATGGGGAAAAGCTAAAATTTTACCATCAGGACTAAAACAAATATTAATTGGACGATGATAATGTGAATAAGTGCGATTTTTCAAAGTGCGCAATGGACTCCATGTCTCGCTATCCCACAACATCACCTCATTTTCTGATGCGGAAGCTAAAATCTTACTATAATCACTAAAACACACACTAGCCACTTCATCTGTGTGACCTTGTAAAGTATGCAACCGTCTTCCCGACACGCTATCCCACAGAATCACTGTCTGGTCTTCTGAGGCAGATGCCAAAAATTTGCCATCAGGACTAAAACACACATCATTCACAGCAAATTCGTTGCTTTCCAAAGTATGTAACCGCTTCCCAGCCTTGATATCCCATAAAATCACCGATCTACCAGAGGCAGAAGCCACAATTTTTCCATCAGGACTAAAGCATTTAACATATGCACACCCAGAATCTTGCAAGGTGTACAATAGACTTCCAGACTCACTATCATACAACTGCGCCAGCACCCGTTCTCTATCTCTATTAACCCATGAGGTAAAAACTAAAGTTTTACCATCAGGACTAAGACACATACGCTCTTGATCAGTATGACCTACCCGACCAACAAGAAGATCTTGCCAAGTGCGTATCAACCTTCCCGTCTCGCTAACATACAACCCTACTAACCCACCACCAGAGGAGAAAGCAAAAGTTTCACCATCACGGCTAAAACATATAGACTCTATCGCTTTAGAGCATTCTATAGTGCGTAATGGCTCCCCCGTCTTACTATTCCACAACATCACCTTTTCATCTGAGGTGGATGCTAAAGTTTTACCATTAGGACTAAAATACAAGTTAACACCACGACAAGTTGAGCAGTCCAAGCGTAATATTTTTCCCGTTTTTAAATCCCACAAAATCACTTTCTCACTTGATGCGGCAGCTAAAGTCTCGCCGTCAGGACTAAAACACACAGCCGCCACATGTTCCATGAAGCTGTTAAAATAGCGCTTGCAGTTTAAAGTGCGTAATAACTTCCCCGTCTTGCTATCCCACAACATCACTACATCATATGATACAGATGCAAGATAATTTCCATCTGGGCTAAAACATATAACACCTTCTATTGCAGAGCAATTTAACGTGTGTAATATTTTTCCCGTTTTTGTATCCCACAAAATCACTTCATGTCTTGATGCGGAAGCAAAAAACTCGCCGTTAGGACTAAAACACACACAACCCACCTCATCTGTGTGACCTGTAGAAAAAAACACGTTTTTATCTATATACGAGTTTGTAAAGTTACTTTGGTTGACGTTTTTCCCATTTAAGGAACACCTGCGCAAATCTAGTGCTGAAAAATCTTCATTAGACAGGTCACACTTACGTGCGTAGTCAATTATTTGTAAAGCATTAAAAACACCCGTCTGTGCTTCTCTGTCATTACCATTTTTGAAACATTTCAAATATTGCCTTAACTCGGATACCACCCCCGAAGGAGTTACCCACTCATATTTATGTTCAAATAAATTTTCCACTTTATGTTCCTGCAAGATTTCACAGAGCATTTGATAGATATGGATGGGTAAAACCCTGTTGATAAATACTGATTTATCTTTCAAAATCATTTGGTTTTTTATGTGAGTTGTTGAGAAGATATCTCGGAAATATTGTTGAATGAAAATATAGCTTTTGTCGGTATTGCCTTGGGTTCGTTGTTTTATAATGCTGAAATTATCTTTACATAAATCCAACAAATATTCTGTTTTATTGTCTTTTTTAAGAAAATCTTGAATTGCTCCTCTATAACTAATTAGGGCATCAAATTTTTTGTAATAATTTTCAATATATTCGACAAATTCGTCTACATATTTTTCTAGTTGTGCTGTTGTGAAATCAAATTCGTTGGTGCTTTCGATTTTGTATGCTATGTATGGCAGTAGGTGTCGGAATAAAATTTTTGTAAACCCTTTCTGTTCTTCATGCAGAGTCATTTTTTTGATTTGATGCTCTAAAAAGTTCCATATGATTTCCCCGCGTGTATTAGGGTTTTTAAAGAAATTAAAGTTAGTTGCTGTTGACTTTTTCTGGTCGTTAAGGGTTGGGGCGTAGATTTTTAGCATCATCGGGTTGCGTAAAACCTCATAAAGTTCGGGGGTGATGTTTGGGTCTTCAATATTTTTTGTCCAATGTTCGGTTAACCATTTGTCAATTGTTTCGGTGGTTAGGGGTTCGAAGAAGAGTTTTGTGAAGCCATCTGTTTTGGATATTAATACATCATCGGTTCTGGATGTAATCAGTATTTGTGCTTGTTTATTTGCTATTTTTCTTAGTTCTGTCAAAAAATTTTGATGATATTCAAATTTTATTTCGTTAAATCCGTCAAGTAAGAGTACAATATTTTTTTCGTCCATTAGACGGTTGTAATTATGCTCTTCAACGCCGTAAACATCTGTTATGTAGCTTTGAATAGTGTTGTTGGTAGAGTTGTAGTCGCATAGGGGTACATAGAAGACCTGCATATTTTGTTCTAAGCATTGGGTCCATAGACGCATGCAGGTGGTGGTTTTGCCCATCCCGCCTTCACCTATAAGGATGTTGTGAAAGCAGTTTTTCTCTCTAAGGTTAGTTAGAACCTCTTCAACAGTATAATTATTGTCGCTGTCATCTTTTAGGGTCATAGAAATGTAGGTGTTATCTTCATACAAGACATTATACAATTTTGCAGTTGACGATTTCCACTTGTCAAGTTGAACTCTCGAACTATTTTGATACATTTCAAGATTATATCGAGCTAAACCATTAGGACGTGCATAATCAGGGTAATACCGCTCCAATAAATGGTTATTAGCCACATCCAAGAGAACTTCTTCGATATCATCCCAAAACATCCCTACAATTTTAAATTTACGCTCGGTCATTTGATTACGTTTCATTATGTCTCTTTCAACTGTTGCGTTTTTTCGTTTGGCTGTCATGATAAAAACTGTTGTAACATCATCTCTCTGAGCAATCTTGGTAATATCCTTAGAAATTTTATCATTTAGAACCTTAGCTGAGTCTAATGTAACGTAATTTTTACATTGAGCCACAATAATAAAACCATCACGTTGTTGAGCGTATAAATCAATTCCACCCTGAGACTGCCCTAAACCGCCCAATTTAGTAAAGCCTGTATCAAAAGTTAGTTGACATTTTATATTGAGAATATCTTTGCATATGGATTCAAATTCTGCTGGATCTTTTGTTTGAGGCAAGACTCTCTGGGTCGTTGTTGGCATAGCAAACGCTCCATTTATTGCCTGCTATTTAGATTTCAGTGTCTATTATGTTATTCGTGTGTTAATTCTTAGAACATAATCTCAATATAGGTTCAGTGTCTTACGAGTAAAATTCGGTGCGCTGTGCAGAATCTAAATTTTTCCTCCGTACCGTTTGATGAGTTTTTTTAGTTCTTCATTACCAAATTGCCACTTTTTAAAAGTGCAACCAACGATGAATACACCGCCGTAAGGTGGAGTACCCCAGAGACATTCACCAGTTTCTCTATCCCACTCCCTAATGGTTCCATCACCAGAGGCAGATAATATTCGAGATCCATCTAAACTATACACTGCACTATACACAAAACTGGTGTGGCCTTTGAAAATACGT
>WQYG01000059.1 GCA_009781395.1 Candidatus Bathycorpusculum sp. | reverse complement strand
AATTTTATCAATGAGTTTAAGCGTAAGGCTTCTCCTGCAAAACTTGAGGGTTTAACGGATCATTTGTGGACTTGGCACGAATTTTTCTACTCTAAATTAAATATCCTAAATTAGGTCACTGCCCATATTTTTGAACAAAATACACATCTATAGGCACACACCTTATAGACTTCCACTATAATAATTAATAAAAGGCTAAACAGAGCCCTGGCATCAACAAACTTGACCTCAGAACAATAACAGTAAACCCTTATCAAGTTTAAAACATTACAACCTTAGGAAGAAACAAAATGAACACTCAACAAAACTGGTTTAAAATCTTAACCAATTGCAAAGACAACATTGAAAAAGCAATAAAACCACACCTAAAAACCTTAAACGAACCACAACCAGACCTAGGAAAAGGCGCAGGCGGAGACACCATAAAACCAGTAGACCTAGCCGCAGAAAAAGCAATCATTAACACCCTACAAAACCACAACATCTCGTTTTCACTAATTAGCGAAGAATCCGGTTTTGAAGAATATGGCAACACCCCAAAAGAGTGTTATGTTACAATCGACCCAATTGATGGCACAACCAACTTGCTGCGCGGATTACCATTCTATGCCTCATCAATCGCGATTTCAAAAAAACCCGTTATGACAGAAGTTTACGCAGCCCTAGTCACCGATCTACACCACAACATTACATACATTGCACAAGAAGGCAAAGGCGCATATCGTGACGGCGAAAAAATCAAAACTTCACAAATAACAACACTCCAAGAAGCAGTACTCGGAATGGACCTTAACACATACAAAGTCGCCGAAATAGCACCCAAACTAACTGACCTAATACAACAAACCAGACACATAAGACACTACGGCGCCAACGCCCTAGAATTATGCTACGTCGCTAACGGATTAACTGACGCATTTGTTGACATCCGAGGAAAACTACGCACCACCGATGTCGCAGCAGGCTTTCTAATAATCAAAGAAGCAGGCGGCCTAGTAACAGACATAGACAAACAACCAATCAACGTAAAACTAGACCCCAAACAAACCCTAAAATTTGTAGCATCAAGCAACACCAAAATACACGAAACAATCCTCGAATTAGTCAAACTCTAAAACTAAAAACACCAACCCACACCACCAGCAACCCAACTTATAGAAACAAACTTGTTTACCACCATACACACAAACTCTGCTGAAAGATGAAACTTTATACGAGATAAATAAGACCCATAGTATGGGTTGTTGCATAAAATTTATTGGTGTCGAAGGTTTAACAGTATAGATTGTGAGCTGTTTTGTCTTCAGAAGATACGGGCGATTTTCCAGAAGGATTTGAGAAACGTCGGGTACAATCTAAAAAACCATTTTTCAGTGATATAGAGAACATGTTTCATGAAATTGGAAAGATGATGGAAAATGAGTTTGAGAATTTTCAGGGAAAAGTTCCAAAAGAATACATTAAAGAGCAAAAGTTGCCAGACGGAAGTACTGTTAAAGAGTTTGGACCATTTGTACATAATAGCCATAGTGTGAAAATTGTATCGGATGGTAAATCAGACATCCAAGAGGTTGGAAATTTGACAAAAAGTTTCAAGGGTGTGGAAGTTAAAGAAGAATGTGAACCTCTAGTTGATGTGGTGAATAATGCTGATGAAATTCGTGTAGTTGTTGAACTACCAGGTGTTGAGAAGACTGACATTAAACTGTATGGTACGGATGATTCTTTAACTATTTCAGTTGAAACTATACAGTGTAGATATTACAAGGAAATTGAGTTACCAGCTAAAATTCGTACCAAAGAGGCGAGGTCAACTTATAAGAATGGTGTTTTAGAAGTTGTCATTCCTAAACTTGAACCGTCAGGTAACCCTAAAGGTGAACCGATTAACATAAGTTAAACTAAAAGGCTAAATCCTCCATCCTTTCATAGTTAAATACAGTGTGAACTGTTGACTGACAACTCTGAAATAGAAGCTCTAAATGTTATTTGCAGGCAAGCTAAAGTAGCAGGAAAACTGTCAGGGGAAAATATTAATGAACTCTATGAACTTTTTGGGCAACGTTTCACTAAAGCATTAGACACACTTAAAGATAACAGAGTAAAAAAATACGTTTTCAAACCTAGCATGCGCATAGTTTGGATTGTTATAGGCCGTGAAAGAGATTATCTAATTATGCCAGAAGCAGAATACTGTACCTGTGATGATTTCTATTTCAGAGTTTTAGACAAAAAAGTTCACATGTGTTATCATCTCTTTGCCCAAAAAATCGCGCAGAACTTAGGCTGGTTTGAAACCATTAACGCTAGCGATGAAAATTATGACATGTTAATGAACGAGTGGAAAAAAGCTACACCTTAAATATTTAAATGAGTAAGAGTAAATAAGTAAGTAACATAGGAGAAATTCGATGGATCTAAATGGATATTTCACAATACTGCAGTATATCATGATGGGTGCAACAACAATTGCTATACTGTTAATCTTCCTTTACGTTTATCACAGTAAAGATAATGAAGAAGAGAAAGAAGAAAAAGAGTAAACGTTTTTTAACCCATTACTTTTCTTGCTCGCCAAGAAGAGATAGCAAACAGAGAGAACAGTGTAATAGTGATTATAATGCCAATTATCATCAACCAGTTTGAGTTAAATCCTGCTCCAAACACAATAGGAAAGGGACCGATGAAAATAACAACACCATTTACACTACTACTGTCAGAACCACCATTTAGCAGGGCAACAACAATCAACACAATTATGCCAACAAAAATCAGCATAAAGCCCAACATCAACAAACCAGATACGCGACCAGAAACATTAACAGAGGAATCATCAGTTAATTCTTGATTTTCAAACATGGCAGTTACCTCAACATCAAATAACACCATATCACAAACACAATTGTTAAAACTAAAGCAATTAACATTACAGCACGCATAGAGTTTTTGTCAGTTCCAAAAATTATCGGTATTGGTCCAAACATAAGTACGCCTGCACCTTGCACTTTATCACTATCTTTGCTCGCCACAGCTTTACGTGACTTGCTTGCTGAAATCAAAAGAGAGCCTACCACAAGTAAAATACCAACTGTAATTAGAATAAACGCAACGGTGTACAGCACGGAGAAACTCATTTTGATCAAGATATTTACTTTTAGGTTTTAATAAACTTAACCAAAACATGTTTTTTGAACGTAAACTATAAACAATCATAGATCATGTTTTGGGTAGAACAAATGTCAACTCGAGATATTATTGCAGAAATACTTGCTAAGCATCCAGAACTGTCGGAGCGGGAAATACAAAAAGCACTTGTGCAAGAGAAAGAACGTTCGGGCGGTTTGATAGGTGACGAGACACTTTTACGGTTGATAGCAGCACGATATGGTGTTGAGAGTACCAGTCCAGTAGTAGAGTTCAGCAGAATTTTGTCATCTGGCCGTTTAATTTCAGGTTTAAGTGATGTTTCTGTTGAAGGCAGGATAGTTGCTGTTTTTCCAGTGCATAGTTTTGGGGGGGAAAAGAGTGGTAAACTAGTTAATCTGATGGTTGTTGATGAGGATAGTATTTTGCGTGTGGTTTTGTGGAATGATAGAGCAGAAATTGTTGAGAAGAAGCAAATGCAAGTTGGGCAAATTGTTAGGCTTTTGCATGGTTATACAAGAGAAGATCGGTATGGTAAAGTTGAGTTGCATTTGGGTTTAAAGAGTAGGATTGAGATTAGTGAGAAAGCTCAAAATAGTTATCCCAGTGTAGAAAAGTTTGTTTCGAAGATAAGTGAAATTGTGAACACTCTTAACAATGTGCATTTATCGGGTAGAGTTAGAGAAGTGTTTGGTTCAAAGACGTTTACTAAAGGGGACGGTACGGAGGGTAAATTTATGCGTTTCACGCTTACAGACGATTCGGCAGAAATCTCTGTTGTCGTTTGGAACGGTATGGTTGGGAAATTGGAAAGGCAACTTAAATCTAATGTTTGTCTGTACTTGATTAACGGTAAAGTTAAAGAAAAAGAAAGTAGTGGGTTTGAAGTTCATGTTGACTCAACAAGTTTTGTGTATGTTCAATCGGTTATGCTTCAGATGATTAAATTGGCGGATTTGAAGGAGGGGGAGGTGGTTAGTGTGGAAGGTAATGTTTCAAGTGTAGATCCGATAAAAGAGGTAACCACAGGTAGAGGTGAGCAAATCAAACTGTTCACTTTTGATTTAAGAGATGAAACGGGTTTAATTAGAGTTTCAGTGTGGCGCAGTCAAGTTGAGCAACTCTGTGATTTGAAGCTGGGTGATAAGGTTATTGTAGAGAATGGGTTTGTTAAGAAAGGGTATGGGGATAAATTGGAGTTGACAACTCGTAGTGGAACCCAATTTAAGGTTGTTAGAGTTGCTATTTAATTTTTTCAACAATAGCGTTTGCCATGTCGCTTGTTGTTTCTTTTCCACCTAAATCGGCGGTTCGTGTTTTTCCTTCAACAAGTACTGCAACGACGGCGTCTTCAATTTTTTTGGCAGCTTCTTTCTCGCCTAGGTAGTCAAGCATCATTGCTCCCGCAAGTATAGTTGCAATTGGGTTCACACGATTCATACCAGTATATTTTGGGGCGCTACCATGTACTGGTTCAAACATACCATAGTTTTCGCCAATATTTGCACCTGCTGCAAGACCAAGACTACCGGTTACTTGTGCGGCTTCATCACTTAGGATGTCACCAAACAAGTTTGTAGTAACCATAACATCATAAGTAGCTGGCTGTTTGATTAATTGCATTGTTGCAGCATCAATATGTAGGTCATCAACTGTAACTTCGGGATAGCGTTTTTGAACTTCTTTTACGGCATCTTTGAATACTCCATCAGTTATACGCAAAATGTTACCTTTATGGATGTATGTTAAGTGCTTTTTACGTTGCATCGCCAATTTGAAAGCATACTCAGCAACCCTAGTTGACGCCTCAGTAGTAATAATTCTAAAAGCAACACTTACACCAGGAGCAATAAGCGCCTCATGACCAGAATACAGACCCTCAGTATTTTCCCTAACTACAACTAGGTCAATATCAGGTTTTAGTGATTCTACATTTGGAAAACTTTTACAGGGCCGAACATTAGCATACAAATTAAACATACGACGCAAAGTAACCGCAACACTAACGGGAGCACCAGGCTCCTCAGGAGTAGTCATTGGACCTTTAAGGCAGGCATCAGTTTTTTTAATCAGCTCAACAGTCTCTTTAGGAAGATTCGTACCATGCTCGGGAATACAATGCGCACCAGCTTCACCATAAACATAATTAAGTTTAAAATCTGAAACTTTTTGAACAGCATCGAGAACCTTCACCGTTGCCTCTGTCACTTCAGGACCAATCCCATCTCCTTTAAGAACTGAAATATTGTAAGTTTTAACCATTCTAAATCTACCTAAAGACAATTGTTAACGTTTCCATTTATCAGCATATCGATTAAACAGCTGAATTCTAACGAACAAAATATACATTACAGCCTGTTGGAGTACATCGAAATAGTTTCAAGGTTCGATTTTGATTATTTGGGGAATTTTTCCAGCTGTGCCTATTTTGCCTTGGTACATAACAAGTACGCCTAATACGCCCGGAATGTTTAAGCCACATTTAATACCCGCTGTAATACCTGTTTCAACATCGCCTTTTACTACGTTGCCGACTGCTGTAGCGGCGGCATCTGCTAAACCGGCATTTTTGCAAAAAACTGTTGCTGCTTCGGCATCACCGAAACTAAAAGCGTGGCTAAATCTGCCAGAACTTGTTGCCACTCCAATTGGAAACTCTGTAAGTCTAAAACCAAACCGTTTTGATAAAGGTTCATTGCCTGCAGCTAAAGCCACATCAATAGGTCTGTCAGAAACAGCAGATATTTCTCCGCCATCCTCCACGACTGCAACTTTGCAACCAGCCTTTTGCATATCAGCTACGGCTAAATCTGCTATGACACCGGCAACTGCTGCCATGGGTCCAACAACTGCTTTCTGTGCTGCCAACGCCATTAGTTTAGCAACCAAAGGCTCATTGGGCACGGGGAGGGGGTCAAAGGTGTAAAAGAAGATTTGATGTGTTCGTATATAGTTTTCGAGTTCTTTATAGTTACGGGTTATTGATTCTTTAGCGATAGATACACCTTGGGGGATGTCGCTGATTATGTGGCAGACACTGTCTTTGTAGGTATAGTTTTCTTTGAAAAGTTCGTTTTGCAATTTATTTTTCCCGATGTCTATTACTGCTGTTGTTGTTATGCATGTTTTCAGTGTTAGAATATCTAATAGAGTTTATTGCTCTAACGGGACAGGCATCTACGCATATGTTACAGACGCTTCCAACGCATTTTTCTTTGTTAAATTGAATGGATAAATCCTCAGTCACACTGATGGCTTCCACTGGACATAGAGCCACACATGAGCCACAGCTAAAACAGCGGTTATTATCTACCTCGATAAGTTTAGGCACTGTTACGGTTGCACCTTTCTGCCTAAAAGCAGATACGATTATGTCAACTTCGTCATCTTGAACTTCAAGAACAATTTCGCCACCTTTTGAGTTTATGTGAGCAGCTAAAATTGCAACTAACACTTTATTTTCCAGTATAACCTCTGAAACAACAGGTTCAGAAACCAAGCTTTCATTTAATCGTAAAAGAATACGTGCCATAATTTTACCGTCCTAACAGTTTAGAAACATCTTCAGATGTTACTATACCTAAGACTTTATGTTCAGAGTCAACTACGGGTAGAGCAGAAATGTTATGTTGCGCCATGCGTTTTGAAGCACTTTCCAATGGTTCATCAGGGTTTGCAGTTATAACTTTGCGAGATACAATATCGGCTAGTGCTTTTTTACCTTCAGCCATTGCGCGGGTAATGTCCCATGAAGTGACTATACCTAAGAGTTTACTATAGGAATCTATGACAACTATGTGGTTTACAGATTTTGTAACTATACGCTCAGCAATGGCTCGAATTTCCTCATTTTCCATACAGGTAATGGCTGGATGCATAACATTGGAGACAAAAGGGATTTCTTGTGTTTGACGCATAGGCTTAAAGACAGTATCAAGAGGAAGCCTCTCAATAGGGGCTGTTAAAGTAAATTGACCATCATCAATCCAATTTTTTAGGGTTTGAGCAACTTTTTTTGCCATTTTCAAGCTAGAAAGGGAACTAACACGAACCCGTTTATTATTAACCGTAATTGCACCAGACTTAAGTTCAGCATAGGAAACTTGACACAGTTTAGGTCTATCCCGACGCATAACACTGTAATCAATTACATCGGTAAAAATTTCAGTGTCACGAATGGCAGTTTTTCGAACTAACCCCTCGTTAAGGATAGGTATAGGTATACCTAAACCAATATACAATGAGGTCCCATAACGGGTAAAAGCTGCACCCTGTAAAAATTCAGGAGACATTTTTTTAGCATCCCCCTTAACCATCAATGTGCCATTGAGATTTTGGGGACTATGCTGAGTACCTTCACCGATGATATAACCCTGACCGCCCCCTAAGAAAATTTTTGTCCCAAACCCGATGGTTTCATAATTAGGATCATTCATAAGCGGATTAAGTTCCCCTGCACCAGAAAAAGTGGCGTTGCGCATACGAGGCAGGAGTTTATTCATGTAAGTGTAAATTGTTTCATCACTACAATTGATTGCACAGCTGTAGCGTTGGTAACAGTTACGGAAGTTTAACAGATAAAACTGGTTAAGATCATCCTTAGTTATAGTGGTTTTAACGGCTGCTCTAGGATAACAGTCAGAACCATAGGCCGTTGCACGTAATTCAACTTCATTACCAGCAACTAACTCTTGAATTACATGGCCACCACCATATTCAAAGGGTTTTTTTTCACAAGAATTTGTCGCACCAATAAACAAGTCAACCGCAGCACCAGGATGACAAACTTCCACATCATTAAGCCATGCACGCTGAATTTTAATTGGCGGATCAGAATGGCCAAGATTTATGACAGCCCCTGAAGAGCACATGGCTCCAAAAGTACCAGTTGTTACAACGTCTACCTCTTTGAAGGCAACCTCTACACCACTACTCTCTACAAGTTTTTTCATCTCTTCAGCAGTTAAAACCTGAGCATCACCCTTGATGATTTTCTGATTAATTTCTTCAATTGTCCGTGTTTTCTGATCGCGCTTAGACAAGTAACATTACCTTGATGTCAACCAAAGTAACCCAAACAATATAATATTTACGCAAAAACGATTATAAAGACAGGCTATACAAAAACAGAAACATGAGACAACTATTTTTAATTTTTTAAAAACTATAGAAAAGTTATTGGTCAAAAAATAGTAGGGTGTGTTAGAAGAAAATGATGGCGTTTTACCAGTGTTTCCAAGGGATTTTGTCCATGTATTCATTGAGACTACAGATGGATTGTTCATTTGGGTTGTTTTTCTTTAATACGTCTACGAGAGCTGCGGCAAGTTGTAGATTAGTGATGACGGGTACGTTGAATTCTACAGCTTGGCGTCGGATGATATAGCCGTCGGTTAGAATGTCTGAGTAGTTTGTTTGATGGTTAGCGACTGGTATGTTGATAACTAGGTCGATTTTTTGTTCGCGTAAGTAGTCGAGAATATTGGGGTTAACTTGGGCGTCTTTAACTTTGTAGAGGATGGTGGTGTTTACGCCTGAGTCGTTTAGAACGTTGGCTGTATTGGCTGTGGCGTAGATACGGAAGTTCATTTCTTGGAAGGCTTGGGCAATTGGGACAACTCGTTTTTTGTTTTCTTGATCGCCACCGATGCTGATGAGGATTGCCCCATCTTTGGGGGGGATGTGAACTTCGGCAGCTTGTAATGCTTTGCTAAATGCGTCGGAAAAGTTTTCGCCTATGCATGCGACTTCGCCTGTGCTGAGCATTTCTACACCTAGAACGGGGTCAGCTCCGCTTAGGCGCATAAAGCTGAACTGGGGGACTTTAACACCTACGTGTGGAACAGCGGTCATGGGGGATAGTTGGATGTTAATTTTTTTGCCCAGCATTACAAGAGTTGCTTGTTCAATCAAGTTTACACCACGAGTTTTGCTGACAAAGGGCATTGATCGTGAAGCACGGAGATTGCATTCAATGACATGTACAACATCGTCTTTTACTAGGTACTGTATATTGTAGGGTCCACGAATTTTAAGTGCTTTTACGATGCGCTCTGTGCAGTCTTCAATGTTTTTTTGGACTTCAACTTTTAACGCTTGGGGAGGAATAGTCATAGTTGCGTCTCCACTATGGACACCAGCGTTTTCTACGTGTTCGGTTATTGCGCCAATTAGTACATTATCACCGTCGCTGACTCCGTCAACTTCAACTTCTTTGGCACCAGTTATAAATTTGCTAATAACTACGGGATGGTCATGGGAAACTTTTGCTGCAAGGTTTAAAAAGTTTTCAAGTGAGACTGCATCATATGCTACGCGCATAGCACTACCAGATAGAACATAGCTAGGACGGACAATAACGGGGTAACCGATTTTTTCTGCGGAAATTTTGGCGTCTTCAATAGATACAAGTTTGCTCCAAGATGGTTGGCTAATGCCTAGCTTGTCGAGGAGGGCGCTAAATTTGCTGCGGTCTTCGGCTAAATCGACATCTTGTGCTGAAGTGCCAAGTATATTAGCACCTAATTCCGTCAACTTCATAGATAAATTGTTTGGAATTTGTCCACCTACACTTGTAATTATGCCAAGTGGGTTTTCTTTGTCGTAAATATCCATGATACGTTCGATAGTTAATTCTTCAAAATACAGTTTATCCGACACATCATAATCAGTACTGACGGTTTCAGGGTTATAGTTTATCATAATGGCTTCTTTTATGCCGTTTTTCTTTAATGCCCAAATTGTGTTTACACCGCACCAGTCGAATTCGACACTTGAACCAATACGGAAAACACCTGCGCCCAACACAATAACTTTGCTTGTATCAGTAGAAAGTTCAATGTCATCTTCATCTCCACCATAAGTCATGTAGAGATAATTAGTTTTTGCAGGATATTCAGCAGCTAAGGTGTCGATTTGTTTTACTGAGGGCAAGATTTTGGCGTTTTTACGGAATTTACGAATTGTTGCCTCATCAGTACATTGACATACCGCGATTTGTTCGTCTGAGAAGCCTATGCGTTTAGCTTCGCGGATAATTTCAACTGCTTGGGAATCACTAAGATCTAGTTTGCGTAGTTTGTCTTCCATGTTGAGAATATTTTTTATTTTATTTAAGAAGAAGGGGTCAATGCCGCTTAGGCGGTAAATTTCAGATACGCTTAAACCCATGCGTAAAGCCTTGCTTAGTTTATAGAGACGCTCATCAGTTGGGTTTGCCAATTCGTTGCGAATATGTTCTTCAGATTCAAATTCAGAATCTTCAGGGTTACAGACTAGACCAATTTTGCCTATGTCAAGCATGCGTACAGCTTTTTGCAGGGCCTCTTCGAAACAGCGGCCAATGGCCATGACTTCGCCCACACTGCGCATTTGTGGTCCTACATGTCGGTCTGCATTTTTGAATTTCTGTAGATCCCAACGTGGAATTTTAATAGTAATATAGTCAAGAGCAGGTTCAAAACAGGCGGTGGTTACGTCAGTTACTTTATTAATTAATTCAGGCAACAAATAACCAAGAGTTAGTTTAGTTGCAATGTAAGCTAGGGGGTAACCTGTAACTTTACTGGCAAGGGCACTGCTTCGAGACATTCTTGAGTTTACTTCGATAATACGGCATTCTTCTGATTGAGTATTCAGCGCCCATTGTATGTTACATTCACCAATTATGCCTAAGTGGCGGATTGCGTTTATAGAAACTTGACGGATTTTGTGATATTCACGATTAGTCATAGTTTGTGAGGGGGCAACAACAATGCTGTCACCTGTGTGAACACCCATTGGATCAAAGTTTTCCATGTTGCAGATGGTTAAACAATTGTCTGCATAATCTCGCATAACTTCGTATTCGATTTCTTTCCAGTGTCCAACATATTCTTCAATCAATACTTGTCCAATACGACTCTGTGCAATACCCTTTGTAACGGTTTCTTTAAGTTCATCAACATTGTAAGCAACTCCGCTGCCTCTGCCGCCTAAAGTGTAAGCTACACGAACAATAACGGGATATCCGATTTCTTCTGCAATTTGCACGGCTAGCTCTACACTTGTTGCAGATCTACTTTCCAAGGGTGGAACGTCGGCTTCAATCATTGATTGACGAAAACGCTCGCGGTCACCAGTGTTTTCAATTGCAGCTATAGAGGTGCCAAGAACTTTAACATTGTATTTATCAAGAATACCAGTTTTAGCAAGTTCAATACCGCAGTTAAGTGCAGTTTGACCGCCAAATCCTAGCAGTATACCGTCAGGGCGTTCTTTTATGATGACTTTTTCTACAAATTCAGGGGTAACTGGGAGAAGGTACACTTTACCTGAAAGTCGCGGGTCAGTTTGAATTGTTGCAATGTTGGGGTTAATAAGAATGGTTTCTATACCTTCTTCATGTAGAGCTTTTATACATTGACTTCCACTGTAATCGAATTCGGCGGCTTCACCGATTTTAATTGCGCCACTTCCAAGGACAAGAACTTTATGTATCCAATCAAATTTTGGCATTTATTTTGCCTCCATAGCTTTTTTGAATTTATCAAACAGTATTTCGGTATCATGGGGACCAGGTGAGGCCTCAGGATGCCATTGAACAGCAAAAACGGGTTTAGTTTTGTGTCTTACACCTTCAGTGGTTTTATCGTTAGGGTTTATGTACCATGGCTCAAGCGGGGTCTGATTTAGAGTTTCCGTGTTTATTGCGTAACTATGATTTTGAATGGTAATATAACAACGTGTACTAGTCAAATCCAGAGCTGGCTGGTTTTGAGACCTGTGACCGAATTTGAGTTTATAAGTATCTGCACCAAATGCTAAAGCCAATATTTGAGCCCCTAAACATATACCCATCAATGGAATTTTTTCGGCTAATACACGAACAGCTTCAATGGTTTTTGTGTTACGTTTGGGGTCACCAGGGCCATTGCTAACGATGACACCGTCAGGATTGTAAGAGAGAATTTCATCAGCGGAAGTATCATAAGGTACACGAATAACACTTATTCCACGTTTAAGCAGACTGCGGATAATGCTGAATTTGGTTCCGCAATCAATTAAAACAACAGATAATTTACCGTTAACATTATACCTGCAGGGCTGTTTAACTGAAACGGCTCTAACAAGATCAGTCTGGTGGGGGTCAACAATATTTGAACAATCCTTCAATAGAGTTTCAAAATCTGGTTCTTCAGTTGAGTTAAAAACTTGTAACATACCAAGCATTGCACCGTGAGTTCGTAATTTTTTAGTTAACCGTCTTGTGTCTATGCCATAAATTCCAGGGACACCTTCGTCAGATAACCATTTGTCAAGTGTACGAGTGGAAGCCCAATGAAATGGTTCAAAGCATAGTTCGTGTACAACTAAGCCTTGAACTTGAATGTTGTCTGATTCGAAGTAAAGAGGTATTCCAAGATTTAATTCATTTTTAGGAACCCCATAATTGCCTATCATAGGGTAGGTAAAGGTTAAAATTTGTCCTTTGTATGAGGGGTCGGTTAAAGATTCAGTATACCCAACCATTGAAGTTGAAAAAACCACTTCACCGCTTGTTTTGCCCGTGGCACCAAAACCTTTTCCGATAAATGACGTCCCGTCTTTAAAGAACAGAACTGCTTTTTTACTTTTATCTGACATGTTGTGTTGTGACTCCAAGCTTGATCTACCTAGTTTCAATTTGTATCTGATTACTGTGAAGAGCAGAACCCCACAAGGGTATTCAACGTGTTCGAGGCAGTTGAAAGCGCAGTTTTAAGGTTTAAAACTGCCTTCTCAGCTTCCATGAGACTTTTAAGTCTTTCTTTTAAAGCTCTTTTAACTTCTATATGTGATGACCTATCTTGAACTTTACAAGTTTCCTCTACTGTCACTTTATAGAAACTTGCACATTTAGCCATATCCCCCAATTTAACAGTTAATTCTAAACGGTCAACAGTATCTTTAGCGATAATTTTTGTGCCAGATTGCCATTGAATCATATTTTGATCCATACCAATTGCTATGGGAGCTTTATTTATGGTTAAAACTACCTCAGTAAAACGGGTTATGCTTTGTTTTGAAGAAGTAAAATGAGCAACAACATCTTGAACATTGCCGAACCGTCCGCCATGCAACATTTTAGACGTTCCTCATACCTCCTCAGATTTTTATTTTTTGTTTTACTTTGTAGCCTTTGAGGCTTTCGGTTCCTTTGACGTTTTTAATGCATACATTCTTTGGTTACAACCCCAAATTCAGCAACCCCTTTTGAGAAACCTCTACTATAGATTGTTTTTATGTTATAGTTCACATGTTTTGCTGTAAAACAAATTAGGTGCGTATTCAACTATTTGCACATCGCTCTTGAATAGAAGTAGATTTCATCGTTAACGTTTTGTGATTTGCTGATGAGTGTATAAATAATCTTTAACGGACCAATTATAAAGTTACAGGAACAAGAATAGAGTTGTCAATTAACTGGTTGAATAGTTTTGTGATGTGTTATAATCGGTTTTTTAAGGTTTAAGCTTCTGAGATAGCAAATGCTGATAGTGAGATGATTTCTGTAAATGAGCTTAACTTGACCCACAATGTTGTTTTTTGTTTTTTTGTATAGTTTGATGTTGTTGTAAGTGTGTTGTGTTTTACGTATTTTTTGTGGTCGATAATGTGTATCCTATTTTGTAGTGGTAATT
>WQYG01000058.1 GCA_009781395.1 Candidatus Bathycorpusculum sp. | reverse complement strand
TGCATTGCTAAGATAATGTTTTCTCTTGTTTTATCGTCTGTTGCCCTCACATCAAACAACTGCCTGAAGAGACCTACACAACCGAGATATATAAACTATCAATGTAAAATCAAGTTGCTATATTTCCAATTTCACTATCCCCCTATTTAGCTACCTGCTCACTCTCTGCCTAATGCCACAGCTTTTAACAAACGTCTATTGGTACTTGAGTCTTCACAAATTAACACTAAAGTGCGTATGATCTGTTTGTTTTTCTTTCTATTTATCTGTCTGCGAGTATCTGCATATTTTTCAAGGTATTGTTTACTCTTTTCAGAATTCTTTTCAATAGTTATTTTTCACAAGAACTATTATTTCCATTCTCTTTTGCTTGTTTGTGTAGTGGTAATAACCAAAGTAACGGTTTATAGCTGAAGTTTGTTTAACTACGTTAGAGTTTTGATAAGCGTTGGGTTTTTGTCAGGTTCTTCTGTTGTTGTCTTTTAAGTGTTGAAGTTTTTTGGGTTGAATACTAGAATTTGGGTGTTGCGCATGTAACGACCGATTCGGGGGATGAGGCCTGTTGCATCTGTGCCTAGTTTGCAGGTGAGCACTTGTTCAAATAATCCTATGGCTTCGGTGTTGATTACATCGCGATTTAATCGTGTTCGTTCTAAAGTTGATGTAACTTCATCTGTTGTTGTGCCTAAGATTATAAGTCGGTCTAAAAGTGATTTTTGCCAATTTTTAAACATCTCTATTTGTACGGGTGCAAATTCGGCTTCAATTATATTTTCGGTGGTGTGTACTTTTTTAACTTTTATACTAACTGGCAGATTTACACTTAAGGCAAACAGTTCCGTGATTTTTTTAAGTGATTCTTCTTTTTCTTCTAACAGTTGAGTTTTCAGAGTGGTAAGTGGGATGTGAGCGTAAACTGGTTTTGGTTCTAAGATGCCCACGTCAACAATTAGTTCTCCTGCGGTATTGTCTATTTTTTGAATGTAGCTTTTTAATTCAGTGTTTACTGAAACTTCATCAAGACTATTTGGGCAGACACCGATTTGTTTGGTTATGTAGCTCTTAGCTATGCCCTCATCTTCGCCTGTGACTTTAACTTTTACCCACTGATTAACTGGTTTATCTAAGATTTGTACTTGAGCGTCTAAATCTTCAAAAGTTGTCTGTAAAGACATTTCTATCTGTCTAAGTTGTCCTTTATTGTACACTTTAGCTAACAAAGTTAAAACGGTCAATTTTGTCGCCTTCACGTAAGTAAACTAGTTATTTCGTTGTGGAGTTTTCTAACTCTTTCGGCAGCTTCGTCTAGTTTTTGGTCATGTAACTGTTTAATTGTTGTTTCCGCAGGTATGCGGTTGCTGCCGCTTAGACATTTATCTGCGTAGCAAACAATTTTTTCTTCCAAAGTTTGAGGTATATAGTTGTCTTTAGGCCAGTTGAGCAATTCTGCTTCTTTGGTAGTTATGCCTGCGCCTACATGCCGTTTAATAATACAAATTACTGAGTCTGGTAAGTCTTCCTTTTGTGCAAGTTGCATGCCTTCAATTGCATGATTTACACTATGCGTTTTAGCCCGTCCAAGATCATGCAAAAGAGCCCCTACTTCAACTAATGC
Source organism: Candidatus Bathycorpusculum sp. (assembly GCA_009781395.1). Lineage (GTDB taxonomy): Archaea > Thermoproteota > Bathyarchaeia > Bathyarchaeales > Bathycorpusculaceae > Bathycorpusculum. Next base: position 12,595 of record WQYG01000058.1, on the reverse strand, counting down.
TACGTCAACAGCATAGTTTTTTGCTTTAAATTTTTCTGCTAACTCTAGTGCTAATAAAGCTACGGCTTGACAATGCGCAATTACTTCAGGTGTACAATTATTTTTTTGTAAAATATTGATGGCTTGTTCTCTGTTTGGAAGGTGTTTACTCACCTAATTCCTTCCTTAAAATTTCTACTTTCTCTGCAAGTTTACTAATCATATGTTCATTTTCCGAGTGCGCCAAAGGTTTGCTACATGTGTTGCAGTGAAAAACCAGCTCTACTGCTTCTTCAAATGGCACCCGTTTACATTCAGCACTGTTACAGAAGTAAAAGTCATGATTTTTCTCATATTCCAGACGAACATTTAGTTTTTCAAGCACTCTACGTTTCTGGCTTAATATAAAACCTTCCAATTGACTTGGTTGAAGTTTCCAGTGAAAAATAAACCATCCTGTTTTAGGGTCACGGGTCCTGCGTAAGCTTACAAGGGAGTGATCATAGAGTTTATAGAGAATTTTGCGAACATTGTTTAGACGTATGGCTGTTTTATTTGCTATATCATCATCTGTGGTTTCGTCTACACCTTTTAAATACTCAATAAGTCTAACAGCTTCTTCCTCTCCAAGCGCAGAAGCCACTTTCATCAAAGTTGCATCATCAATAGTCGATAACATACCAATTTCCCTAAATGCCTACTTATAAGTAACACACTGATACATAAAACTCTTCGCACATACCTATGCTTTTTCTTCGTTAACCTCAACGTTTTTACCATGTTTTTGAGGAATAATTTTAACTTCAGCTTTTTCAAACTCTACCATTAACTCTTTACCCTCAAAAAACCGATCTAAAAAAATTGCCAACGCACTGCATTCGCTATGTGGCTGATTACCCACCCCTATGTTAAAATCTGAAACCTCGGTGCTATAGAATTCTCCAGGAACCTTTTGACTGCCAACTAAAAGAAGAATATCTCTCCCTGTACTACGTATACGATTCATAACATCGCTTGCCTGAATGTTCTCACCATACGCTGTTAAATGAACCACAATGCCTCCCCGAGATTTCCAGTCACGAACAACATTGTGCCAACTGTTTCCCATCTCAAAGGTAAAATTGCCTCCCCAATGTTTTGTGATGGCTTTTATGGTTTTTTCTATAGATTTATCTTCAATATCTGCAAGAATAAAACCTGAGGCACACATGGCACGCGCCGTTAAAGCGCAATGCGTAGTTAAACGTGAATCTCGGTGGACGCGATGTCCCCATCGTAGAACAACAATTTTTTGTTTACTGTCCATTAATTGGTTGGGTGTATGTTCCATTGAATTTTTCCACTTTTCTTCTTATTTGCTCAGCAATCTGCGGATTAGCTTCAAATTTAACCTCTGCATGATCCCCTAAGAATTCTTCTTTTTTAACTTCAGCTTTTTCATGAACCCAAGAAATAAATGGCATCACTTCTCCTGTTAATGGCACTGAAAAGCTGCCTTGTACATAATTTTCTAGCATCTTAACAATTTGGGTCTTTAATACGTCAAGGTTAGTGTGTTTTTTTGCCGAAAGCAAAATTGGGTTTTGTATTTTATTTTTTAATGCGTCAAGTTTTTGTTGTATTTCTTCGGGGTTGAGTTTATCCATTTTGTTTAATGCCGTTATTTGTGGGATGTTTCCGGCATCTAGACGGTTGATTGTGTCTTGGCAGATGTTGGTTTTTTTTTCAATTACCTCAAGGGGTTCGTTTAAATCTATAACTAGGATGATTAGGTCTGAGTAAATGGTTTCTTCAAGGGTGGAGTGGAAGGCTTCTATTAATGCGATTGGTAAGCGGTCGATGAAGCCTACGGTGTCAGTTAATAGGAATTTGCGGTTAGAAAATTCGATTATTCGTGTTGTGGTTGAGAGTGTGGTAAATAGTGATCGGTCAACTAGGTTGTCTGCTTCGGTTAAGGCGTTAAAGAGGGTGCTTTTGCCTGCGCTTGTGTATCCTGCTAGTGAGATGGATAGGAAACCTAGTTCTGTGCGTCTTTCTCTTTGTAGGATACGTTTTGTGCGGATGGTTGTGAGTTTTTTGAGGATTGTTTGGACTTGTAGTTTTATGGCGTCTCGGTAAATGTCTGCTTCATAGACGCCTAAGCCCATGAAGCCTGGTTGTTCGCTTCCTCTGCATAGGCGAACTTTTTCTCTGGCGTGTTTTAGTTCATTTTGTAGTGTTGCTAGTTGGATTTGTAATTGCGCTTCCGTGGTTGTGGCGCGGCGGGCAAAAATTTCTAAAATGAGTTGGAATCGGTCGATAACTTCTACTTTGGTGGCTTTGGCTAGGTTGTAGTTTTGTATCATACGTAGTGAATTGTCAAATATTACTTTGTTTGCATCTGTATCTTTTACTAGGTTGGCGAGTTCTTCAACTTTTCCTGCGCCTATTTGGTATCTTGCGTCTGGGGGACGGGTTTGTTCAAGAGTGCCCACTATAGTGTACCCTGCTGTTTGGGCAAGAGCTTTTAACTCTTCAAGACTTGATGCTTCTCGATTGAGGCGTCTTTGAGCTATGATTGCTTTCGTGCTTTAGGCTCCTCCGAGTTGTTGCTGTCAATTTCGATGAGATCACCCAAAGTCATCTCTTGATTTTTACCTACCGTTGGGGTTGAAGTTGTTGGTTTTTCTTCTTCTATGGGTACTAAAAGTTTTATCTTCAAGAGGCGTTCCAGTTTACTGGCCAGCAGATTGTTGGGTTCCATTTTGCCCAGTTCAATATGTTTTAACACTGAAGCGCGTTCATTAATTTTTAAGCCCAAGTCTTCATGAGAGTAACCTATTTTTTCTCTTGCAACACGAATTACTGCTGCGTAGCCTTCAATGAGTTCTTGAGTAATTTCTACTTTTACAGTAAGATTCAATTTCTTTGGTTTCCCTTGAGGTTGCCTTCTGGCTTTAGTTGCCCCTGTCGTGGTTAGGGCTGAAGTGGAACCCGAGCCTGATGCAACGGTTAGGAAGGGTGATTTAGGTGCCTGTTTTTCTTCGTCTGGATAAATAATTTTACCATGTTTAGCACATTCAGCACAGACGGTTAATTTCGCGCCTTCAATATTTGCCCGCATGGGGTCGCCATGTATTTTGCGTCCACAAACTTCGCATCTCACGATACTTCACCTTTAAATTATTTATTTAATATGATAAGTTTATACTTATCGAAACAAAAATGACCAACTACGGTGAGGCTCCAGTGGAAAATCAACTTGACAAAATCCGCAGCATAGCAGACTATCAATTCGGAAAAAACGTAGGCGAACATCTCTTCCCCGAAAACGTAACTTTTGAGTTTTCAAAACGTACTGGTCGACTACGCTTTGTCAACCTCAACGACGAACGCTTAGCCACCCTTAGACCTACAGATGGTCTTTTTTCTCTAAGCATCAAAGCAGCTAAACACTTAGTAGAAAACATTCCCCATGCTAAAGGTCTTATAACCTTACAAAATGATGTTTCAAAATATATTGCAGAAGGTGGCGACGTATTTGCCGTCCACGTTGTCCAAGCAGATGATGAAATTCGTGCAAAAGACGAAGTTATAATAGTTGACCAAGACAGACAACTCTTAGCTGTTGGACGCGCAATTCTTTCCACACCAGAAATCCGTGCATTTAAAACGGGTGTCGCCGTTAAAGTACGGCACGGCATAAACAGCAAAGACTAATCAACTGTTTTTGGTCAAAAATTATTGTTGATTATTTCCTGTTTTTGGATACTACTAACGTTTTGAAGGAGTAGTACTGGATGTTAAGCCCTTTGGGAAACAACCACCCAAACAATGAAACTTGGAAAACAAAAAAAGCAAACCAAGAGGTGTCTTATTTGCAGGGTTTACATCTTGCGTAATTATTGTTAATGATGTTTAGGTTTATTCTTTAGTTGATTATGTGTGAAAATTCATGTGTTGTATTGTTGTTGAAGTTCTTGTAATTTTGTTCGGTTCTTTTTTTCTTTTTATGGTAGTGTTTGTGGCTTAGTGGATGGGTTAAGTTTATGAGGTTCTAATGTGAAATACATTGTATAGAAGTGATGTGCTGATGCATAAACGTATGAATCCTCGTGAACAGAAACGCATGATGCAACGCATGGGTATGAATATGGACAGCGTTGAAGACGTTAATCAAGTTATCATAAGGACAGCCTCAAAAGATATAGTTATTGATGAGCCTGAAGTTGCGATTTTACAGGTTCAGGGGCAAAAAATGTATCAAGTAATTGGGGGGCAAGTGTCTGAGCAAGCACCTGGTCAATTTGCTGCGGCTGCTCCGGTAAAACCTGCGTTTACCGATGAAGATGTACAACTTGTCGCTGATCAAACGGGTAAAAGTCTTGAGAAAGCCAAGGAAGCTCTTAAAGACTGTGGTGGCGATTTAGCAAAAGCAATTTTGCTGTTGTCATCTTAAGTTTTTCTTTATTTTACACGCTTATTTTTAATTTTTGATGGAAAAGAGGTTGTGGTTTATTTGATGGGTTATCTTTGTGGTGGTTGCTTTTTAGGTTACTTCTATATATTGGCTTTAGTTAAGTTAAGGGGATGAGCATGGTAGTTCGAAATAGTAGTGTTTGTGTAGTTGGTAGTTTTTCTTTGGATTCAATTGTTGTGTCTGGACGTGATAGGCCTTTTTATAATTTGGGTGGTGCGACTACTTTTACGTCTTTGGCAGTGAAGACTCTTGGGGAGCCTGTGTCTGTTGTGTCTCGTGTTGGAGGCGATTTTCCTGAGGCTTATTTGGAGTGGTTACGTGAGAGAGGTGTTGATGTTTCGGCTGTGAAGCGTTATCCCGATGAGTTAACGACTAGTTTTGAGCTTTGTTATAGTGATGCTGTTTTTTCTGAGCGTACCCTTCGTTTAGCTTGTAGGGGTGGTTTTATTGGTTTTGATGATATTCCTTGTGGTTTGTCTGTTAAGGTTATTCATGTTGCGCCTATAGCTGGTGAAATTAGTTACGAAATTATGGAGTATTTGCGAGGTTGTTGTGATTTTTTGTCTTTTGATCCTCAGGGGTTTTTGCGGAGTTTTGATGAAAATGGTAATGTAGTTTTGAGGTTGCAGCAGCGGGTGGATAAGCGTGTTTTGGGTTTAGTTGATGTTTGTAAGGTGTCGTTGGATGAGCTTTTTGTTTTAACTGGTTTGTCTGAGTTGGCTGCGGCTGTTAGGGCGGTACATGATGTTGGTGTTGAGACTGTTATTGTAACTATGGGTGCTAAAGGTTCATTGCTTTCTGTTAAGGGTGTTTGTTATAGTGTTCCTGCTTGTCAATCCTCTATAGTTGTTGATCCTACCGGTGCTGGTGATGTTTTTATTGGTGCTTTTCTAGCTGAGTATTTGAAGGGTAAATCTTCTTTGTGGTGTGCTTCTATGGGTTCTGCGGCAGCTTCTATGGTTGTTGAAGGTTTGGGTTCTACTTTTTTTGGTGAGTCACAGGAGATTTTAAAGCGTGCCATGTTTCTTTATGAGAAAAAGCTTAGTAAAGTATACATGTAACTAAGGTATTCATAAATTTGAGGCGTACTATTGTGGGACGTATCGATAAAGGCGAAAATTGCAGTGTATCTGGCTGCGGTAGTGAAGCTGAGCGTTCAATTTCAGCTGATAAAGTAAAGGCTGCTGGTTTAAAAATTGGTGGCAATGATAATACTAAGCGTGCTTATTTGTGTAAAGAGCACTATAAAGAGTACAAAAAGAAGTCTAAGAAGGATAAGCTTCTTGACAAATGGCGCCATGGTATGTAGTAGTAGAAGGTTAAACGTTAATGCGGATTTTGCAGTTACATTCTAATTCTATAACTTATAAGCCAGTTGAGAAAGAGCTTGCTCAAGCTGAAGATGTAGAGAAAAACGAGGTTCATCTAGAGGAAATAGTTGTTTTATTTGTCTCTGTTGAAGAGGGTGATACTGTTTATGTTTCTCAGAGAGCTATTAACGATGTGAGAGCTTTTTTGGGTAAACTTAAAGTAAACAAGATCCTGCTCTACCCCTTTGCTCATTTAAGCAGTAACCTTTCTAAGCCTTCAGATGCTCTTAATGTCATTAAAGAAATGGAAAATTTTGCGAAACAAAAAGGTATAGAGACCTATCGTGCGCCTTTTGGTTGGAATAAACAATTTACAATATCTATTAAAGGTCATCCCTTAGCTGAGCAAGCGCGTGCTTACGCTCCTGAAGTACTTACAGTAGAAACTCAAACAGACGCTAATGCGGCTGTAGGTGTGTGTGAATCTGTAAAGAAGGATGAAGAGCCTGTTTCTGCTGCGCTTAAAGCTGAGGATACCCTTAAATCTTTTTGGCATATCCTCCAAGTTGATGGATCTCTTGTACCTGTTGAGAATTTTAAATTCAAAGGTAACTCGAATCTGCAAAAATTTGCTAATTATGAAATTAAAAAAACCCGTGCCGTAACCGTTATGCCTCCGCATGTGCCTTTAATGAAGCGTTTAGAGATTGCTGATTATGAACCTGGCAGTGACCCCGGTAACGTTCGTTGGTATCCTAAAGGTCGTATGATAAAATCGTTACTTGAGCAATATGTTACCGCTCGTGTACAAGCCTATGGTGGTATGGAAGTTGAAACACCTCTAATGTATGACTTCAACCATCCAAGCCTTGCAAGTTATCTTAACCGGTTTCCCGCACGTCAATATGTACTTAAATCCGAAGACAAAGAACTCTTCCTACGTTTTGCGGCCTGTTTTGGTCAGTTTCTAATGGCTCATGACGCACAAATCAGCTACAAACAGCTGCCTCTAAAACTCTTTGAACTTACCCGTTACAGTTTTAGACGCGAAAAAAGCGGCGAAGTTGTAGGCTTAAAACGTTTACGTGCATTTACCATGCCTGATTGTCACGCTTTCTGTGCGGATTTTGATCAGGCAAAACAAGAATTCCTAACACGTTTTGACCTCTGTCTTGATGTACTAGACAACATTGGCTTAGTCAAAGATGACTACGAAATAGCCCTGCGCTTCACTAAAGATTTTTACGCCGAACATAAAGAGTTCATTGCAACCTTAGCTGCAAAATTTGGTAAACCCCTCTTAGCTGAAGTTTGGAATGAACGCTTCTTCTACTTTACTCTAAAATGGGACCTCAACTTTGTTGACAACCAAGGTAAAGCAGCCGCTCTTAGTACTGATCAGATTGATGTTGAAAACGCCAAACGCTATGGAATTACCTATGTAGATGAGAAGGGTGAAAAGCAAACCCCTCTAATTTTACATTGCAGCCCAAGTGGAGCCATCGAACGTAACATATATGCATTACTTGAAAAAGCCTATCTAGAACAAATGACTGGCAAAGCACCTATGCTGCCTGTCTGGTTATCGCCAACTCAAGTCCGTTTGATCCCCCTGTCAGATAAATTCCTAGACCCCGTAGAACAGTTAGCCCAACAAATAACCCATCACAACATCCGTGTAGACATAGATGACTCTGCCTCTACACTGCAGAAAAAAATACGTGAAGCCGAACAGGAATGGATTCCCTACGTTATCGTTGTAGGTGAAAAAGAAATTGAATCAAACACCCTATCCGTTCGTGTGCGTGAACTCAAAGGTAAGCAAGAATCCTTAACTGTTGATCAACTAATCACTAAAGTCTCTGAAAAAATCGTTGGTAAACCCTACAAACCTTTACCGTTACCTGTTCACCTATCAAAACGTCCCCAGTTCTACGGTTAACACAATCGTTTGAATGAATTGACGTATTGTTGTGGTAAACTATATAGACATTAAACAATAAAACTTTGCAAGACGTGAAATACAATATGGGTAATGAACTTCAAATCTACATAGATGGCACTTTTTATCCTAAATCAGAGGCCAAAGTTTCCGTTTATGATCACGGATTCCTTTACGGCGACGGCGTTTTCGAAGGCATCCGAGCATACAACGGCATAGTTTTCAAACTTGTCGAACATGTTGACCGTTTGTATCGCTCAGCACACGCCATTATGTTAAACATACCTTTAACTAAACAAGAAATGATTCAAGCAGTACTAGATACCCTACGTAAAAACCAAATGCAAGACGCCTACATTCGACTTGTGGTGTCAAGAGGAATTGGCGATTTAGGTTTAGATCCGCGAAAATGTCCCAAAGCCTCCGTTATTGTCATCGCTGACACAATTCAATGTAAAGCTAGTAACGCACAAGAAACAGGCATAACCACCATGTTTAGTTGGGTTACCCGAAATCCAGTCAACGCAACAACACATGAAATCAAATCCCTAAACTATCTAAACAGCATCTTGGCTAAAATTGAAGCTAACGCTTATGGTGCTGACGAAGCTATGTGTCTTGAAAGCAGTGGTTGCATAGCAGAAGGCGTTGGCGAAAACGTGTTTATAATCAAAAACGGAGAAATATTTACTCCTCCAACTTCAACAGGCGCCCTCTCAGGCATAACAGCTGAAGTTGTTACAAACATGGCAACAAAACTTGGATTTAAAGTTACCATAGCTAACCTTACACCCTTTATGCTGTTTACCGCCGATGAAGCCTTCTTTACCGGAACCGCCATGGAGATGACTCCCATACGTGAAGTTAACAAACGTATAATCGGCGATGGTAAACCAGGTGTGGTCACAAAAAAGTTGATGACTGAATTCCAAAAAGTAATTGCTGACCCCACACAGGGCACAAAAATCTAACTTGGGATACTACGGTTACCCGTAGCTCCTGCTAACTATTTTTTTCTGTTTTTGATGAATTGCTCTATCTTATTATATGCTTCTTCTAATTCATTGATTGGGGGGAGGAAGACAATTCTTGCATGGTTTTTGCCGTAGATTGGGTCAAAGCCTGAGCCGTTTACGATTAAAACTCCTGTTTCTTTTAATAATTCCACCACAAAGTCTTTGTCGGTCTTCCAATGGGTGCCTATGCCCTCGATTTTTGGGAAAATATAAAATGCGCCATCTGGTTTAGTGGTGCTTAGGCCTTCAATTTCGTTTAGGCGTTTCCAGCTAAAGTCTCGTCTCTGTTTTAAGCGTTCCACTATGTCTTTAACAAAGTCTTGTGGACCATTTAATGCTGCAGTTGCTGCTATTTGAACCGGTGTGTTGGCACAAATGCGAATTCGGCAAAGTTTTCCTACACCTTCTCTTAAATTGTCAAGTTTTTTACCTTCACCTTTAAAATACATGTACCCCAGTCGCCAACCCGTCATCTGGTAGACTTTGCTAAACCCATTTAATCCTATGACTGGTACATCTGTGGTTAGGTTGGAGGCACTTACAAAATGTTTTTCATATGTGAGTTGATCATAGATTTCATCGCTAATTACGGGTAGGTCATGTTCACCTGCGATGTTGAGAATTTCTTTTATAGTTTTGCTGTCGTAAACTGCGCCTGTTGGGTTATTTGGGTTAATGATTACAATGGCGCGTGTTTTTTTAGTAACTTTTTTGCGTAAATCCTCTATGTTGGGTTGCCAGTTTTCTTTCTCTATGGTTTCATAGGCAACTGGGGTGCCATCAAAAAATTTAGTATATGAAATATATGGTGGATACGCTGGACCTGGAAAAAGAATTTCGTTTCCCCTCTCTACTATGGCACCCAGCAACATTTGTATGCCCTCCGAGATGCCTTCTGTAACAAGAACATCATCTGCTACAATATCCACGTTATTGATTTTTTTCTCTTTATCTGCCACTGCCTGTCTTAGTTCAGGAATACCTTCTGAGGGGGAGTAATAATTATCCTCTTTAGCAATAGCATTACATAATGCCTCCTTAAAACTTGCAGGTGTTTTAAAATCAAATGCTGCAGGATCCCCTATGTTTAGATAATGAATCTTTTTACCATTTTTAATTAAATCTTTAGTGTGCACTATAACGTCACGAATCGCATACTCAATGTTGCTCGCACGTTTAGTAACCTTAACACTTGTCAATAATAGTCCCTTGCCTTCAGAAGTCATGTTAGAGAAAGAAATAAAGGCTTCCTTTTTACAACAAACATCTACCTTATACACCAAAGAAATTCAGAAAAAAAACACCATTTAAACTCAAGCAGAGCGCAACCTTTAACAAATAATTAATGTTTACTCTTCTTCCTGTCTTGCCATAGATGAGCACCCGTAACGACGGACTTAACAGAGGAACGCAAGAACCACAAAGCTTGCACCTATGACCGCTTAAGTTCTACCCAATTATGGGACAGGTAAGACATCGGGCAAAACCAAATTCCCACGCCGAGAGAGCTTAGCCAAGCTTAAAGCGACGCTCAGCTATGAGGTTAAGTGTTAGGTTACGTTGGGAGACAAACAGCCCGTAACTCCACCTCCTATGGTTTTAACACTTCCAAACCTCAAACAAAACGATACTTTTTACTAATAAAATTAGTTAACGCTTTTATAAAACAAATTTCATATGGTGTTCTGAAATTTTTTTATAGTTAATATTTTTAAGTTGCAACCGACTATACTTTGGCGATTGTCATGTCTGATCGTGCGGAATTGGAAGAGCGATTTAAACTCGGCGTGCTAAAGGAGCTGCACAGACGGCAACTTTTGACAAAAGATGAACTGGACAGGGCTATAAAAGTGGTAATATGTGAGAACAATAGCGGAACATCAGCTACACGCGCAGCTCAAAAAGTGAATACACGCAAAAAAATATGTACATTAATATGTCTGCATCAGTAATACTGATTGAACTGTCAAAGAAGGTGTTCATTTGGAAACCCACAATAAAATAGCAATGGTAGGTCTTATTTTCACAATTATTGTAGCAATGCCTTTCCTAACTGGATATGCGTCGCTGCCCGATATACTCAATATGAACAGTAATTCACAGATAAACCCGCCATCCGCCACAACTGCGGCGCCACCAACATCAACGCCGCCAACACCAACACCTGACCCAACACAGCAACCAACCCCTGCTGTCCCAAGTCCCAGTCCAAGTAACAGTGACGGAAGCAGCGTTAGTTTCAGCACACCAACCCCGCCGCCAACACCAACGCCAATCTCTGCAATCGACTTACCTTTTGATGTCATAGCTACCAATTCATTTGTAATCACAACAACCTCACATACATACAAGGTTGTGTTACCAGAAGCTGGTAGATTAACAATATCTGCATCTAACGGTAATACTAATGGAGCTAGAGCTTTGGTCATGAGACTGAATGACTCTGACGGTAAGCAGGTTGGATATGCATCTTCAACTTCTATGCCATCCACTTTATACCCTTACATAAGAGTGGATTTGGATGCTGGAACTTACTATCTTGTTGCCGCGAAACCCAACAATCTTGGTACGACAGGAACCTATAATGTACAAGCAACTTTCTCCCCATTCGAAAAATGAAGCAGTTTTAATCAGGAGAATTACGTTTTCTACTCCTGTTCAACTGTTATCTATAGTCGTTCAACTTTACATTCGTTCTAATAATGCATTTTTTCACTTATTTTTTTGTTGTTTGTGTTGTTCTTTTCATCACTTGTTCCTGCATTCAATGCGGTTTCTCTGTTTGCCTTTGGAGCTGATATATCCGTAGGGGGTGAGATGGCTTTTAGAAATGCTGTTATTAATGCTCATACTGCGGGGTTGGAGTCTTATGTTATAGCAACATGAGTTCATATTAACGCAAATGTTATATTGGAGATAGCGCTTACTTTTTTGATATGCGACCCATATCAAACGAAAAACGCCAAATAATCATCGAAGCAAAAAAACGAGGCGAAACAGAAAAAACAATCCTAAACTGGGTAAAAGACATCAGCCGAAGCTCCATAACAAAAATATACAAACAATACCAAACAACAGGCACCCACCAACCCAAACCCTACAAAGGAAGCAAAAGCCACCTCACCAAAGAACAAGACCAACAAATCAAAGACAAAATAAAACAAACCCCCGACATAACCATAAACGAGCTAATAGAAGAGTTACAGTTAGACATAACAGAAAGCGGTCTCTCTAAACATCTTAAAGCGATGGGTCTATCTTTTAAAAAAAGACGCTCCATGCTAATGGACAAAAACGAGACGACGTTATAAAAGAGCGCAATGATTGGCGGGATTTGCAAAAAACCCTAGAAGTGGGGCAGCTTGTTTTTCTTGATGAAGCTAGCATTAACTGCGCTATGACCCGTCTTCGAGGTTGGGGTGAAAAACACGCTCGCGTGGAAGATTATGTGCCTGATGCACGTTTTGAGCGTACTTCCATACTTGCTACCGTGCGCTTATCCGGTGTAAATGCTCCTGTAACGTTTAAGGGGACTTTGAATGGTGATGTTTTTGCTTTGTATGTAAGGTATGTTTTAGCGCCTACGTTAAATGTGGGGGATGTGGTGTTTTTGGATAATTTGTCTTCGCATAAGGTGGCGGGTGTGCTTGATCCTATTTATGAGAGGGGTGCTTATGTGTGGTTTTTGCCTGCGTATTCGCCTGATTTTAATCCTACTTTCGCTTGTGTGGTCTAAGGTGAAGGCGGTTTTGAGGAGGCTTAAGGCTAGGTCTTTTGAGGAGTTGCAAAAAGCGTTAAAGACGGCTTTAGCTGCCATTACGCTTGGTGATATTAAAAACTGGTTCAAACACGATGGATATGCATCAATGTGAATTCATGTTGCTATATT
>WQYG01000057.1 GCA_009781395.1 Candidatus Bathycorpusculum sp. | reverse complement strand
TTAAACGTTTTGGGAATGGAACCAATCATGAAAACGCTTACTTGTAAAAAGGTCAAAACAACGTTTTTTTCACCAAAAAACATTTTTAGACTATATCTGAGTTTTTAGACAGTCTCCCCCCCCTAAAAACGCAACACACACCACACTCATAGCAAATAAATTTTATAAAAAAGGCATCATCACCATTTCTTAAACAAAAAGATAAAGAAAATGGGCCCGGTCGGATTCGAACCAACGACCAACAGATTATGAGTCTGGCGCTCCACCTAGCTGAGCTACGGGCCCAAACAAACACCTATTCTAATACCCTCTTCCATAAAACATTTAAACATTTTCCGCACCCACAAACTATCTAACACAAAAACAACAATATAATGAACAAAGGTAAAAAAAAACATCAGTAGATCAAGAGTGTTCCTCTGAAAAACTTAATGTCAACCTCTGCCGTATATAGAAAAAGGAAACACTAAACAACACTACTAACACCACCACTACCCCAACAAAATACACTCCATCAAACTAAAACCAGCAATAAATCCCTATATGAATCACTTGACTGTGTGTATTTAGTGCTATGTAGTGATTACAGGTATTGGCGCGAAATTTGCTGCTATTATTCATGACTTTTTCAGTAAGCTAAACACGTACCTTGACTGATTTGTTGGAAGGAAAAGAGGGTTTGTTTCTATTGAAACATCATTATTAAAAGGTGCTTGAGACAAAAGTTTTGGTTGAGTATGGTAGATGTTGTGTGTTAGGTGGGTTTTTGGTTTATTGTTCCTTTGGTGTAGGGTATGTATTCTCGGATTTGTTCGATGGAGGTTTTGCCTAGTTTTTCTTTGTCTTCTTTGGAGAGTTTTAGCGTGAGAGTTTTTAGGATCATTTTTAGTAGGTCTTTGCCTTGGTGGTCGCCTGGAACTATTACTACGTATGATTTAGCTTTTGCACGCACTGCATCTATTGAGCCGCCGATAAAGCATGCTTGGGTTTCGTTTATTTCTATGCCTATGGCGGTTTTAAGTGTGGTGTTGCGCATCCAGTTACGTTTTCCAATTACAAAAAAGGCGCCGTGTGGGACGGATTCGCCGGATGGTCCGCTTTTGCTGAGTTGGTCAACTTTTACCCAGTAAATGTCTGCTGAGCCAACGTTTTCGCGCCATGCCCTGCAGAAGGCTGCGGCGTATTCGCCTGCTTCTTTTAATGCTTGATCAGTAATTTGTCTGCCTTCTGCTTTGATTACTACGAAGGGGGAGCCTGTGATTTCGGCGTGAAAGACTACATCTTCTTGGCGGGTGTATTTTTTTATTAAAATTTCGTTTGTTACAACATCTTTGCCTGCAACTACTAAGAATCCCTCTGAAGTGGTGAAGTATCGGAATTTTTCATACCAGTCTTTGGTTTCAACTTTACGTTTTGCCATCGCTTCAAGCATTTCTGCAGGTTTAAGACTGCGAATATGCTCAGCCTCTGCTAAATCTCGTTCAAGTTTAGCGAGTTTACGTTTAGAATCTGCAAGTGCTACAACAGTACCGGCAGATTTTTGTTTTGATCGTTTACCACGTTCATAGTATTCATTAGCATTATCAAAAATTGATAAACGTAAATTCAAACCAAAATGTAGGTCATCGACAAAAAAGTTTACAACTAAATTTTTAGTGTCGATTCCTTCAACATAAATTTCAGGCGATTTGCCGGCTTTTTTATCGGTTAAAATTTGTGTAAAAATATTACTCCATTCAGCTCCGCGTTGATTTGCAGTAACAAGTTTGTTTAGAAACATTTCAAACTCGTTAAAATGAGCGTAAATGGTATTACCAACAGTTTTATCACGCTCAGACTTTGCTTCTTCACCTGCAAGAGCCGCTTCTTGATCAGCAATCATGCGTTTAATACGTTTCTGCTCAGACTGTAACTTGTCAACTTCAACACTTGCCAGTGCTTTTTCAGCAGTTTTAACTTTCAAAAAGAACTCATCAAGAGCTTCACTAAATGTTTGAAAACCCTTAAACAAACAGCCCTCCGCGTGACGTTGTAAGTTAAAGGGGGTTACATCCAAATAAGCTGTCTCATCATCGGAGCTAACAATAATACGGGGATCAAATTTGCCTTCAAACACATTTGAAAGCAAGGTTTGTAAAACGTCAAATATTTTTGCAATGTCAGCAGGAGCTAAAATTTTGCAGAGAACGTTTTTTTCTACGCCTGCACGAAGCAAAATCTCTTCAGCATATGTGCCACCAAGACCAACAGAGCGGGCAAGCACACGAACTACCTCAACATCTTTTGAAGTTTCAAACACTGTTTGCAGGTCTAATTTAGAAATTGTTAGGGGATTTTTACCAGTTGAGGGGGGAAACTGGAATTTTTCTCCATGTAAAATGTTGCGATCACGCATTTTTTTAAAAAACAGTGCTTGGATGATTATACCGTCGGGGTTAATCAGTATTAGGTTACCGTCACCAAATAATTCCACTGCAAGCCTCAACAACCCGGTTTTTGTTCTAAAACCCAAAATTACAATACGTTCAAACTCGTACTGCTCTATGCTGTCAAACCATGAATCTCTTAGATAATGGCGCAACATCATACAAAACGCAGGAGGCTCTGCAGGACTCTCTTCAGCATACACAGTTGAATGAATTCTACGACCAGACTCAACTACTAAACGGATAGACGGCATGTTAGATTTGTGTAGTTTAAACACTATGGTTTTTTGGTCAAACTGGTAAATATTATTCACTCGCGAATCAAGAACCAAAGATTTCAGCTCTTTTACTACAGCGGTAACATCGAAACTTGTAAACTCATTTTTAGGCAACCAAATGCACCATAATTAAAGCATACCAAAGTAGACTTATAAAATAAAGCTTAGCAATAAACCAGTGTAAATATCATACTAAAACTTCAAAAATACGGTTAAGCATAAAACAGTTGTTAGCATCTAAAAGAGTTAGCTGCAAGGAAAGGTAAATTTGTTTTCTTGTAGAGAAATCATTTATAGAAGACACATTTTATAATGGTAGTTTATTCAGGTTAAGAGGGAAAAAGAATGAGGCCGATAACAATAATTTACTGGCTAAGAATGGCAACAGGGATAATGGCAGGAGCAATATGTGCAGTTTTATCGATTTTTCTAGAATCGCATGGTATGGACGGAATAAGTGTTCTGCTTTACTCAATCTCACTTGCGCTGTTAATTTATTTAATATCGTTCCGTTTGCTAAAAATGAAATTTCAAAATCAAGTGGAAACACCCTCAAAAATAACAATGACAGGTATAGGTATATACTTTTTAGGTTGGTTAGCGTTCTACATACTACTTTACACTATAATCTATGTAAATACGTATGCAGTACCGCTCTAAAAAAATAAAATGAAAATTTTATAAATATTTTTATTCTTTTTCAGTTGTATCTGTAACGGTTATTTCAGGTGTAGGTTCTTTCTTTTTTGTTTTTGCTATACCTTTGCCGCCGTTGAAAAAGTTTGCGATGGTTGCTTGGCTCTTGTCGTTGCGAACAGTTTCTATGGTTTCTTCGTCATTCTCGGTTTTTGGGCTATGTGTATTTGCAGGGGCGGGGATGTTCATACGAGTTAGAATACGCATACAATCAGCCCAAGCAGAAAAGTAACCACGGTCAAAATCGCCGTGAAGTCCACTGCGCATGTTATCGAGAAATTCTCGTCTGTAAGCGTGGAGTGATACTTTATCGCTTAAGTCCATTTTTGAAAAGAATGCATAGTTGTCGTTGGCACTTTTTTTTGATAAGTACATTCCGTATAATGCACGGAAATAGCCTCTGTTCCATTCAGTTTTTTGTAGTTTTTGTTTTACTCTTTCTAGTTCACGTTCAGCTTCAGCAAATTGTCTGCTAACAATTAGTTGGAAGTAGCGTGTTACTAATGCTTGAGGTATAGGCATGTTTTTAGCGACCACGGGATTTAGTTGCTTTCTCTTCTTCAGAGACATCTTCTATACCGTTTTCGGTTACTTTAAGGATTTCCTCTCCTTCAGGTAAATAAGGACTTGAAACAAGTCGTGCAATGCGTATTGGGCCATGTGATGCACGTCGTAGATAGATACGTGTTTGGCTGGTGTGTCCAACAATGTTTCCGCCGATTGGGTGAATGGCGTCGCCGAAGAATTGGTCGGGTTTTGCCATGACTTGGTTTGTTACAACTGCAACAGCGTTAAATGCGCGAGCTAAAGCGGTGAGTTTGTGCATGTGTTTGTTTAGTCGTTGTTGGCGGCTAGCGAGCATTTCTCGGCCTATGTATTCACTGCGGAAGTGTGCTGTTAACGAGTCAACGATGATTAGTTTGATGTTGTTTGCTTTAATTATTTCGTCAGCATTTTCTAGTAGAAACATTTGGTGGTCTGAGGTGTAGGCTTCAGCGTAAATTATGTTTTTTACAACTTCTTCAGGGTTTAGTCCTAAGTGTGTGGACATTTGAACTATACGTTCAAGTCGGAAAGTGTTTTCTGTGTCAATATACAATACGCCGCCGTTAAGTCCGCCTTGTTCAATAGGTAGTTGAACGTTTACGCAGAGTTGATGGCAGATTTGGCTTTTTCCGCAGCCATATTCGCCGTAGAATTCGGTTATTGTTTGAGTTTCTAGGCCGCCATCAATTATTTTATCGAGAGCTTTGCTTCCTGTTGTTAGGCGGGCAATGCTTTGGCGTTGTTTTAATAGTTGATCAGCACGAATAAAGGATACGCCAATTGATGATCGTGCGGCTTGAATTACTTGGAACGCTTTTTTATCACTAACGCCTACCGCTTCGATTTCACGTGTAGTAGCCATTGCAAGGGATTCTACGGTGTGGTATCCTAGTTCTCGAAGTTTTTGAGCTGTTGCAGGTCCAACACCTGGTAGGTCTTCTATAAATTCATATTTTTCAGTTGTTGTTTCTGTTTCTTGTTGTTGTTTGTCTGAGTCTGCGGGCATTAGTTTCACACTTTATAATTGATGTACCATAGAGGGGTATTTAAAATAAGCGAAAGATAGACCTTTACAGATAGTAGAGAGGGCCATTAAAGTGAAAATGAAAACGGGTTTGTAAGATAAAGCCTTAAAGCTACAAGTTGTATTTAAAATGTAAGAGGAGTATTCATGAAGATTATCTTAGGTCCGGCTTCAATTGAGCTTGCTGAAAATGTTTCAAGCCTTATAGACATTCAAAACATTCCAGTAACGTCAAAGATTTTTCCAGATGGTGAATCATATGTCAAATTAGAGGGAAATGTTTTAGGGGAAAACGTGGTAATCATTCAAACTACATGCCCACCAATGCAGGATGGTAAACTGTTTCAGTTGGCTTTTATGGCTGATGCGGCTAAACGTGCCGGTGCAAATAAAGTTACAGCTGTGGTGCCATATCTTGCGTACACTAGGCAAGATAAAATGTTTCTTTCAGGCGAGGGTATAAGTGTTGGAACTATTGCACGTATGCTTGGGGCGTCAGGTATAGATAATTTGTTAACTGTAAACATACACTCAGAGCATGTTTTGTCAGAGTTTCCTTTTTTGGCAAAAACGGTTAGCGGTATTTCTCTTTTAGCAGAGTATTTTGTAAAACAAGGTCATAAAAATGTTTTTGCTCTTGCACCTGATAAAGGTGCGATGTATATTGCTCAAGAAGCGCAGCAAGTTTTAGGTGGAGGGGTGGGGCATTTAAGTAAGGTGCGTGACCGTTACACCGGTCAAACTGTTCAGTCAGCTGAAGGGTTAGATGTAGAGGGGCAAACAGTTGTAATTTTTGATGACATTATAAGTACAGGGGGTACGATTGTTGGGGCAGCAAAAATTCTAAAAGAGCGGGGTGCAAAACATGTTTTCACAGCATGTGTGCATCCATTGCTTATAGGGGATGCTTCAAAGCGTATTTTGGAGGCTGGGGTTGAAGAAATTGTTGGAACTGATAGTGTTCCGGGAGTCTACAGTAAAGTTAGTTTGGCTCCGCTTATAAGTAAACAGCTCAAAGGCGCCATCTAAGTGTCTAGGCTTTTCTTTTTGCTTTCGGGTGAAAACCTGACTTTACCTGCATCGGAAGCTAGGGCAATTTTGGAAACAGAAGGTTATGCCTATAAGATAGTTGAGTTAATGGATCAAGTTTTGCGTTTGGAAGCAGATGTTGAAAGTGTTAAAGTCATACCTGTGCGGGCGGCGTTTACACGGCTTTGTGCGTTGGAAATGTTTGTTTCAGAGGCAAATCATGTAGACATAGCTAGGGTTGTTCAAGAGGTAGATTTTAAAAGTGTTCTTAAAGCGGGAGAGAGTTTTGTTGTTAGGATAAATAGGATAAAAAATTATGCTGATCAAACCATAAACACCATGGAGCTTGAAATTAGTTTGGGGCGTCAAATTCTTAATCAGGCTCCAGAGGCGAAGGTGAATCTTAAGCATCCGGATAAAACGTTTATTGGTATAATTACTGATGAAAAGCTTGTTTTTGGTTTAAAGCTTACAGAGGTTAGCAGTAAAACTTTTTCTGAGCGGCGTCCACGTAAGAAACCGTTTTTTCATCCTTCAGCAATGCCGTCTAAACTTGCAAGATGTATGGTAAATTTAGCTCATGCTAAAACGGAGGGAACCATGCTTGATCCTTTTTGTGGGACGGGGAGTTCTTTAATTGAAGCAACATATATTGGATGTTATGCCTTAGGGGTGGATGCGGCTAAACGGATGGTTGTGGGGTGTAGGAAAAATTTGCGTTTTTTTAGCATTAATGCTGAAGGACTAGTTTTAGCTGATGCACGTAAACTTCCGTTTTTTAAAGTGGACAGCATGGTAACAGATCCGCCTTATGGGCGTTCAGCGAGCACTCTTAAGGCAACCACTTTGGAACTGGTGTGTGATGTGTTAACATCTGCCTACAGTCTGCTACCAGAGGGTCATCGGATATGTATTGCTTCACCTAAAACGTTAAACATTAGCGCCATTGGCACCTCAATAGGGTTTAAACATGTTGAATCTCATTTTGCCTATGTGCATAGCACCTTAACAAGAGAAGTTGCAGTGTTTGAAAAGAAAAATTGTAAGGAGATTAAAATTTGAGCATGAGGCTTATTTTTCTTGGAACAAGTGCTGCGGTGCCTACACTTAAACGTAGTTTGCCTGCTACAGTGTTGCAAAGTTCAACAGAGCAGTGGATATTTGACTGTGGAGAAAACATTCAACGTCAAATGATGTCTGCAAAGATTAGTTTTCACAAAAAAACCAAAATTTTCCTCACTCACTTGCATGGTGATCATGTTTTAGGCTTACCGGGTTTACTGCAAACTATGGCGTTAATGGATAGAAAAAATTCTCTCCAAATTTATGGTCCTTTAGGAATTCAAAGTTTTTTGTCTTGTTGTCAACAAACGCTTAATTTTGAGTTAACGTATCAAGTGGAAGTTTTTGAGATTGTTAAGCCAGGCGTTATTGTAGAGGAAGAAAGATATTTAGTGGAAGCGGTAAAATCTAATCATACTATTGAGAGTTATAGTTATGTTTTTGAGGAAAACCCTCATCCAGGCGAGTTTTTCCCTGAAAAAGCTCTCGCCCATGGTTTGCCTAAGGGGGAGTTGTGGGCTAAACTTCAAAGAGGCGAAACTGTTACCCTGTCTAATGGTAAAATTGTAAATCCGGAGCAAGTTATGGGTCCAAATCGAGCGGGAAGAAAAATTGTTTACACCGGAGATACCATGCCTTTTGAGGCTTTTGCAGATTTTGCTAAAGATGCAGATGTAATTGTTCATGACTGCACCTTTGATGATGCCTTAACATCAAAAGCAGAAATTAATGGGCATTCAACTGCCTCTCAAGCAGCAAATCAAGCTAGAGCAGCAAACGCTAAAAAACTGGTGTTAACACACATCAGCGCAAGATATCCCTACGCAGAACTGTTGTTAGATCAAGCAAAAAAAGTTTTTGAGAACTCTGTAATGGCAGAAGATTTTTTAATAATAGAATTACCCCTTAAAGAGGCTAATTCAGCATCGCTCTAAGTTTTTGTAGGCTCTCAGATACATGATCACAAGACTCAACAACCACACGTTGATCATAGTTAATTTTTTTTAGAGTTTTTGCAAGCCAGTCATAATCAAGTGTGCCATGACCAACTCCTAGGTGATCATCATTAACGCCATTATTATCACTTACATGTAGATGAACAATTTTATCAGCAAGCTGCTCAAAGAAGGGCTGTATTTGATTTTCAAGATGAGCATGCCCAACATCTAACACAATACCAACAGGCAAACTAGTTTCCCGGTAGAATTTATGAAAATCCTCAGGACAACTCATTGTAAACCAGTATTTAGCAGGCAAATTTTCTATAGCCATCTCTACCCCAAGCTGCTCAGCTTCAACGTAAAGTTCCTGTATACTTTGAATATTTTGTTTCCATTCTGCACCCAAATAAAACTGAGATATACCAGTCTTAGCACCCGGATGCAAAACCCACAATTTAGCATCTAAAGCATGAGCATAATAAAGAGACTTTGTAAGACGCTTCAAAGTAGCATCAAGCATCATTCGAGAAGGAGAAGCAATATTTATGTCAGCAAACGGCGCATGCACCGTATACTCTAAATCATAACTCTTTGCAACCTCACCAAGCAAACCAACACGACTTTTATTCAACTCATGCGCACCATCATCCAAAACTTCAATATACCGTGTACCCTCATCACCTAACCGTTTAACCATACGATTAAACGATTCACCCAAACTATAAAGCATAGAAACACCAACTTTAACATCAGACATACAACATACACCAAGTAAGAATTCCAAGTAAGGAGATAAACCTGACTAATTAACTTTTTAACAAACTAGACAACAAAATGATTTAACACACCAAGCTTTTCCTGTTATTCTCTCTCTGTTTGAAATATAAAAACAAAAACCCAATAATACAAATCAAACTAATCGCACAAATTAATACAATCACATCACTATTACTAAAAACTAGGCCACCACGCCAATTAAACGTACCTTTTGCAGCGTTATATACACCGCCGTCAACAATTGCTTTGTTATTATAAATCACCCCACCTGACATCGTAAAAGTACCATCGTTGCTCACACCCCCAGCACAGTACGCCGTGTTACCCGAAATTATACCACCCGACATCCTAAAAACGCCCATATTGTATACGCCACCACCATAGCTAGCGGTACCCCCACTTCGAGAAGAAGGATGAGCATAGACATCATTACCAGAAATTTTGCCGCCAGACAAAATAAAAGTACCCCTGTTGTACACGCCACCACCCCCAAAGTAAGCTTTGTTGCCAGAAATTGCGCCATCAAACATAACAAAAGTGCCACCAGGACTAATATCCACTCCGCCACCCCTATCATCATAAGCATGTGTTACAACAATGCGTCCAAGCCTCAACACACCCTTATTCTCAACAATAATAGTACTCTCATGTTTTGCCCCAATTAACTTGTAAAAGACAGTGGCCCTATTGCTTGTTAATGTGATGTTTTTGTTAGCAGAAATAACAAGTGACCCCGTAAGTGTGACATCGTTATCAAGTATAATAACTGTGGAATCAACAGCCTCATCAACAGCACTTACAAGTTCACTTTCACTTCTAACATGTACCACACCCTCCAAAGAAGAAGAACTATCGCCACTCATCATAAATACATAAAACAAAGAAGAAGCCAACACTACAAAAAACAAAAAAACCAATAGCGCAGTTCTACGAGAAATACGCAACTTGTGTTTAGTTTTTACATTCGCATCCATACAAGCAACTCTTACGGCTGTATTTTGATTTAACCCAGATTAAGTGCTGCTTTATAAGCATTATTTCAAAAACCTAATCCACAACAAACAACTGCAAAAAGCAGAAAACACACCGATATCGAGGGGTTAATGTATTGTGTTTGGGTGTGGATAGGGGACTGACTGAAAACTCAAGTTTAACTGATCGAATCACAATATGTAGTGTATGATAAAGAGTGCATACGGTGTATGGGTGGTGTAATTAGTGAACATATTTTTGAACAGCCAAGGGTGCAGTGTAAAATCTTTGGAATCTTACGCAACAAGAAGGTACACACATTTATGAAATCCTACGCTCCTAACAATTACTTGGAAGCAGCAAGCGTAATCTCCATAACGCCATGACATAAAAGCTAATTGAAGCTTGGCAAAACAAAGAAATAAAGAAAACTAAACATACGTGTTACGTACTAAATGGTGTGGATACTGAAATGATTTTGCTGTCACGATTGTCGGTTAGGGTTGTTTGTGAATCGTCTCAAATCAGCAAGACACCACAGCTATCAGAGTTCTCTACGTAAATGCACACAACCACATCCAATGATAGGGTTAGTTATTCCTTATGTTCGTCTTTGTTTTTGTCGTCTTTATCTTCAACTTTATATTCAATTACGTTGGTGATGAGCTGTGTGAAATCAACCGCTTTCTTTGAGGTTATAACAGGTTCACCTGTTTGCGCTTCAACAGCTTGCCGCGCAACCCCAGCGGCACTACCACCACGCTTTGCAACCTCTCTATTTTCCTCAAAAGTATTCGGCTTTTCTTTTTTTGATATTGCCGTCGTTGTTGCTTCACCTAACATATTTAGCACAAGCTCCAAAGTCGTCATGTTATCCCTCAAACCCTCTTTTTTCAACCCCTTCAGATTCTTATATTGTCTTATCGTAAGATTTGCCCAAGCCTTCGTAATCTCATCGGTCAAAATCGCAAATTCAACCCCCTGCTTTACACCTCGATCCGACCACTCGTCCACAAGTTCTTTACGGACTTGAATAGCCTGTAAACGCTGGTTAATCCACTCACGAGAATAGCCTTTCTTCAAATATGTAGCCAAAGCACGGTCAATCGCTATTTCAGGGTTAAAGGCCTCATCAATCCTATCCGCACCGACCGTCGCAAGCCAAATTTTAAATGGTTCAGCTTTAGGCGAAGGTACCGACTGAATAATACGCAAAATTCCTTTGGTATCCGCAACATCAGTTAAACGCATTTTACCATCTTCTGCCAACATTTTCAACTGCTGACAATTTGTCAGCAGTTCATTTGCACCCTCTGCGTTAAGACGTTCTTTTAATTTAGCCCAATAATTACTTGCTCCACGTTGTGTCGGTTGGTTTGTCAATATACTAACAACATCAACTACCGAAAAAAGCCACTCCTCTTTTTCCTCATCCCAAACAGTACGAACACGCCTACTCTCAAAAAATTTAACATTGTTATCGTCCACACAACCCACTCCCACAACACAACCTACTACACATCAACACATCTAACACCATACAACAAATCTTAGATCGCAAAATCAAAGTCACAACTATCAACTCAGCCTTACTAAACTTCTCCAACTCCACTCTATTCATAACCACTACCTACTCTACCACACCACGCACACTATGTAAACAATATGCACACCAACAACTCAAAAACACCCACACAACTAAACAGTTACCAAAAAACCATAAAACTACAATAACAAAAAAATAACCACCTGTGAAAATGGCGGTAAAATAATAAAATGCATCACTACCAAAAATCAGCAAAAGAACACAAAAATCAAAGGTACTAACAGATGAGAAAAAACAAGAACACAATCCATACACGGACAACTATGAAAAAATACAACACCAGTAAAAAAAGGAAAAGAAGCGCAAAGAGTCTTATCTGTTTAACCTATACAACTGTTACACCTGTTTTCCGCTTACGCAATAACAATATACACACACCTATTATTGCCCATATAACGCCTACCACAACTACGAACAACAACAGCCTAAACCCACCCAGCTGACCATCACCACTTGAAGAGTTAGAACCAGTAGAAGGAGTTGACTGGTCGCTTAAAAAAGAACTGTCATCTCCATCGCTTTGAGGCGTGGTTGTTTCCAACGAACCATTTCCATTATTCGCAATTAAACCCCTGAGATAGGGGTATCCTCCGTTTGTATTGGAATTAATTGCCCAAATATTCTCAAAATCCCACCCGATAAACGATTGCTGATTCTTCATGGCATCAGATGAAAGAGACTCACCAACGTAACTCAATGTA
The DNA here is from genome assembly GCA_009781395.1 of Candidatus Bathycorpusculum sp. Lineage (GTDB taxonomy): Archaea > Thermoproteota > Bathyarchaeia > Bathyarchaeales > Bathycorpusculaceae > Bathycorpusculum. The sequence continues at coordinate 2,567 of WQYG01000057.1, read as the reverse complement.
CCGCCATTAACGGTCTGATCAAAAAGAAAATAGCTATGACTTACATAATTATCGCGACGATCAGAGCCAATTAAATCTCCAGCATAAGCACGACCAAAACGTGAAGTAGCAGTTACATCACCCACAACATAACAATTTCTTATATTTACAAGGGAAGGACCAGAGCCAATTAAACCACCCGCATAAACAACACTAGCAGAAGAAACGGCAGTTACATCACCCACAACATAACAATTCTCCACAGTTCCATTATCACCACCACCGACTAAACCTCCTGCATAAGCATATCCAGACGGAGAAGTGGCAGTTACATCACCCACAACTGAACATTTCCCCACATATACACTACAACTAGCACCGACTAAACCACCTGTATAAACATAACCTGGAGAAGTGGCAGTTACATCACCCACAACATAACAATTCGTTATATCTATAGAAGAAGAATAAATATCACTCATGCCAAGTAAACCCCCAGCACAAGCGTAACCAATAGAATTAGTAGAGGTAGCGGTTACATCACCTGTGACATAACAATTCATCACACTTATGCTACAACTAATACTACCACTAATACGACCGACTAAACCGCCAGCAGAGGTATAACCAGAACTAGAGCTAGCGGTTACACCGTTAGAGTTGATGTTTACTCCTACATTTTTTATTGTCACAACGTTAATTACTGTTCCAAATAATCCAGCGTTCTCTCTATTGCTACTTTTCAGCACGTATAAATTGTTTATGCTATAACCTTGGCCGTCAAATGTGCCACTAAAATCTTCAATTGGTACCCATTCGTCAACGAGGTTTATGTCGTTATCAAGTACATAATATTCACCAGCACTTTTTATTCCACCAATGTCTGCAAGCTGCGCGGCAGTTTGAATGTGCTTTGCGTTCTCAGGTATTAACGTACTATAGGTTGTGTCCACTGCACTTATCATTAACGTTTGTGATAAGCTCACAATTAAAGTGACAAAAAAAATGGTCAATAACATTTTTAGAAATATTTCATTAATTTTCATACATAATTCTCCAAAACCTAACATAAATTTAGCATTTTATCTGAATACCACATATTTAAAAAGATAAAAAAATTAATGCATGTTACTTTTTCACATACACTCTTTCATTAATTACGATTTCTCGTTTATCAGCACTAACTGTTCCCTTCGTTAAACGCGTATCACCATTATCATAAGTAGTCTCGAGCGATATCTGATTTCCACTCAACTTGTAAGTCACCTGTCCAGAACTAGTATCATAGTCAACAACACCATATAGTTTAACCCTGTTTCCACCAATAAATTCCAAACTTGAACCTGTGGCAGATTCATACCGACCCGATAAGCCACCACCAGTTTCCGAAGTAAAGACCCACGCCGCCACCCCTATCACCAAAACAACACCCACAATTATAAATAATTTTTCATAAAATTTCATGTTTAAAAATTTGCCCACATAACCTTGTATTTTGTTTACATAATCTTGTGTCACATTAATGTCTCTCCGTTTTTCATTACATAATCATCCATCATGCATACGTTATTAAACGTTTGTATAATAATAGTTAAATTTATTTAACTAATTGTCAAATAGTGTACTTTTTGACATAAGTCATAAGACATGGTTCAACAGAATTCTGTGGCCTGAAGACATGGTTTTCGAATTGCAAGATGGTCAATTTTACATATAACCTCCCTTTTTTTTACAGTTTTATGAGATGCAGTATATAGAAATTTTTCTGTCAAAAAGTACACCTTTTGAATGGTTTTTTGTGGAAAATTATTGAATACCTTTTTGCAGTTCAATTCTTCGGCGGTAAAGTGTGGATTCGCTTATTTTGCATTTTTTTAGTATGTCTGTTTTGTTGAGTTGTTTGTTGTGCCATTGTTTTATGAGTTCGGTAAAGTTGGTGGGTAGGGGTTTTGTTGGGCGTCCGAAGCGTATGCCTTTTGTTTTTGCGGCGGCTATGCCTTCGGTTTGTCGTTTGCGTATGTTTTCGCGTTCGTTTTGTGCTATAAATGAGAGGATTTGTAGTACTAGGTCTGCGATGAATGTGCCCATTAGGTCTTTGTTTAGTCGGGTGTCTAGCATTGCCATGTCTATTACTGCGATATCTATGCCTTTTTCTTTTGTTAGTATGCGCCATTGGTTTTGTATTTCGTTATAGTTGCGTCCGAGTCTGTCTATGCTTTTTATGTAGAGGAGGTCGCCTGGGTGTAGTTTGTCGGTTAATTTTTTGTATGCGGGTCGGTTAAAGTCTTTTCCGCTTTGTTTATCTGTGAAAATGTTTAGGGGTGGTATTTGTAGTTTGTTCATTGCCATTATTTGTCGGTCTTCGTGTTGTTCTGTGCTTGAAACTCTGACATATCCATAAACTGCCATGTTGTATCACCCTTTTTTGGTCTTGTGGTTACTTCAAGATGAGGTGTCGAAGTTTTTATCCTGAAATCCCGTAAAATTATATCTATGAGGGGGGCTCAACTCCAAGAGCAGTATAAAGATCTCTTTGCTTCTCAGTCATCTCACCAAAATATGCTGCTTCTCCCGGCAACTGAAACATC
>WQYG01000056.1 GCA_009781395.1 Candidatus Bathycorpusculum sp. | reverse complement strand
CAAACCGTTTTGTATGTGCTTATTGTTGCATATACATATAAGGTTTGTGGGTTAAAAAAGGGTGTGTTTGTCAAAATAGCCTTAAAAATCTGTATGTGCTCAAAAGTTAGCAGATTTTAGGTTGTAAACACTACGCCGGTATCAACAAAAAGTTTTCTAAAATCTGCTACCTCATTGGGGTTGTCTGTAATCCAAACTCCGCCTCCATTACCTGAGGCAACATTGCCTGAAACTGTACCTCCAGTTAACGTAGCAGAACCCCAAGTAGCCACGTATATACCGCCACCATCACGAGCTGTGTTATTTGCAATTACTCCGTTGTTTAGGGTAAAAGAACTATCAGAAGACACGTATATACCGCCACCATAAAGGGCGGTATTGTTTGCAACTATGCTCGCATCAGACATAGTAAAAGAGCAATCAGAAGACACATACACACCACCACCTCGCTCTCGAGCAGTATTGTTAGCAACCACAGCAACACCAGACAAACTAAAAGAACCAGTAGACAGGTACACACCACCACCATCACTTCTAATAGCAGTATTGTTGGCAAGCACACCCCCAGACATATCAAAAGAACCACTAGCCACATTCACTCCTCCACCGCTATAGGTAGCAGTATTGTTGGAAAGTATGCCACCTGACATATCAAAAGAACCACCAGACACATACACACCACCACCAAAACCCCCATTGGAACTCACTCCACTATTAGCTGTGTTGTTGGCAACCACTGCATTACCATTCATAACAAAAGAGCCCCCAGACACGTGCACACCACCACCATAACCCATGCTAGCGGTATTGTAAACAATCACAGCATCTCCAGACATAGTAAAAGAACTATCAAAACCCACATACACACCACCACCAAAACCTAGAATAGCTGTGTTGTTGGCAACCACTGCATTACCATTCATAACAAAAGAGCCCCCAGACACGTGCACACCACCACCATAACCAAACCACACTCCACCGACAACTGTGTTATTTGTAATCGTACCTCCAGACATAGTAAAAGAACCATCAGAACCCACAAACACACCACTATTGACATTGTTAGCAACCACACCACCTGACATATCAAAAGAACCACCAGACACATACACACCACTATCGGCATTGTTAGCAACCACACCACCTGACATATCAAAAGAACCACCAGACACATACACACCACCATCACGGGCAGTATTGTTGGTAATTATACCACTGCTCATAGTAAAAGAACCATCAGAAGATACATACACACCACCACCAGCGGTAGCATTGTTATTGGCAATAACACCACTGCTCATATCAAAAGAACCATCAGAACCCACAAACACACCACCACCCATACTACCAGCGACATAGTAATAATAACTACGCATAACAGTATTGTTGGCAATCGCACCACCAGACATCACAAAAGAACCGTTAGTATACACACCACCACCGCTAACATCGACAGAAGAATAATCGTAACCACCCACTACAGTGTTGTTAGAGATCATACCACCACTCATAGTAAAAGAACCATCAGAACCCACAAACACACCACCACCATAACATGGAATATAGCCACTGCCTATTACAGTGTTGTTAACAATTGCGCCACCAGACATGACAAGTATGCTACCGGGAGTAACAACAGTTACGCCTCTGCCTGTAGAGTCTTCAGTATGAGTTACAATAATACCTTCAAGGGTTAATTTACCGTCAACATTAATGGTGGCTTGATTGTCTGCACCGATGAGCTTCCAAAAACCTGTAGATTTACCAACACTTGTCAGAGTAATATCTTTGCCAGCCGGAATATTAAGCGCTGAATTTGTAAGTGAAATGTCTGCAGTAAAAGCAATAACAGTAGAACCAACAGCATTATTAACCGCAGACCTAAGCGTGGCCTCAGTTCCAACTTGTACAGGTTCAGCCGCAGAAACAAATGAAGAAAAAACATTAAACGTAGAAACAAAAGAAGACAAGAGCAACACAAATATGAATAATAAAGCAACAAAAGATAAAATGTTACCTTTACTGCAATTATGCTTGTGCAAATCAAATTTGGAGCCAGACGTTATGTGTAAACATATATCATTCAACTAAGACACCTAATCAAAGATATTTTATATAATACATAACAACACTATCCACCCACTTTATAAACATAACCACGCAACACAATACACTAACGATACAGTCAATAAAGCAACATACAACAAACACCATAGTAAAGGTGACATATCATTTCTGCACCAAAATAACAGGCTACAGTAGCATCATGTTAGGTTGTCATTTTCGAAGAGTTAACCGTAAAGTTTGAATTATCATGGTAAATCGTAATGTAGGGATAAAATTTGGATGTAGAGATTGAGTCTGCAGTATCTAAGGATTTTGAGGCCATTGTTGCGCTTGAGAGGCAGTGTTTTACGTCTGAAGCGTTTAGTAGGCAGCAGCTTTTGTATTTGTTGAGGGATTATAGTTCTACGAGTTTGGTTGCAAGGGGGGCTGATGGTGGAGTTGTGGGGTTTGTTATTGTACAGTTGGATAAAGATAGGGATAAAAGTGAGAAAGGGGAGGGGGTGGTTTTTGGGCATATTGTTACGCTTAATGTGGCTGTGAATTTTCGGAGGAGGGGTGTGGCTCGAAAGTTGCTTTTTAAGTGTGAGGAGGTGTTAAAGTTGTGTGGGGTGTTTGAGTGTCGTTTAGAGGTTCGTCAGGCTAATTATGTTGCGTTAGCGTTGTATAGGCAAATGGGTTATGTAGAAATGGGGATACTTAGATGGTATTATGGTAAAGAACATGGGTTATATTTTAAAAAGAAATTTAGCTAACTTTTTGTCTAGTTTTTTTTAAAACAAACAGTTACTATTGTGTATGTGGAGAGAAAAAAGAATATTGTGAAGGAGCACAAAATTGGTTTGTGCGCATCCATTCGGTCTTGTTTATTGTTATTATTGTCATTATTGTTATTGTTGTTTTGCGGCTTCGATTAGTTTAGCAGCAATTTTTGGTGAGATTTTGAGGTTTTTTGCCAGGTCCTCAGCGGATGCTTGGGATAATTCTTTAGCATTGTTTATGCCCAAAGCGTTAAGTTGTGCTGCTCTTTTTTCGCCAACACCTTTGACATTTGTTAAGGGCACTTCATCATCAGTATTGTTTTCTTCTGTTTGTTTGACTTGTGTAGACGCTGTATCATTGTTTTGAGTTGCTACTGTTGATACGGGTTCTTGTGGAGGTGACTGTGACTCTTCATTTATAAGCTCTGTTTCTTCTGCGGGCGCATCTACTAATGATGATGTTTGAGAGCCCTCAGCAGGAACTGACTCAACAGATGACGGCAAACCATCAACTGGAGCCTCATCAACTGGAGCCTCATCAACTGGAGCCTCATCAACTGGAGCCTCATCAACTGGAGCCTCATCAACTGGAGCCTCATCAACTGGAGCCTCTTGTGTTATTGGTTCTACCGGTGGAGATTCGTTTGTAGTAGGGGTGGTTTGAGGTATTGTTTTGATGTTGGTTTTTGTTTTTGGTCTTTGGCTGTAGCCTGCGCCGATAAAGAGTATGCCAAGACTTGTAGAGAGAATTATCCAAAATATTCTATCTATTTCAGTGAATAGGATTGTTGCTGTAAGTGTGAGGGTGAAAAAGAATGCTGCCACAATATACAATGTAACATCTGAACGCATGTTTATTCCCTAAGACAGCTATTTCTCAGTTCGGCTTAAAGAACTTTTCCTGAAAGAAAATAGTCTAAAAATCAAGGGTATTTTAGAAATTTAGCGTTAGAGAAGGGTTGTTTTATTAGACCGTGTTTCATGAGTAAATCGGTTGATTGCTAAAGCGTTTTGATATTGTTAAAACACATTCAGAGTTCTTGACGGTTGAATCTTATTTTTACAACACATAGTCTATAGATGGTAGGCACGTACCACGAGTTCTCTTGAAAAACTGTCACTCACCCAGAAAACAGCAAGTTAACCACCTCTTAGACGTGTTCTTCAGCGCAACAAGTTCATTTGCAACAACAATACAGGGCCATTTAAACTTGTAAAAAGGTAAGATATTAAGGTGTCACATAAGAACAAGCCACAGTTACAACAGTATTATCATAGCGTTAGCATGGAAGGAAAGAAGAGGTTAAGTAATGTTGAGGTTGTGAAAAATTGATGAATTAAAAAAATAAAGCAAAAAGGAAAGTTGTGTTTTTTAACAGTTGGCAGACTTAATATCTTGGTCTGTAACCGCCGCCACCGCGTCGGTCGCCTCTATCTCTGTTACCGCCGTAGCCACCGCCACCACCGCCGTAGCCACCGCCACCACCGCCGCCATGTCTGTCTCGACCGCCAAAGCCACCTCTGCCACGTCCACCGCCGCCACCACGGAATGGTCTGCGTTGTTGCTCAAATGTTTTGCTTGAAACATTGTTTTCTGTGTTTACTTCAACATCTAGGGGGCTTGCTGCTAAGTCAAGTTTGCCATATTTACCGATATTTAAACGTATATTTCCTTTAAAGAGAGTTACGTATCCATTTTCAACGCGAACACTATCACCATCGTTTATTTTTTCAATGTTGTCATCCCAAAGGGTTAGATAAACCGTTCCTGTTTCATCGCCAATCAGAGCGTCACTAACCTTGTGTGGTGAACCGTCTCTGCCCATTGGAATTTCACGTATTTCAGTTTTGGATACTACTTTGGCCGTAATGTTAACCGCTCTAGATTGGGGGGTTAACTCTCCGACTTTAGCTTCTACTGGGTCTCTTTTGTTTTCGAAAAAACCTTCAACAGCCAATTGGTTCTACATCCTATTTTAGTAATGTAAAGACACAGTACACCTCTTGTACACTTAAGTGTTTCGCTACTACAACCAACCTTTTATGAAAACATATAAACCCGCACCCACATACATGACGTATGAAAAAAAGCCACATCAAAATTGCCACCACAACAGCCTTAACCCTAATAATAATCATCATTAGCATAGCAGCAATTAACACTACACAATGGGCCCCCTCAAACAAAACCCCCACCCAAACAACAACATTTCACGGTGTTCCAGTATACAGCTACAAAGTCATTCAAACATACCCCCATGATTCATCAGCCTTCACACAAGGACTAACATTTGATAACAAAGGCAACCTAATAGAAAGCACAGGACTAAATGGCGCATCTAGTCTACGACGAGTAAACCTATCAGATGGAAAAATTTTACAACAAATAAACTTGGCAGAAGAATACTTTGGAGAAGGAATAACCGTTGTTGATGACAAAATTATACAACTAACATGGCAAAACAAAATTGGATTTATCTATAACCAAGAAACCTTTGACTTATTGGGCAATTTTAAACTTAACACTGAAGGCTGGGGACTAACCTATGACAACAAACACTTAATTTTAAGCGACGGCACCTCAAAACTACACTTTTTAGACACCAACACATACCAAACAATTAACAGCATAAACGTACATGACGCAGAAGGCCCAGTAGAAAACCTAAATGAACTAGAATACATCAACGGCACCATATACGCCAACATATGGTTTAGCACAAAAATTGCAATAATAAACCCCACCACAGGCCAAGTTGAAGCCTACATCGACCTAGAAGAACTAGCCCAACCCCACACCACAAAAAACAGAGAAGCCGTACTAAACGGCATAGCCTACAACACACAAACAAACCAACTATACATAACAGGAAAAAACTGGCCCAACCTCTACGAAATACTAATCACAAAACCCAAATAACCCACCACACCCCTTTTCACCCAACAATAACAACAATAAAAGACAGCACACACAGGCAACAACCATAAACTGTATGAAAAAGAAACAAAAACCAAGAACAGATTAAACGAAACAGTTTTATTTCACATAAATTCTGCTTTTTAACATTTTGCACCACACATCACAGTTATGCAATAATACATATAGGCAACGCTTCATTCTGCATTAAACACAGACACAGCACAGAGGCACCATGCATGAGGAAAAACAGTAAAACCAAACTCAATTCGCAACATCACCTTTATAACAAAAAATCATATTTCATTGTCTCTTTACTATGCACAATAATCTTGACATCATTCAACTTTACAGCCACTACCGCTCAAAACGTTTCTCCTTTTGCATCAGAAATGCCTGAGAAAATAGTTAATAATTGGAGTGAACTTGAAGCGGCCCTCAATGGTGCTGTGCAACCTACAGTTATTGTCCTAAATACCAATGTTATTCTTAAAGAAGGGATAGTCATTCAGACAGATAAAAATATTACATTAACAAGCGCCAATGGGAAGACTTACAAGCTTACGGGATTTATTAGTGTTAGTGGCGTGTTGACACTTGATGGCATTATCATAATGCAACCAAAAGGCGCTAAATCTAGTAGAGGTTTGTTTGTTTATGAGGGGGGTACACTTATTTTAAATAAGGGCGAAATTTCAGGCAACACGGTCACTGGTTCTGATAAAATGATACCCAATAGGGGTGGAGGTGTATATGTGGATTCAGGGGGAACTTTTGTTATGAGAAGCGGGGTGATTTCGGGTAACTCTGTTGCAGGTATTGGTGGTGGGGTGTACAATAATGGCAGGTTTACTATGTTTGGGGGTGTAATTTCTAACAATAAGGCTACTATTGGAGGCGGAGTGTACAATGATGGAGGCGTTTTTACTATGTCTGGTGGGGTGATTACCAACAATACTGCTACAGAAAGTGATGGGGGTGGCGTTTACAACCGTGGAGGCGCTTTCACCATGTCGAGTGGGGTAATTAGCAACAACGAAGCTATCAATGGAGGTGGAGTATACAATGATGCTAGAATGCTTAGTATATCAGGAGGTGCGATTACCAACAATAAGGCGTTAGAATTTGGTGGAGGTGTACACGTAAAAACGGGTTCTTTTAGTATGTCAGGTGACACAGTAATTTCAAGCAACATAGCCAATTTTGGCGGGGGTGTGGTCCATAATGGCAGTACTTTTACGATGTCTTCTGGAGTGATTTCTGACAATACAGCCACTGACGGCGGAGGTGTGTATGTTGGTCAAGGAGGCTTTAATTTGTCTGGTGGTACAGTTTCCAATAATAGGGCCACAGATAATGGAGGGGGAATTTGGGTTGTGGATAATTTTTTAAACTTGAACAGACTTTTTGTTGCTAAAGAGGTGGTGTTTTCAAATAATTATGCCTCTGTAGCTTATAATCGAAACAAAATACACGATGTCATATACAATGCACAAATAAAAAGTGACACTTGGTCAAAACCCTTTACACAGGGCTACAACAATTATGACATCGGCTACATGTATGGCACACCTCTTAGATTTTATAATGTGACTGTGCACAATAGTTATGCAGAATTAACCGGTGCAGGCAGCTACACCATAGGAGCCGTAGTTACGGTAGACGCAGGAATCCGTGATGGCTACACATTCTCAGGATGGCGCATTAACAGGGGCGGGGTAACCTTATCAAACACCACTACGACAACCTTCACTATGCCTGCAAACGGTGTCGTTGTCACAGCAAACTGGACAGCCAACTATGTATCATGGATTTTAAAAACAGCAATATTGTGCACCATATTAGTAATTCTCATAGTTACTGGCGTGTTGCTACACAGAATGGCAAAGAAAAAACAGAAGCACCCATAGAGGAAAATAAACATGAGCATAAATGATGAGTCAAAGTTTGAGTTTCACATTTCGCGTAGAACTGTGTTAGGGGTTTCTTTGTTTGTTGTTTTGCTACTTTCTTTAGTATTTATTGGCACATTTATGATGGGTTCTCGAGGAGTCTCTTTGGAAAATGCCATACATGTTAAAACTGAAAATGAGCTTAGAAGTACCATTAATAATGCATTCTATAGAGGATCTGTTGTCATTGCTCTTAGTAACGACATTTCACTATCCAGATCATCGCTTACTATACCTGCTAACAAAGATATCACACTAACAAGCAGCAAAACAATTGGATGCTACAAGTTAATTGGTGCTGATGGTGAGAGCACTATTACTGTTGTTGAAGACGGCGTGTTAAAAATTGACGGCATTATCGTAACTCATGAAAGTGGCAAGGAAGGTAGTGGGGTAACTGTTGAATCTGGGGGTACACTTATCGTGTACAGTGGTGAGATTTCGGGCAATACCGTTAGAGGTGTCGGTATGCCTATTCTTATTGGCGGTTATAGTCGTGAGGGAGGTGGTGTGTACAATTCTGGTGTTTTTGAGATGTATGGTGGCAAAATTTCGGGCAACTTGGCCTCTGTAGGCAATGGTGGGGGCGTGTACAATACTGGTACATTTAAACTATCGGGAGGAGAAATCTCTAACAACAATGCTACTACCACCACTTTTACTGACTCTGAAATCTGTGGCTATGGTGGTGGAGTGTGTAACACAGGCACGTTTGCTATGTCAAGTGGCAAAATTGTCCGTAACATGGCTTCAGGTGGTGGTGGCGTGCGTAATTATGGCACTTTTGAGTTGTCTGGTGGTGAGATTACTTATAATACCGCTTCAGGTGGTGGCGGTGTATACAGTTACAATGGCGTTTTCACTATGTTGGGTGGCACAATTTCAGGCAATAATGCTTACTACAGAGGTGGTGGCGTGTACGTTCATTGGGGTAGCACGTTTGATAGACAGGATGGGATGATTTCGGGAAACACCATTACAAACGAAGAGGGTGAGGGTAAAGATGTATATAACAACGGCAGTATTGGGGGGTCTCCTGGTGGTAATAGTGGTTCGGGGTCGGGTGATAATAGTAGTGAGCAAACAAATGGCAATGGTGATGGGTTGTCTATGGTTGAGGGTTTTAGTTTGAGGGAGGTTGTGATTCTTTGTATTGGGGTTGTGGGTGTGACTTTGGCTGTTGTTATGGCCGTTTTGTTTTTTACCTCTAAGAAAAGGATCGTTGTAGAGGAAAAAAGGGGCAGGTTTATTGTTGAGGGTTGAGGTTTGTTGTGGGTTGGGAGGTTTCTTTTTTTCTTGTGTTGTTTTGTTGTGGGTTTTGTATGTTCTTTTTGTAGGGTAATGTTTTAATTTGCTGTGGTTTAAGTTTAGGGTGGGATAGTCTTTGTTAAGTGATGAAGTTAAATGTTCAAAACCTGTGTGTGACAAGTTTACTGCAATTAATGAGTTGGCTAAGAGGCGCGGGTTTTTTTGGTCTTCTTTTGAGATTTATGGTGGAGTGGGTGGTTTTGTAACTTATGGTCCGTTGGGTACGCGTTTGAAGCAGAATGTTGAGGCGCGTCTTAGGGAGTTGTTTGTTAAAAAGATAGGTATTTTTGAAATGGAGTCTTCTGTTATTGCGCCTAGTAAGGTGTTTGAGGCTAGTGGTCATGTTGATCATTTTAAGGAGCCTATGGTTGAGTGTCAGAAGTGTAATATGCGTTTTCGGGCTGATCATCTTTTAGAAGAAAAGGGTATAAGTAGTAAGGAGGCAGAAAAGATGTCGTTGGATGAGATTTCACAGGAGTTTGTGGTTCGTGAGATTGTTTGTCCAGATTGTAAGGGTGTTTTTGGTAAGCCTCAGCGTTATTTGACTATGTTTGAGACTACTATTGGTCCTTATAATGGTGCGGTTGGTTATGGTAGGCCTGAGGCGGCGCAGAATATTTTTGTAGAGTTTAATCGTTTGTTTAATATTGCACGGGAAAAGTTGCCTTTTGGGGCTATTCAGATTGGTCATGCTTTGCGTAATGAAATTTCTCCTCGTCAGGGTCTTATACGTTTGCGTGAGTTTACAATTTCGGATTTAGAGTTCTTTTTTGATCCTGAAAATCAAAGTTGTAGTTTTATTGAGGAGGTGGAGGGGGAGGTTTTGCCGATTTTGTTGTGTGATACGCGTTTAAGGGATTGTGAGGAGGTTACTTTTTTTACTGTTCGGGAGGCTTTGGATAAGAAGGTTATTCTTTGTGAGTGGCAAGCGTTTTTTATGGCTATGGCGAAACGTCTTCTAGTTGAATTGGGAGTGCCTGTGGAGCGTCAGCGGTTTTTGGAAAAGTTGGCGTGGGAAAAGGCGCATTATAGTGCGCAGAGTTTTGATCAAGAGGTTCTTGTTGAGCGTTGGGGTTGGGTAGAAGTTTCTGGTCATGCTTATCGTACGGATTATGATTTGAATTGTCATATGAGGGCAAGTGGGGTTGATTTGCAGGTTTACAAAGAGTATCCGGTGCCCGTTGAGAGAGAAGAGTTAGTTGTTAAACCGGTTATGGCAAAGTTTGGTCCTGTCTTCAAAGGGGAGGCAAGTAAAGTTGCTGCAGAGCTTGCCATGATTGCACCCGATAAAGTTGTTGCTGACATGGATAAAGAGGGTTACGTGAGGGTGGGTGATTATCAGGTTTTCAAAGAGCAAGTGGAGATTGGTCAGCAAAAAACTGTTGAGCGGGGTAAACGGTTTGTTCCGCATGTGGTAGAGCCTAGTTTTGGTTGTGATCGTTTATTTTATGTAGCTCTTGAGTATGCTTATCGTGTTAAAGAGGATCGTGTAATTCTAAGTTTTCCCAGATGTATAACTCCTATTCAAGTGGGTATTTATCCGTTAATGGGTAAAGATGGTCTTGACATTAAAGCTTTAGAGCTTCAGAAACAGTTAACTCAAGCAGGTTTTATGACAGACTATGATGAGGCAGGCTCTATTGGCAGACGTTATGCACGGGCTGATGAAGCAGGTGTAGCTTTAGGAATTACCATAGATTATGATACTTTAAATGATAACACAGTAACCATTCGGGATCGAGATAGTTGGCAACAGGTGCGCACGTCAATTAAGAATTTACCAGAATTGCTGCAGCAGTACTTTACGGAAAAAATAGACTTTGAATCGCTAGGTGAATTAGTTCAAAACAAGTAGTTAGCTTTTTTAATGAACAAGTATACACATCATTGAAAAGAACAGGATTAGATGAGAAGAGGAGCGCAAGAATAGTTTGGTACTTCCGGCAGAAACAGAAGAGCGTGTGAAGCGTAGAGCGTTAAGTGCATGTTCAGATAACCTACGTAAAGTTGTAGATGTTTCAAGAAAAATTCCGCAACTAGTTGAATACTTTGCAAGCGGAGATAAGGATAACGCAAAAAAATTAGTAACAGAAATACGTGCTGGCGCAGAAGAAGTAGTCAATTCACGCCGAATGGTCAGTCAGGAACTTGCTGAAATTGGCGCAATTCTCATAAGCCGAAAAGATTTTCTAAGATTTACAAACCTCTCAAGCGAAATAGCAGACTTTTCTGAAGGGATAGCTTTCTATCTTGTAGAAATTATGGAACACAACTGGATAGTACCTACAGATATTAAGAATGATTTAATTAAATTATCCTCCTCAGTACTTGATGCAGTGCTTAAACTTCGGGAAACCATGATGGTTCTCAATTATGGATCACAAAAAACGTTAGAACGCGCCAAAGACGTAGAAATTGCCGAACGCATAGTTGACAATCAATACCGCACATTAATCATCAAAGTTTTAAGCAGCAAACTAGATACACCAGTACTATTTCTGCTCCGAGATGTACTCCAACTATTAGAAAACTCTGCCGACAAAGCCGAAGACGCAGCAGACACCGCACGCATGCTATCCATGGTAATGTAAAGTGTCACAAAACCTTGGAAAACAAAAAATCAAGGTTGAACTCATAGACAACTTTCTAATCGTTTGGAACCCACAGGAAGGCTCAAACCTTTACAAAACAGCCTACTATGGCAAACCAATCGGTATTCCAAAACCAAAAATTCCCGAATTTGAAGTACCCCTCATTTTGGATTTAATGGAAGGCGTCTACCTGGCAGAAACAAAACAAATAGAAGTAGTTGAAAACAAAAAACCCGTCAGCCTTAAAGCTTTAAGAGAAAAAGCCATGCAACTTTATGAAGAATTCGAAGACAAATACACCGTCTACCGCGACCTGCGCACAAACAATTTAATTGTCACACCAGGAATAAAGTTTGGCTGCGACTTTGCCGTCTACAAATACGGACCAGGCGTAGAACACGCACCCTACATGGTCTCCGTAAAACCCCAAGGCAGCACAATCTCCGCAACAGAAATCGTAAAAGCAGGCAGACTAGCAACAACAGTCCGCAAACGCTTCATCATCGCCATACCAGACAAAAAACAAGAAAAACAAAAAGAAGAAAAAGAAGAAGAAGAGAAAAAAAATAGTAAATATTTAATTTTTAAATGGTTTAAGGCTTAATTGACGGCAAAATTTGATTTACAAATTCGCCGCTGACAGTTTGATGAGGATAAATTTTTGATGCCGACAACAAACAACCTTCTTTTAGGGTTACATCGTCAGCTACTATAGATACGTTTAAAATTTTTGTCGGCCGGTCTTGACTTGAGGAAACAGTTACGTGTCTACCAAGTATGCTATCCGATACTTCGGCGTAGGCACCAATTGTTACACGATCCAAAACTGCAGAGTTACTAACCACAGCATTTTTGTCAATTCGAACAAAATTATCAATACAACAATTAGTTAAAGTAACGCCATCTGCTATTTGACAATGACTACCAATCATAACAGCTCCATTTACATGAATTTTTTTCTGACTAATCTTTTGTATTATCTGCTCACGACATCGCCCAGATACACCATGCGCGCCTTGTATCCAAACACGACAATGCGAATCAAGAGATAGCTGCTCACCAAAAACATTGGGCATTGAAACACCATAATGCAAAAGACTTTTCATGGCTTCTAAATAATTTTTAGGAGTCCCTACATCAAACCAACGACCTTTAAGAGGGTAACCATAAACCGGACGACCCGATTGAATAACATAAGGTATAAAGTCGTAGCCAAAGTCAAGACGTTTTTTATCTTTAATCATTTGCTGTACACCCTCTTCTTTAAAGATATGTCTAACTTTGGGAGACATAACATACAAACCCGTGTTTGCAAGATTACTAGGAGCATCTACAGGCAAAGGTTTCTCAACAAACCGATTAATTCTACCAGTTTTATCAATGTCTGCAAGACCCAACCCTTCAATATCATCAACCTCCCGAAGAACTATCGTTAACACTGCACCCTTTTCCTTATGAAAATCCATTAAGTGCTTAATGTCAACATCAAAAAGATTATCCCCCTGCACCACAAAAACAGTACTTTCTAAATCATAATACTCCAAATTAATACTTGCTGAATCAGCACTACCTAAATCATCAACAGGCTGATAATTAATACACAAACGAGGCTTAATATTGTAACGGGCACTAAAACCATAACCTGACCCAAAATAATCATAAAGATCACGATAATTAGTGTAACCCTTCACACCAAAAATTACATTTCGAACACCTTGAGAAGCTAAAGAGAGAAGAGAAAACTCGACAAGAGGTCTATTTAAAAGCCGCAAACAAGCCTTACTTGTCTCAGCGGTTAACGGCAACAATCGAACAGCTCTTCCACCCACTGGAATAAGAACTTGAAGTTTTTCCAGAGAACAGCAATCACCTACGGAAATAGCATCAGCATCAACGACGTTGTTGTGGTTACCCAAACATTTCACCAATAACTTGCAGATATATACGCAAACAGACTTTTAAAAAATACTCTAATCAGGCTAAAGCTTGCTTTCACAACACAAACAAGCAACAGTAGAAAATACACACATTTTACAGACTTAACATAGAAAAATTGTAATCATGTTCTTGTGTGGTTGATGATTGTTTGGCTAAAATAAATTGGCAGGAGACATGTTTTATATGGAAATTTTATAACTAACCTTAGCAATTACAAAGGTACGGTAAGAAGTGGTATGAACAAACTTGTTGGATTCGTAAAACTAGTGCGGCCAGTTAATTGTGCTATGATGGGGTTTGCAGTGTTTGTTGGGATTCTTTTGGCATATCCACAGTTTGATTTAAATTGGCTTAATATTTTGTATGGTTTTTTAACGGGGTTTACTTTTTGTGCGGCTGCTATGGTGATTAATGATTATTATGATCGTAAAATTGATGCCATAAATGAACCGCAGAGACCGCTGCCAAGTGGTATTATAAAACCAAAAGAAGCATTAGCGTTCATGGTATGGTTAATTGTTGTGGGGTTTGTGTTTGCGCTTCTTGTATCACCGTATGGTTTGCTTTGTTTTGTTGTTGCAGGGGTTTCTTTAGTGATAACGGCAACTTATTTGACGGTTGGTAAACGGAGTGGGTTGCCGGGTAATTTTTTGGTAAGTGCCTGTGTAGCCATCCCCTTCATATATGGCAGTGTAACGGTCATTGGAACGGTTGGGTTAAATGTTTTACTGTTTGCGTCTATGGCATTTCTTTCAAATACGGGCAGAGAAATCGCTAAAGGTATTGTAGATGTTAAAGGGGATAAAGTTGAGGGTGTGAAAACTTTGGCGGTACGGTTTGGAGAAAAAGTTGCAGCTGCTGTGGCGGTTGCTTTTTTCATGTTTGCAGTAGCTTTAACACCTGTTACATGGTTTTTGGGGTTAGTAGGCATTCTATTTGTGCCCCTTGTTCTTGTCACAGACATAGGACTAATAGGGTGTTCGGTGTTTTTGCTTTTGAATCCTTCACGCGAAAAAGCCCGTAAAATTAAAAATATAGTTTTACTGTTGTTCCTAGTTGGCTTGTTAGCGTATCTTTTTGGTGCGTTATCACTGGGTTTGTTCTGAAGGCTTTTATTTTTGTTTTAACGTTAAGTGATTGCCAAATGATGAGAAGGCATTAAATTGACAAAATGGATGAAAATTCAGAGTTACTCAGATGGCAAGAGGGTGAATAACTTTACAGGATGGTAACCTGTAAATTATTCACCCAAAACAATGATACTAAAAACTTGGTTGTGTCTTCTAATCGTTTAGCTTTCTTTTCTACGTTGTCGTTAGTTTAATCTCAAATTATACTCACACGCAACATTTCAATTAAAATATATTATGCAATAGATGTTATTTTTTACAACTTATATTTTTGTCGCATAACATAATTGCACTATACATCACAAGTAAAAATTAACAATACAGTTGTTACAATCGAGTAGGAGGCCATTCATTATTTGAGTGGCCGTCCTCCCACACCACCGTACGTACCGTTCGGTATACGGCGGTTCAACGACTTAAGCACAACGCTCTATAACGAACCTCAACATCAT
>WQYG01000055.1 GCA_009781395.1 Candidatus Bathycorpusculum sp. | reverse complement strand
CTGCCATCTATGAGACAATGATGTCACTAATCACTACGTGGGACAAACAAGGCTTAGATACGTTTGAACAAATGAAAACCTGCCTCATCAACAACTGGACAAAGAGCTGAATACATACAAAAATAATAAGGCTCTTGAGGGGGGTGTTGTTAATGTGTATTTTGCTGATGGTGGGTTGCAGAATGATGAGGGTTTATTTGAGGGTAATTGGCAACTTTACCTATTACTTGTTGGACTTGCGATCGTAGCAGTTATGGGGGGTTTGTTTTTCTATCGCTCAAAAAAGAAACAAAAACAACCAACAACAGCAGAGATGGTTAATTCTGCCACGGTCTAAAGGGTTGCTGATTTCCCAACAACCATCATTCACCTATTTTTTAGAGCATAATCAATTGCAAAATACCAACAATTCCCTTGTTGTTAAAGGGGCTTGTTGTCACTTAATCACCCTGCCCTCACAATTTTTAAACTTTAAAACAATAAAAAATCTGCAAACAGCTCCATACCTGTGGTATGATGGCCAAACGGCAAGGTCCCATGTCCTTATCACACCATACCACCGTGGGCGTGGGCAACTACACAACCTCAAACAAACAATATATTCATAAATACATCATAAACCCACCCACGACATCCATCTAACAAAGAAAACAATAAAAACTTCTTCAACCCAATAAACACCATGACATGACCACATCATACCACCGTGAGTGTGCATCATTGAGTAAATGATCTTACATCACACCCACACCCCACAAACAACCAAACCCAACTAAAAATAACCCTTGAGAAACCATGGTCTTTGTCCCCCCAAAGGGACACGCCACACCAATCACAACAAACCACAAATAACTCGCTCAAAACCGTAAATTTAACATTTTAAACCACAATAAAACCGATTCAATCGAATGTATGCTTGGATACTGAAAAATAATCGACTGTAACTGAGTAATAGTTTATGTCCTACAAGGAAGGATATTATGAATAAAAAAAGTATATTTGACAGTAATAGGATTGCTTGGAATCAAGCCTTGGAATATCATCAAAAGGCAAGAAAAAATTCTTTGCAAATTGGTTTTGAAAATCCTGATTTTACAACTTTAAACAGAGATTGTGACGATGTTTTAGTCAACAAATTAAATGGCATTAGCTTTGATGGTAAGACAATATCACAAATGCCCTGTAACAATGGACGAGAATTGTTATCGCTCATGAGGTTTGGCGCAAAAGAAGCTATAGGTTTTGACATTTCCGATGTCGCCATTTTGGAAGCTAAACAGCTTGCTGAAATAGCAAAGTTAAACGCAAAATTTGTGCGGACAAATATATTAGAAATTGATGAGGAATATAACGATTATTTTGATTTCATCTACATTTCTGAGGGTTCTCTACAATGGTTTCCCGATTTAAATGCATATTTCTCTGTTGTGAACAGACTATTAAAACAAAACGGAAAAATTTTGATTTTTGAAATACACCCTGTTGCCTATTTTATTGAAAATAGCTTTAGGTCTGAAAACCAGAATTTAAACTATGCAACATCATATTTTGATAAAGGTCCGTATGGTTATAAAGATGGTCTTGATTATGTAGGAGGAGTTCAGTATGAGGCAAAAGACTGTTATTGGTATATGCATAAAATATCTGACATACTAACCGCCATACTGCATAATGGCCTCGAAGTTTTGGAATTTGATGAGTATAATTTGGAAATGGCCAATGATCTTGAAACAAAAATGTATGACAAATTCCCGTTAAGCTATATCCTTATTGGAAAAAAGAAATAGTTTAGGATACTTGTCTTGATTTTACATTGGCTTTAAATTACCCTTTAGTCTATCAAGATTTTTTAAATTTTTTTGCTGGGCTTTTTCTGTTTTGGATGAGTGGTATCTTTTTGTGTATGTGAACCGAACAATTTTTAGCATGTTTTTAAAATTCTTATATGCAAGCGGAGATGTGTTGGCCAGTTTTTCTGTGAACGCTTCAACCTGTTTGTCTGTTACTGGATCACCTTAAGTATCCCTTTTCAGTTCTTTTTTGCCGTTTCAACTGCCTTTTCACCAAACTCTATCATTTATTCCTTTATCTCATAGCTATTCTACTGTTTTTGTTTTTTCTGACCAAACACTTTTCGAGTGGAGTTTTGCAAAATGTTTTAGATATTTTGTATTATTCCTACTTTGTATTTGACCGTCCATACATCCGAAACATAAGGTTTCTTCTAAAGCGTCCTTTGTGGATAAAGTAATAACTGTTTTTGTTTTTCCAAATACAAGCTCTGCCCTCTTGATTGTTTCTGTATTTTCTTGCAGCTATGCGCGGAAATCACCGCGCTATTGAAACAATAATTTAGATACATCCGCTCTTATATTTTCCACACCTCTTGTTATTTACCTCCAATTCCTGTATGTACTTCACTTGTTGGAAGGGTTTATAAAAAAACGTAGTTTTAGCGTAACATTATTGCAATAATGCTCATAAACCCTAACCGTTAAATGGCATACATTTTTTTGGTGTGGTGTTTTTGTTGTTGTTTAGGTGGGTGTTGGTTTTGGTTTGTATAGTGTTTTGTCTTTGCAGGCTTGTATGAATCCTTTGTAGGCGGGTGAGGGTTTGCCGGGGCGGCTTTTGAATTCTCCGCGGAATTGTGTTGCTATGTAAAAGTGTTTGTTTGGTAGTTCTAGTGTTTCCATTCTTTTGTTGTCTGTGCTTTTGCCTGAGAAGACTAGTCCGTTTTTGTTTAGGGTTTCTATGTAGTTTGGGTTGACTTCAAAGCGGTGGCGGTGGCGTTCTGTGATTTCTTCTTGTTTGTATAGGTTGTATGCGATGGTGTTTGGTTGTAGGCGGATTTTGTGTGTGCCTAGTTGCATGGTTGTGTTTTTGTGTTCTTGGTTTTTTTGTTCGGGCATTAGGTCTATTACGGGGTGGGGGGTATTGGGGTTGATTTCTGTGCTGTTTGCATCTTTTAGGTTGCAGACGTTGCGTGCGTATTCGATAGTTGCTAGTTGAAAGCCATAGCATATGCCTAAGAAGGGGGTGTTGTTTTCTCGGGCGTATTTTATGGCTGCGATTTTGCCCTCGGCTCCTCTTGAACCAAAACCGTATGGAATAAATATGCCATCAAAGTTTGCAAGTTCTTGGATGCTTTGAGGGTCTTTTTCAAATTTTTCTGCATCTAAATAGGCTATGTTGACTTTAGTTTTGCATGTTGCCCCACCGTGTTTTAAGGCTTCGCTCATGCTTACATAGCAGTCTGTTAAACCAGCGTATTTGCCTACTAACGCAATTTTTACTTCATGTTCAGGGTTTATGATTGCATTTACAAAAGTTTGCCATTCTTGGTATTCTTTGGTTGTACAGTTAAAACCTAAACGTTGACAGACAAAGTCACCCATGCCTTGTTTGTCTAAAATTAAGGGCACTTGATAAACTGATTCTGCGTTGTAAGCACAAAACACTGCGTTTTCCGGTATGGTGCCAAATAGGGCAATTTTATGTAAAGTGTCAGGATTAATCATGTTGGTGCTTCTGGCAACAATAATGTCCGGTTGGATGCCAATGCGTCTTAACTCATTAACACTGTGCTGTAATGGTTTAGTTTTCATCTCCTGTGTTACATCCAAAATAGGCACAAGCGCAACATGTACATACAAGGTATTTTCATAACCCTCCTCCATACGCATCTGCCGAATAGCTTCAAGAAAAGGTAAACCTTCAATATCCCCCACCGTTCCACCAACCTCTATTAAAACCACATCCGCGTTTGCTGCTTTACCTGTGTTTTTAATACGATTCTTTATTTCATTAGTTATGTGCGGAACTATTTGGACACATCGACCAAGATAGTCACCGTTACGTTCTTTTTCAATTACAGATTTATAAATAGCACCAGTTGTTACACTATTATCCCGTTTAAGATTTAAATCCAAAAAACGCTCATACCAACCCAAATCTAAATCTGTTTCGCCTCCATCATCGGTGATAAAAGTTTCTCCATGCATGTAAGGATTCATTGTCCCTGCATCAACATTAACATAAGGATCATTTTTAATCACCGTAGGCTTTAAACCTCTAACCTGAAGCATCTTCCCAAGCGAAGACGTCAAAATACCTTTACCAACAGAGCTTAACACGCCACCCGTAACGAAAATATACTTAACCATGCCTACATTTTCCCCAATATACCTCCCCCATTATTTACAACGTAATATAACCTTTTTCATACCAAGCACCACTACACGCTATCCCAACAAGAAACTATTCGTAACAAAAATAAAATGGTGTTAGGTTTTAGGCTGTTGTTGCTATGGCGTGTATTATGGGTACAAATATGGCTATGGTGGCTATGAAAATTATGCTTAGCATGATTAGTATGTTTCGTGTTGTGTATTTGCCCATTTTTATGGCCATTGCAGCGTTGATTATGGGGAACATGATTGGTAGTATTGCTATCCAGAGTAGTTCTGTTTTATCTGCCCAACGGGTTATATTGCCATTAAAGTCAAAGTGCATGGGCACAATTTGTGGTAGAGTGATGTATGTTAGGTAAAAATAGCTAAGAAAAATGCCGTATGTAGCTGTTACTATTAGAATTTGTGTGTAGATGAGTTTTTTTGATATTTGTGTTTGTATTTTGTTTGTTTTCAGGGTGGTGGTGTTGAGATGGGGTTTTTGTTGATTTAGGGCGTTGAGAAATTGTTGGGGGTCTTTGGGTGATATGACTATTATTTGGCCGTCTGTTAGGGTTAGTGCGATGTAGTCTCCTTTGAGTTTTGTGCAGTATGCTTGGACTTTTCCTATTGAGGTGCCAAATAGGCCCCAGTATAATCCAGGCATACCTGCACCAAAAAGTTTTAACATAAGACTTAATTGTACATTTTCTATGTTTGTTATTTGGGTGTAGGGTATTTTTTTGTTGAATACTCCAAACTTTACTTTGAGTTCTTTGGGTGATAACTCGTATCTGAGTTTTATGCTTATAATTGTAAGGTATACTAAACCTATGGTTATAGGTATGCAAGTGAGAAACATTATTGCAGTGAAAACTAGAGGACCCTTAAGGGATATAAAACAACCAATAGCCAAGGGTGTTATTATAAGAAGACCAAGTAGTAAATTGTAGTATTTTGTTGCAGAAGAATAATGAGCCTCATAAATGTGTGTACTACTATTGTTGTTGTTTCTCATTTTATCACAATCATCTTAATAGCCGTATTAACCTATTTGTGTGTGTATGTTTATTTGATGGTTGTTTATTGTGCGATAGGCATTTAGGTTACTGTTGTTAATTTTAAGGAAATGGTTGATGATTACATGTCTTTAAGGAAGATAAGTGAAGTCTTAGATGGATGCTGTTTAGATCAAAAAGTTCAGATTAGAGGTTGGGTTTACCGTAAACGTGAAGGTAAAGAGTTAATTTTTCTTGTTTTGCGGGATTCTACAGGTGTTATTCAATGTACTGTAAAGAAGGCAAGTTCTGCATGGGAGGAGGCTCAGAAATTAACCATTGAGTCTAGTTTATCTCTTGAAGGTGTTGCACATGAAGATAAGCGTGCTCCTGGTGGGTATGAAATTAGTGTAGACACCCTTAGTATTATTGGGTTGGCGGAAATTTTTCCTATAGGCAAAGATAAAAGTGAAGAATTCATCCGTGATATGCGTCATCTTTGGTTGCGCAGTCGAAAAATGAATTTGGTTATGAAAGTTCGTAATCAAGTTTTTGAATCCGCACGAGAATATTTTAACAGTCAAAAATACACCGAAGTTTCCCCTCCTATGTTCATATCTGCCGCTGTAGAGGGGGGTTCAACATTATTTGGGCTAAAGTATTTTGACCAAGAACTCTACTTAACTCAGAGTAGTCAGCTTTATCTTGAAATTTTAATGTACTCTCTTGAAAATGTTTACTGCATTGCCCCCTCGTTTAGAGCTGAAAAAAGCAGAACTATACGGCATTTAACTGAATACTGGCATATGGAAGGTGAGTGGTCTTTTGCCGATATGAATGATCTTATGAATTTTGAAGAAGGCTTAATGGTTCATATCTGTCAAAGTATAGCTCAGAAATGCGGAAAAGAATTCGCCGAACTTGGAGCGGACATAAATAAGCTAAAGGCTGTTAAAGCTCCTTTTCCAAGAATTACCTACCAAGAAGCAATTGAACGCTTAAAACCTAAAAACCCTGCCCTAAATTGGGGTTCTGATCTTGGTTATGAGGATGAAAAAGTACTTGCCGAAGACTTTGGCCAACCTTTCTTTGTATATGATTACCCAACAGAAATCAAAGCCTTCTACTGCAAAACCTACCAAGACCACCCTGAAATTGCTATGAGTGTAGACATGATGGTTCCAAGAATCGGCGAAATCAGTACCGGTGGTGCAAGAGAAGACAACAAAGACAACCTTATCCAACGCATGAAAGCCCAAGGCTTAAACCCTGAAGACTACCAATGGTATATAGACCTACGACGTTATGGCACAGTTCCACATGTCGGCTTTGGCATGGGCGTAGAACGACTCATCGTATGGATGCTAGACCTAGAAAACATTATAGACGCCATCCCATTCCCCCGAACAACAAGACGCTTCTACCCTTAACAACAACCCCTGCAGTCTTTTTTCTTTTCTCTTTATTCCGTTTTTCCTAAAATAACTTGTGTTTATTTGAAGAAAAGCAAGCCTATTTTTTTGTATGAGTCGCGTTGTAGGGTTAGTTAGGGTAGGGTTTGTGTGTTGTGTATGGTGTTTGTTTTGTGTTTTTTTGGGGTTGGTTTTATTAATGGTTGTTTGTGTTTAGCTGCTGTGGAGTGGATTGTTTTCTCCAATAAGAATGTTCGTGAGGTCTTAATTAAGGCTACAAAGTTGACTAAGCGGTATGGTGGTTTTGTAGCTGTGGATGGGGTTGATTTTGAGGTTTATCGTGGGGAGTGTGTGGGTTTTTTGGGTCCTAATGGTGCGGGAAAGACTACTACGGTGCGTATGATGTATTGTTTTTTGCCGCCTACTTCGGGGGATTTAACTGTTGCTGGGTTGAGTGTTAATAGTAAGTGTCGGGAGATTAAGCAGATTGTAGGGGTGGCTCCGCAGGAGGACAATTTGGATATTGATTTTTCGGTTGTGAAGAATCTTGTTGTTTATGCTCGTTATTTTGGTATTTCTAAGCCTGAGGCGTTGCGACGGGCTGAGGAGCAGCTTAGGTTTTTTCAGCTTCAAGAGAAACGTGATATGCATATTGAGGCTTTATCTACCGGTATGAAACGGCGTCTTATTTTTGCTAGGGCGCTTTTGCATAATCCGCAGGTTTTGTTGCTTGATGAGCCTACTACGGGGCTTGATCCTCAGGCGAGGCATCTTGTTTGGGATGCGGTGCGTCAGCTTAAAAAAATGCAGGTAACCATTATTTTAACTACGCATTATATGGATGAGGCTGAAATTCTTTGTGATCGTATTATAATTGTTGACCATGGTAAAATAATTGAGGATGGTAAACCTAAAGAATTAATTAAAAAACACATAGGTGAGGATGTGCTTGAGCTTGATTATGATGAGGCATATATTTCTCTTCTTAGGCAAACATTTTCGGATGCTCGAGTTGAAGTTATTGGAGAGCGTATGCAAGTTTTTACATCTGAACCCTATAGTGTTTTTGAAGGTTTTCTACATACACACAGACTACCAAATGTTACTCTTCGTAAAGCAAATCTTGAAGATGTATTTTTAAAATTAACTGGGAGGGATCTTAGAGCCGATGACTGAGGTTAACATTCGTAAATCCCCTGCAAAATTTAGCATACCCAAAATTTCCTCAAACGTGTGGAAAGTTTGGCGCCGAAACGCTGACGTGTTCACAAAAACTATAGGCGTAAACTTTTTACCCTCTATGCTTGAACCTATATTATATTTATTTGCTTTCGGTCTTGGCTTAGGCAACTTTATCCCTGAAATCAATGGTGCACCCTTTATCAATTTTATCGCTCCTGCCCTTGTCGCTATTTCCTTAATGAATGGTGCTTTTTTTGAATGCACCTATGGCTCTTTTGTACGCATGTACTTCCAAAAAACCTTTGATGCCATAGTAGCTACACCTATAAGTATTGAAGAAGTCGTAGCCGGCGAGCTACTCTGGGGCGCCACCCGAGGCACAATAAATAGCACCATAGTCCTTGCAGTAGTTGGCATCTCAGGCTTTTTCACTGCCCAACCCTTAATCACAAGCCCCCTATTCCTACTAATACCCATAATTGCCTTCTTTGGCGGCTTAATGCTATCAAGCATTGCCATGTGCTTTACCGCCCTATCCCCAAACATAGACTTCTTTAACTACCCCATATTTCTACTAATAACCCCTATGCTCTTCTTAAGCGGAACATTCTTCCCCCTCTCCTCCCTCCCCCACGCCGTTCAAGGCCTTGCCTTAACCGCTCTACCTCTAACACACATAGTAAACCTAACACGCGGCGCCCTAACAGGCACAACAGAACTTCTCTTTGGACTAAACACCCAAACCCTAATCCCCCTAAGCATCCTATGGATCACCCTCATAGCTGCCATATTCTTCATAGTCAGCATTAACCTTATGAAAAAACGCCTAACCAAATAAAAAATCTAACAGATTAACTGCCAAATGATTAACTAAACACCACACTTAACACCTCAGATATAATCAAATAAAACCCCGCTAATCCTCTCCAATCACCCACCTTTCTGCAATCTGACGCGCCTCCAAAACTGAAATTAACTTACCTCCACAATAATACATAGAAATCACCCGCCTTACTCCAAAACCATGGTTCTTCGTCAAAACAGGCGGGTAATGATAAATGAGTTTTGTTAGGAGTTATTAGTTGTGTGGGGAATTGGGTGGTTTGTTTGGAGCAGACAAATATCGTGTGTTTTTGTGAAAGAGTGATACTGAGATTACCCGTCTAAAACAGCGAAAGGCCAAAGTTGTTACTTTTAAATCTTAATAATGCAAGTATTAAGACTAACAAACTTGCAAACTTTGAATGGGGCTTCTAACAGATTGTGTATTTTGGGTGCTGGTGGACTAACAAACGTGAAGGAATTGACGTGTTTTCTAAGCAATTGTATATTTTGAAGGTTATTGGACTAACAAGTAGCATAACTGTTTTAATTAAGAAAGTATTGTTACAAATAAGAGATCATCACTATGGTACGTATAGTTGTTCGAATTGGAGGTTCAGTTGTAGCTTCACCTGTCAACATTGACCTAATAATTAAATATGCTGAGCTTATACGACAGATTAAACTGCAAGGTCACGAAGTTGCCGTTATTTTAGGGGGTGGCATTCTTGCTCGAGAATTCATAGGTATTGCCAAAAACTTAAATCTCGAATCAGCTGCTCAAGATCGTATAGCTATATCTGTTTCTAGGCTATATGCACAACTGTTCATGGAAAAACTTGGTGATCTTGCCTGCACTAAAGTTGTCACTACGCTTGATGAAGCAGCTGAAGGTTTTTCACAGGGAAAGATTGTTGTTATGGGTGGTCTAAAGCCTGGGCATACTACTGATACTGTGGGTGCGTTGGTGGCTGAACGGTTGATGGCAGATTTGTTAGTTAAGGGGACTGATCAAGAGGGTGTTTACACTAGGGATCCTCGTAAATTTTCTGATGCTGTAAAGCTAGATCAGATGTCTTTTGATGATTTGACTCGGGTGCTTGAATGCAGTGAGCATAAGGTGGGTATTCATCAAGTTATTGATTCAATGGCTATTGATATTTTGAAACGTAATCATGTGCAATTGATTGTTTTTAACGGGTTTAAACCTGAAAATTTGCTTTTAGCTATTACCGGTGATAAGCCTGTTGGAACAGTAATAAGCTAATTGTTTAATTTTTTGTATTCTGTTTTTTCTTTGTTTGTCTTTTTTCTTTTATGGTGGTGGATTTAACATATCTTTATATCAAACTGTGCCTATCTGAAAATATTTAATGAATTGAGCGTGATGTGAAATGTCAACAATCGTTGAAGCTATTGATCTTAGAAAAACGTATATGCTGGGTAAAATTCCAGTTGAGGCGTTGCGGGGTATAAATCTTAAGGTAGACTCCGGCGATTTTATCTCTATACTTGGACCTTCAGGTAGCGGTAAATCTACCTTGCTTAATCTTATTGGTGCCCTTGATAAGCCAACTTCTGGTACTTTGCGTGTTGGGGGCGTTAATGTTGGTCGGTTAAATGATAATAGGCTCTCTGAGGTGCGTTTAAAAATTGGGTTTGTTTTTCAATTTTTTAATTTGATTCCTCGTTTGACTGCTAAGGCTAATGTAGAGTTGGCGATGTCTATATCTAATATGAGTGTGGCTGAGCGTAGTAGGCGTGCTGCGGGGTTGCTTAATGTGGTTGGTTTAAAGGATCGTATGCATCATAAGCCTGCTGAGCTTAGTGGTGGTCAGCAGCAGCGGGTTGCGATTGCGCGGGCTTTGGCAAATAAGCCCAAGTTTTTGTTGCTTGATGAGCCTACGGGTAATGTTGACTCTAAAACGGCTCTTGAGGTTATGTCGTTGATTCATAAGCTTAACAAAGAGAATGGTGTTAGTATCATTATGGTTACTCATGATCAAAAGTTGGCTCGTGAAGCTCGAAGAACTGTGCATATGGTTGATGGCGAAATAGAATCGGATATGGTGAATTGATATGAATGTGATTGATGTACTTCGTTATGCTTTTAGTGCGATAAAGTTGCGTAAACTTCGTGCTGCTTTAACTACTCTTGGGGTTATAATTGGTATTATGGCTATTGTGGCTTTGCTTGCTATATCTCAGGGGTTGCAGACAACAATTAGTGATCAGTTAAATCAGGGGTTGTCTGCTAATTCTTTAATTGTTATACCTAGTATTGATGATTCGGATAATGAGGGTGGTGGTTTTGGTGTAAGTTTTGGTGGTGTGGATAGTTCGGGTTTTCGGTTGTATGTTAATCAGACCTCTGAAGTTGAGAGTTTGTCGCCCAATATTACTAGTGCTCTTGCGATAATTCAGCGGTCGGGTCGTATTGTTTCAGAGTCTGAAAACTTGAATCGTAGTATAACTATTTATGGTGTTGACTATGCGACTTACTCGCAAACTTATAGTAGTTTTGAGGCTGAGTATGGAACTGTTCCATTTAATCCTAGAAATGATACTATTGTTGTTGGTAGTCGTGTAAGTGATCCTAGGAGTAATGGTACTCAATTTGTTTTTCCGGGTGATGATGTTGCTTTGCTTTGGCTTAATGCAACTGTGTTGCCGCCAGTGTATGAGAATTATACGGCTCGTGTTAGTGGTGTTTTGGGTACTGTTGGAGGTTTTAGTATAGGTGTTGGCCCATCTGATACGGGTGTGTATATTCCGTTATCTACTGCTCAGAGTTTCTTTGATACTGATTCTTGTGATATGATGATTGTGACTTTGACTAATAGTGATAATGCGACAATTACTGAAGTTTCAGATTTAATTAAGGATTATTATGGTGGGCAAGTTGCAGTGATTTCTCCTGAGGCTATACAGTCGGTGTTGACAAGTGTTTTTAGTACCATACAGCTTTTCTTAGTTGGTATTGCTGCAATTTCTTTGCTGGTTGCAGGTATTAGCATTATGAACATTATGATAGTTTCTTTAATTGAGCGCACACGAGAAATTGGTATTCTTAAGGCCTTAGGTATGAAGAGTAGAACGGTGCTTATGATCTTTCTTGCTGAGTCGGTGATT
Source organism: Candidatus Bathycorpusculum sp. (assembly GCA_009781395.1). Lineage (GTDB taxonomy): Archaea > Thermoproteota > Bathyarchaeia > Bathyarchaeales > Bathycorpusculaceae > Bathycorpusculum. Next base: position 3,401 of record WQYG01000055.1, on the reverse strand, counting down.
ATTGGTTTAATGGGTGCAATTATGGGTATACTTGGCGGTTGGGGTCTAGCTAATGTTACGGCTATGGTGCTTGCTTCGGGAATACTTGGGGGCGGTGGTAACTTTACCATTACTCCTATGTTGTCTCCTACAGTGGTGTTTGGGGCTCTAATCTTTGGTGTAGGTGTAAGTGTAATCTTTGCGTTATATCCTGCATGGCGAGCCTCCAAACTTAAACCTGTAGATGCTCTAAGGCACGAATAACTCTTCATCCTTTCTTTCTTTCTTTTTTTGTTTTTGTTTTTTGTTGCTTATTATGTGGTGGTGGATAACACAACGCTTATATTTGATACCTATATATTGTAGCCAACCACATATTGAATAGTGAAAAGGAGGAACTAAACATAAGCACCCTATGTTCAAAATGCCCATTCTTCCAAGTAGCACCCCTCATAAAACGAAAAAACGCCCGAAAAAGATGCCGCATAGAACCCCAAAGACAGCTGCGCATATACAAATGCAACGACTTCCCACAAAAAATCAACCTAAACCTACTCCTAAACAAAAACAAAAAACCCCAAAACAACCAACAACCACCACCACCGTCGCCACCATAAACACACAACAAATAACTAATTACCTAATAACCTAAAAAACACAAACCCTTTTACAAACCCCTGCTCCCTAAAGAGCAATAGCGAAATTTTTATAACCTGCAATCTTTACCATCAAATAACAAAAAATGTTACCAAAACCCCCACATACGCAACATCTAAAAGGAGATAAACACTATGACAACAAAAAACCAACCCCAACAGAACCATAACACAGAAGCGATAGTGAACTTTATCTCTAAAACATTCAAATTAAATTACGGGCATTATAAAAAACACTTATACATAAACTTAGGAGTTATTATGTAAATGCATAGACATACCCAAGAACAAGTAGCAGATGCACTAAGAGAACCTGTTAAAAGAAGTGAATTATTTAACGCGGGATCAATTGCTGTGGCAATAATTGTAGCAGACGCCGTTGTTAGCGCTGTTGGACTATTTGCCCATGACATTCCCCACGTATTTCTAATTGCAACAATTGGTTACGGACTACATTACAGTGTTCATAGAATATTTGACAGCATAAAAGATAAACAAGAAGAACGAACCATAAAAAAACTAAACAAACGAGTATCATCCTTAATAGAAGACCCCCATGGAAAAGACCTACTTGAAAAACATATTCAAAAAGTTAACACAGATGAAGACAAACATAAACACAAAGAAGAACACACCTTCCTAAAATCCATCTTTAAAATATTAACCTCTCTAAGTTATGAAGTAGAATGTAAATTAGAAAACCTAGAAAAATTACCTGCCAAAAAACACATCAAACGAAAACACATCACCTTAATAATCAGAAAAAACCCCGGCAAAAACACACAAGGTATTGGCTATAAAATCAAAAAACTAATCGGCATAGATGGCGGCCGAAAATTGGTTATCACCTATAGAAACACAAGCAGCGAAACAATCCTAAAAGAACTACGACAACTAAAAGAAGTCACAGACAAACTATTAGAACTACAACCAACCCTAGAACCCCTAAACTCCAACACACAAAAAAACACAACACACCCTTAGTACAAACAAATACAAACAAAACTTACAAAAACCACCCTAACCTCAAAACACACAAAAAATAAACAGGTTAACTAATTTCACACCCTGAAACCCATCAATCAATAAACAACTACCCCCCTTTACCAAATAAACTACACATCACGATGATGATGATAGTTCAAACACCAAACAACACATAACGCCTATTATGATGCAATAATTGTTTTATTGATCTGTAATTATAATCGGTATTTTTTCCCCATCACAGTTGTAGGCTACAATATCTTGTTCAGTTTCATATGGGAAACCTGCAATCATCATAATCCGCCCATAAAAATTATTAACATCCACATCTGAAGCAGACTTGTTTCCTGACGGATGCGAATGTACCAACCCCATAATCGAAAAATCCATAGGCAACATGTGAAAAGGCAAATTAGCAAACCCATACCCATAAGTTGCTAAAGGCGGCACCAATAAATCAGTAATATAAATAGTATCCTTTTTCTTTTTACCCCTCAACAACAACACAGTCTCTTTTGGATAAAGCTCCCTTGCACTTATAAAAATCGAATCCAACACTTCTCTAAGCATTGAAACCGCTATAGTCTTTGCCATAAACACAAACTAACTCTAAAGCTTATTTGCTTTTCCCAAAACACCAACAATAAAAACCAATCCAACCCTTCATTTGAGAACAACAAAAAAACGCTAAATATTTAACAACTAACCCTCAAATAAACACAACAATAATAAACCTCAAGGTTGATTACTGTTAAACCTTGCCGAGATGGCAGAGTGGTTAACGCGCGGGCCTTGAGAGCCCGTGGATCATCCGGTCCGCATGGGTTCGAATCCCATTCTCGGCGCCTCTCATCTTTATCTTGCGCCCTGCCTGTTTCTCAGGTTTTAAAACCCACAAAACAACATAACAACATGAACATTCATCAACAGAAAAAGGTGGCTTCTGCTTTGGGGTGGGGGATACTTCTATGTATGGTGGTGTCATAAAGTGTTTTAATGTGTGGTGTATTTGTTGATCGTTATAGGTTGTTAACCAAGTGGTGTCAAAAATTGTGGAAATTAGATGCCCTTTCTGTAGCAGCAATAAAATATCAAAAAACGGACACAACAAAACAGGCAAACAAGTATACAACTGCAAAAACCTTGGATGCAAACACAAAAACTTTATAGAAACATACACCCACAAAGCCTGCCTCCCGGAAATCCGCAAACAAGTCCTAAAAATGGCCATAGACGGCACCGGCACACGCGCCACAGGGCGCATCCTAGGCATATCCAAAGACACCATAACAGCCATTTTAAAAAAAACAAAACAATGACTCTGACAAATAAACTATAACTGCATACGTAACCTAAATAGTCAAAATCTAAAGGTTAAAATCCTATCCTCCAACCAAGTGGAGGTTAAACAGGTTGAGGTGGATGAGATGTGGTCGTTTGTGGGTGATAAGTCGCTCAGTGTTGGTTTTGGTGGGCTGTAGCTCATGATGCGGGGGTTGTTTTGGCTTATTGTTTTGGTACGTGGGAGCACAAGTATCTTGATGAGTTGTGGGCGTTGCTTGCTTTTTTTAAGTTAAAGATTGTTTGTTGTGATGATGATTTTGTTTACAAGGTGTGTTTGTCTGAGGGTGTTGTAAAGTCGGGTGAGTGTAATGTGCAGTGTATTGAGCGTAAGCATTTGTCTTTACGCACCTGGTGCAGCAGGCTAGTTAGAAAGGGAATTCGTTTTTCAAAATCTGAGCTTATGCACAAAACTATTGTTGGTTTGATCATAAATGT
>WQYG01000054.1 GCA_009781395.1 Candidatus Bathycorpusculum sp. | reverse complement strand
TTTTTTAACGGTAACGTTTATAACTCTATTTTATATTTGCTACAGGCGCGAAGCGGAAGTACAATGGGACATCGAAAAGTTCATGCTCCAAGACATGGTTCATTAGCTTATTTACCTAGGAAACGGGCTAAAAACCCAGTAGCTAGGATACGCTATTGGCCCGAAATTAAATCAGATTCACCTAGGCTTTTAGGATTTGCAGCTTACAAAGCTGGTATGACATATGTATTCACAATTGAGGACAAGAAACGTTCTCCTCATTTTGGAAAAGAAGTCATGAAAGCAGTAACCGTACTAGAGACACCTCCAATAATCATTTGTGGTTTTAAAACGTACACAAAAACACCGTATGGTCTGCAAAATATCAGTGAAGTTTGGATGAAAGATCCACCTGCCATACTTAATAGGGCATTAGTTCTGCCTGAAAACTTTGATACAGAAGTGATGCTGGAAAAAGTGCAGAAAAATATAGATCAAACCACGGCAATTCGTGTGATTGTAGCTACCCAACCCTCACAAACAGGGCTTTCTAAAAAGAAACCTGAAATTTCCGAAATCCAAATTGGTGGAGGTAGTATCCAGCAGCAATTTGACTATGTAAAACAACTTTTAGGAAAAACAGTCACGCTTGAAGAAGTATTCAAAGAAGGTCAATATATTGACGTTGCTGGTATAACAGTAGGCAAGGGTAATCAAGGTCCAGTAAAACGTTGGGGTGTAACTAAACTTCAGCACAAAGGTCGTAAAACTAAACGCGGAATTGCCACTTTAGGTCCCTGGAATCCTCACCATATTACGTATTCAGTTGCAAGAGCTGGTCAGATGGGTTACCATCAGCGCTTAGAATTTAACAAGCGTATTATGAAAGTTGGTAAAGACGGCAAAGAAGCAACCGTTAAAGGGGGATTCATTCGCTATGGCGAAATTAAAGGTTCATACATCTTAATTGATGGCAGTGTACCTGGACCAGAAAAACGTCAATTACGTTTACGTGTCCCTGCCCGTCCACCAACAGAAGCCTCAGAAACACCTCCTCAAGTAACATATCTATCAACAGAGTCTACACAAGGAAAGTAAGTGAATCGCAATGTCAGAAAGAATTGCAGAAATTTTTGACCTACAAGGTAAAGCAACTGGGAAAATTAATTTACCAATTGTATTTTCTACCCCACTAAGGCCTGATGTGATTAAACGCGCAGTGTTAGCTATCCAATCAAATCGTCTCCAACCACAAGGACGAGACCCCTTAGCAGGGAAACGCACAACTGCAGAGTCACGTGGCACTGGTATGGGTATAGCAAGAGTCCCTCGCATAAAAGGTGGTAGCGGGAGGGCAGCTTTTGCACCAAGCACTGTTGGTGGCAGACAGCCTCATCCGCCAAAGGCAGAAAAGAAAATTGTTAAACATATTCCAAAGAAAGAAGCAAAACTTGCATTAACTTCCGCTATTGCAGCAACTGCCAAAAAAGAAGTTGTTTCAAAACGCGGGCATGTGGTTGAAAAAGTTGTTCAAATTCCCTTAATCATCGATGACGCAATTGAAAACTTGACTCGCGCAAAAGATGTTGAGGCAGTTTTTACCAGCTTAGGCATTGATGGCGATGTTACGCGTGTACGTGACAGTCGCAATATTCGTGCTGGCAAAGGCAAGCTTCGCGGTCGTAAAATGAAACAAGCCGTTGGTCCCCTTATTGTGGTATGTGACGGTGTAAACCTTGTTGCAGCAGCAAATAACATTCCAGGTGTTCAAGTGACAACAGTTTTGAACCTAAACACTGAAATGTTGGCTCCAGGAACGCATCCGGGAAGACTGACAGTTTGGACAAATGGTGCCATTGAACAATTAAACACCCTTTATGGAGAAAACGCATAATGGATAATAACGAAATAATTTTTTATCCCCTTATGACTGAATCGGCAAGTCTAATGGTGGAAAAAGATAACAAACTTATCTTTATTGTTAACTTGAAGGCTGGAAAAGCTGACATCAAAAAGGCTGTGGAAGAACTTTACGAGGTCAAAGTTAGTAAAGTTAATTTACAAATTACCAATCAAGGCGTAAAAAAAGCCTATGTGAAGCTTACTGAAGAATTCAGGGCATCTGATGTAGCGATCAAACTAGGAATACTTTAAAATATAGAAGGCATGACTTATGGGAAAACGTATTCGTGTACAACGGCGTGGCCGCGGTGGACAAAACTTTCGGGCTTCAACTCACAAACGTGTTGCCCCTGCAAAGTATCCATTTGTGAAATCGCCAAAAGAAGTTTACAATTTTGCTATAACTGGAACAATTAACGAACTGGTCCATGATCCTGGACGTGGTTCACCACTTTCACAAATCACACTTGAAAATGGTCTAAGTTATTATAGTATTGTTCCAGAAGGTGTCTTTATTGGTCAACAAATCAGTCTTGGTGGAAATGCTTCTGTTGAAATCGGTAACATTATGCCCCTTGGAAAAATTACTGAAGGGACATTTGTGTGTAACCTTGAGTTGCGTCCAGGGGATGGCGGTAAAATGGTTCGGTCATCAGGTGCTTATGCAACTGTCGTTGGTCACACACCACAAGGCACCCTGATTCGATTGCCCTCAGGTCGTACAAGATATATCGATAACTTTTGCATGGCAACTATTGGTGTAGTTGCCGCTTCAGGAAGAATGGAAAAACCTTTCCTTAAAGCAGGTGAAAAATTCCACTTAATGAAAGCTAAGGGTCACAAGTATCCAATGACTGGTGGTCGTAAAATGGTTCCAGCTGTTCACCCCTATGGTAGCAGCAAACGCAGCGCCCGAAGAACAACAACAACTTCACATGGTGCCCCTCCAGGACAAAAAGTTGGTTTGATTGCTGCGAGAGGACCTGGACAGAAAAAGAAACGTGCAATAAGATAAAAAAACAAAGGATAGATGAAAAATGCCTCTAAAAGAATTTAGCTACCGTGGACATAGCCTTCAAAGTATTGAAGGTATGTCTATGGATGAATTCATTACCTTGCTTCCATCAAGGCAAAGAAGAAGTCTCCAACGCGGATTAACCCCTGAACAACGTATATTGCTAGAGAAACTACGTGTCGTAAAAGAACAGCAAAAACAGGGGAAAGAAACAAATCTTAAAACACATGTGCGTGATTTAATCATTCTGCCTGAAATGGTGGGTGTTAAAGTTGCAGTACACAACGGTAAAGAATTCGTTGCGTTTGATATTAAACCCGATATGATTGGACACTATCTTGGCGAGTTTGCTATAACCAACAAACCCGTTAGACACGGAACTCCTGGTATTGGTGCATCTCGTTCATCAATGTACGTGCCTCTAAAATAATACTTTTTTCTTCTTTTTGTTTTTCGCTTTTGTTGTTGTTAACGGATTTATATACTAGAGTTGTCTTTTTTTCTGAAAAGTAGCAACCGTTAAAATTGTTATCGAGACTATTTTGTTGCTTGTGCAGAATTGGGGGCAGTTCAAAGGTATGGATCCAAATCTCTCGTGAAAATGTTTTGTGGTATTGCTGTTTTTCTAAAAAAGTTGTTAGTGTGGGAAAACTTAGAGACTGTAGTCTCTGCTTTGTGGTTTTATGTTTGGTGGTTTTGTGGCTGCTTCTGGAATTTGTGGTAATGGGATGGGTGGTGGAATATTTAGTGTCCGTGAAATTGATACTGATTCGATGAAGACTAGGTTTGATATTGATTGGATGATTATTTGTGCGGGTGGTTTTTTTTGTTCGTAATCTTTGATGACTTTGTCAATGTCGTTTTTTTCGCCATTCACGTAAGCGTTGCCCTTGATGGTTATTTGTGCAATGGATGGATTATATGTTATTGAGAGTACATATGGTACTTCAAGTGTTTCGTCTTGTTTTTTTTCCATGCCTATGACGTTGATGTTAGTGTTAATCTGAATTGGCGGAATTGGTTTGCGGATGTCCCAGTAGCGTTCAGCTGAAATGTTTGATATAACTACGTTTACTCTAAGCATGATGAGTCAAAAAAAGAATAGTGTAATTGAAAGATTTAAAACTGCTTGTTAAAAGTTACTTTTGTTTATATCGTGTAAAGCCGCAGTGACCGCAAGTGTATCTGGAGCTGTGGTCTGCCATGAAGTAACCTGGTCCACAACGTTCACAAGTTGGGCGTGCACGAGAAACTTTGTCGCCTTCAACTTTGTACAGAACACTAACGCCGCCTGTTTTCTTTTTCACTTTTTCTTTTGGTTTATTTTCAGCTTTTGCAACTTGTGGTTTTGGCATTATGCTTGTGCCTCTTCTTTAGGTTTTTCTGGGTTGTTTCTTTTTTTAAGGTGTTCTGGCTCTACAACTTGAGCTTGCTCGACACTTTGGTAAATGTTGGCTGAACCGTTAGTGATGTTTGTTCCCGTTAAAGTTTCCATACATTTGATGTAGACAACACTTTCTTTAACTTGTACTGCGTTAGCAACGGCTCTTTTAGCATCAAGCCTGTTTGGAGTCTTCTCTTTTTGACCTTGTGTAATTGTGAAACCTACTTCTTTGCGTTTGAGAAGCGGATTTTCTTTAGTTGTTACGATTTTAATTTCCATGGATGTTCACTTGACTCAAGTCCTGAATCCTTACGATATTCTTCTTATTTAGCTTTTCGAACCTTTTTCCATTGCTTTTAGGAATTCAGAGGCCTCTGTTTTCTTTTCAGGTGAAACTTTAACCAAAACTATGCCTTCATGCGGTTGCCCATATACCACCACAGAGTTTTCGGGTGCATATAGTACCACAATAAGCGCCAGCAGATCTTCCTCGCCCTCCACAACTATGGACATCGGCTCATCCTTTTTTAATGCCTCTTCTATGGCTTCTATTGCTTCTTTAGTTATAGTCCCCTGCGGGTTTTTTACATTAACAGTATTCAAAGTATAGACAACAGATTGAACCTTTTTACGCATACACTGATTATCTATAATGGACAAGTCAAACGGTATATCATAGGTCTGTAAGTTTTTTGTAACTGTATCGCCTACAGCAATGATTTTTGGCGGATTTTGGATTTTGATTTCACGCATTTTTGCCATGGTTTGCTTAAATGAGCCTTTAATTAAAAGACCAAACGGTTCTTTGAACTTAACTCTAAGTTCAGGTGTAATGGTGTAAATAACTGACATAACTGTACCTGTTAATAAAAATGGTTAAAAAAGTTGTTATATGATGTTGTTTACTTACTTAACGAACTTTTAAAGCATAACGTCCTTGATCTTTAACACTCATAGCTTTTGCAATTGCTGAATTTTCAAGATCAAACAACACCACAAACCCTCCGTAATCTTCACTTAAACTGCTGCTCTTACATTTTGGACAAGCGTTTTCCTTAGTTAAAAAATGGCAGTTTGAGCATGCTTTTTCACTCATTGGACTGTCTTCTCCTCTTTATCTTCTGCTTTAGCTTCTTTACCTTGATCCATTTGGAGCCATTCCAGTTTGCCTAGGAATGGTTGTCTTGCGGTCACACCGATTTTGCCTGAGCTACCTGCTCTGCCAAGTGAAACGGCTGTGATGCGTACACGAACTTGATCTCCTGCGGTGAGTTTACGTTTTGTCTCTTTACCCAGAAGAACTCCTTGCTTTTCATCATACGAGATAAAGTCATCCATGAGCTGTGAGACGTGTAGTAATGCATCAATTGGGCCAATTCTAACAAATGCTCCAAAATCAGCGATTTCAACAACATCTCCTTCAACTATTTCTTGAATTATTGGATAAAAGGTTAACACAGAAAAACTTACCTTATGAAATGTTGCGCCATCACCTGGAATAATTTTGCCTATTGGGCTTACTTGGATGCCTGTTACAGCTATAACATAGCCTAATTCTTCATCCACGATTCCTTCATATTTTTGTTTTACCTGTTCGCGACCTACCTTCTCAAGTGGCTTTCCGAAGGTTTCTGGTGGAATGCGGATAGTGTCTTGAAGAGTGATTAATTTAAACATCTATGATATCAATCCGTCAATCTCTAGACGAGATTTTTGCCTTACATAAATCACTGGCAGGCTTATATCTCTTAGCCTCTTCCTTAGTTGTCTATCATTGGTAAAAACTGGTATGTTCCAGTCCTTTGCCACTTTAACTATTGCGTCGTCTGTTGTACATTTGTCTGAAACATTAACTTGAACTATTTTACATTTCTCAACTATTAACCTAAGCGCAAAACTTGCTTGACGGCGCAGTTTGACAGATTCCTTATTTGCAAGTAGTTCCAGCTCCACTTTAACTGGATGAATTACAATGCATTCTATGTTTCGGTTTAGTAGGTTTTGTAGTTCCTCAAAAATATCTATTTTTAGCTCTAAGGGTGTAAATAGTGCGTTTGAATCCAAGATGACTTTTAAAGGTTGATTTGTTGTTTTTGACATCTAAGCACCTACTGTTTATATTTTATGTTTTTCTGCACTCTTACTTATAACGTTACTTTAAATACTTCTTAAGTAACCCTTGTTTGTTGGTGATATTTGTGCTCGATGAAACATCCTGTGGTGCTATTGTCTATCTGAAACGGTCTTCTGAAATTCTCTATTTGCTGCTTCATTATGAGGCTGGTCACTGGGATTTTGTCAAAGGTAACGTTGAAGTAAACGAGACTGAAAAAGAAACCGTTGTAAGAGAGTTACGCGAAGAAACGGGCATAACAAGTGCTCAATTTGTAGATGAGTTCAGAGAAAAAATAGAATACTATTATCGTAGACAAGGTAAGACGGTGCACAAAGAAGTGATTTTTTATCTTATGGAAACAAACACTGAAATTGTTACGATATCTTTTGAACATGTCGGCTCACTTTGGCTTAACTACAATCAAGCCCTAGAAAAACTAACGTTTAAAAATGCAAAGAGTTTATTAAAACAAGCAAATGGTTTTTTAAGCAAAAAATAGTTTGGCTATTTTATTAAGCCATAGCCGATTAGGCGCCATCGTGATGTGATTTTTCTGCTTATTGCTACTCGAGCACCTGGTAAAGCACAAATAGGTCTTGTTAATTTGACTTTTATCGTGTTTTGTTTTATGCCTACTACTTTGCCAACGTTTACTGCTGCACCGATGTGAAGTAGTAATTGTTCGTCAGGATTGATTTTTTCAACTTTTAATTGTTCTTTGGTTCCAACGACTCGTTCAAGAGTATATGTTTCTAATGTGAGTTCAGTTAGAGTTGGTGGTAGCATGCTGGTTTTTCCTGCAATACTGCCTGTTAGCCCGTCAGCTTTTGAATATGATGGATCAAGTAGTGTGCCAACACCAATGAGCCCGCCACAGGTTGCTTCTTTGACGTTTTTGTCACCTGTGTGTAAACTTATAATTTCGCTGATTAATGGGTTGTAAATTGTTTTGCCTTCGCGATCAACTGGTATGCCTGGTCGTATTTCAATTTCTTCGCCAGCTTTAAATTTGCCTTGTGCGATGGTTCCGCCGATAATTCCCCCGCTAAACTCATCGATGGTTGTGCCTGGTTTGTTTGTGTCAAATGAACGAACGATAAACATTAATGGTGGTACATCTGGGTCACGTTTTGGTGTTGGGATGATTTTTTGCATTGCTTCAAGAAGTACATCGATGTTGATGTTTCTTTGTGCTGAAAGTGGTATGATTGGGGCGTTTTCTGCTACGGTTCCTTTTACGAAAGCTTTGATTTCATCGTAGCTTTGTCTTGCCCGTTTTTCGTCAACGATGTCAATTTTATTTTGTACAATGATAATGTTTTTAATGCCACTAACTTCGGCTGCTGCTAGATGTTCTCGTGTTTGTGGTTGTGGGCATGGTTCGTCGGCTGCAATTACAAGAATTGCTCCGTCCATAATGGCGGCGCCTGATAGCATGGTTGCCATTAAGGCTTCGTGTCCTGGTGCATCAACAAAACTTATGCCGCGTGCGTATGTTGTTTTGCTGTTACAGTTTTCGCAGATTGGTTTTATTGTGTATTTTTTTGGCGGTGGACATTTTGGGCATTTATAGATTGGCATGTTGGCATAGCCTAGTTTTATAGTGATGCCTCTTTTTAGTTCTTCACTGTGGCGTGATGCCCATGTGCCTGTTAAAGCTTGGACAAGGGTTGTTTTTCCATGGTCTACGTGTCCGATTGTGCCAATGTTTACTTCTGGTTGTCGTGACATTGATGTGGTTTTTCTTTTTTGTGTGTTTTCAGCCATTTACAAACGCCTTTAGATTCTGGGTGTCTTATTGTTCAATGCTTAAATTTAACCTTTCTATGTTAACAAAATGTTTGGAAAGCAGTAAGCTGTAAAGTTTTCTTCCCAGAGTGGGTGTTTAATGTTGTTGATAGTTTGGTTTAAATTGAAAAGGAAAATCGGGTTTACTTGTGTTTGTTAAAAGTTGTTGGTTGTTGTTTATGTTGTGGGTTCGGTTTTGGTTTCTGCAGTTTTGGCGGGTTGGTTGACGATTTTTAGGTTGATTTGGATGATTTCATCAGTGATTATGTTTCCACGTACGGTCTTTCGTCTTCTTTCTCCTTCTCTTTTAGGTTTGAATCCTGCTCCCTCGCTTAAAACTACTTGGCGTCTGATTCCTCCGTGTACGTCCCCTCTCATGGGTACGCCATCTTTGTCAGAGCCTCCTAAAATTTGAAGTTTGGTTGCTGGCATGTCTATTACAATGCCGTCAATGGTTTCGCCTAATTTTTTTCCGATGAATGGAGTTGCTCGTGCTTCTTCAACTTCTACTACTTTGCTTTTTCCGTCTGTTGGATCGGATATGATTACTTTGAATTTTGCCATTTGAAGATTAACTCTCCAGCGCAGTTTAAAGTTGAACATCTCTCTATTAAGCGTTTATATTTAAATCATAACTTGGATGCTAAGAAAATGTTTCTGTCAAGAAGAATGTTGGTCTGCATTATTATAAAGTACTATAGCGTGGGTTGGCTGGTTGTTTTTGGATGATTATTTTGCAGGTTGATGTGTTAATGCTTTTTTTGGCTTTCGTTGGGGGAGGGTTGTCGAGTTACTTTTTTCTTTGATGTACCACAGCTCAGAAAACCCTGTAACTTCTAAAAACTTTTTAACTTCACTCTATTCCATACGAGCACTATCAAAAGAAACTTTCCTCCCCTAGGCCTGTTTTGACGAAGAACCTGCTTTTGAGTAAAATCAGGTGCTTAAAATGGTGCTGGTTCGAGTATTTTTTGCGTTAAAATTTGAGTTTTTATGGAGTATTATTTAGTTGTGGTTGTTGGAAAACCGTAGTCAGGTTGTTTTTATTCTTTCTAGTTTACAGTTCATTTTAACCAATGTTGAATGATTCCGTGATGCTTTTTGAAAATTAATTTTTGTATTTGAAAAAGTGTGTTAATGTTTGCAAAATTTTGTTAAATTTTTTCGCCTAAACCTTTTAATTTGCCTATGAAATTCATTTCGAGCATGTGGCGATTTGGTTTTTTCTTTCACGAGATGGCCTTTGGTTTACTTAGCGTCTTCATACCACTCTATGTAGTTGGTTTCCAAGATGCCAGTATCATAGGTGGCCCTTTAGTTGCTTTAGGGGTTATGGTGTCTGTTGCCACATTTTGTTCAATTCCAGCCTCTTTTTTTTGGGGTTGGCTTTGTGATGCAACAAGAAGATACAAACCTTTTATCTTGTTATCCTTTGTTTCCTCTGCTGTTCTACTTTTCCTTATGACACTTTCCTTTGCCCAAAACGTCGTAATCTTTATAGTTCTCTACGTTGTCATGCAGTTTCTTCACATTGCCCATGAAGCGCCAAAAAATGTGTTAATTGCCGAACATTATAGCCGTGATGAATGGGAGACATCTTATGGTTACTATAAAGGTTTAACTGAATTTGGTTTTATTGTTGGTTTAGCCCTTGGTTTTTGTTTATCTGTGGGATTATTTTCTTTTACATCAACTCTTAGTTCTGCAACTTTGGTAACTTACACTTTCTATATCTGTAGCGGCTTAAGCGTGATCGCCTTTATACTATCCGTTTTGTTAGTTGCTGACCCGCTGATGATTTTTGAACGCCGCCTAGTTAGAATAGAGCGCAGTATTGACTTCACATACCGCAGTGTAAAATCTGCCTCAAGAGTTTTAAGTGGTGCCAATTGGGATGGTTCACTTAAGCAAGACAGTTTTAAAATATTTGCTTTAGCAATTGTTTTGTTTTCTTTGGCCACCAGTATTTTTTTTACACCTTTACCTGTCTTCTTAAGTCAAAGTTTACATTTGCCTAACAGTATGGTCTACATCGGGTATATTTTCACTTCAATTGGTGCTACCATAGGTTACTTTTTTATCAGCGGACGTGCACGATCAATGGATATACGTAAACAGATGCCTAGATATGTGTTGTATAGAAGCCTGCTGATTTTTGCATTAATTGGCATCATACAATTAGTTATCTACCCCACATTGATGACTTTCTTGTTTCTTATCTTTTTAGGATTCTCTTTTGCTGTGTACTATATTTTGATGCTTTCTATTTCAATGGAGCTTATACCTGCGGGGAAAAGTGGTCTTTTTGATGGATTAGTCGGTTTAGGAACTGCTTTAGGTTCTTTTCTTGGACCCTACTTAGCTAGCACATACAATTATTTGCCAACATACGCTATTGCAGCAGTGTTGTTTTTGTTAGCTTACATATCTCTAAAATTTGCAACCTAATTTTTTCTAACGTTAATAAAATACAAAAAGAGAGAGCCTTTAGGGCTCAAGTTTGTTTATTCCGTGTGTACACGGTATAGATCTACGTCTTCGCGCATGTTTGGTGTCAGTTCAAGGAAGTCTCTTACTGATCTTTCAATGTCTTTTGATTGTGTGACGTATCTGCCAACGATGAGGATATCTGCCCCTTTTTCTAATGCTTCTTTGGCTGTTTCTGGAACAATGCCGCCTGCAACTGCAATTAAGAATTTCTTGTTAGGAAATGCTTCACGAATAAGTTTTATACGTTCAAGGCCACTGCTTCTACCTGTCTCTTGATCAATGCCTCTGTGTAAAATGATGACGTCTGGAAAGTCTTTGATTGACTTCAGTTTTGCAAGCACGTCTTCAACATTTAACATGTCAATAATTGCATAGGTTCCTAAACGTTTGGCTTCTTGCACGGTTGCGTTAAGAGTTTCTGCTGGTGCAAGACCCGATGCAACTACGGCATCTGCAGTGTCTTCATACGCAGTATCTACTTCAACTTTGCCTACGTCAAGTGTTTTAAGGTCTGCTATGATGAATTTGTCTTTGGCAATTTCACGTATTTCGTTGATAACTCTTGTACCGTAACGTTTGATGAGTGGTGTTCCAACTTCGAGTATAATTCTATCGCTTCCTGGTAATTGTTCGATAACTTTCTTTGCATTTTCAAGCGATGGGGCATCTAGTGCAATTTGTAAGTATGGTGGTCTCCATAAGCGTGGAACTTTGAAGCCCATGATTGGGTGTTTTGCGCGGTCTTTATCGTAAAGAAGTTTGTCTAATGATGGATATTTCATGAATGCCCTTTGAAGTGCCATTTTTGTCGCGCCGTAATTGTATTGATAAATTTTGCGATAATCGGTTGCTTTTGGATGAATAAAAACACTTGCGATAATTACCCACTCATCCAGTTTTGATGCTGGAATGATGCCTTCTTCTGTTGCATCTGCAACTGCTTTGGCTACTGCGGATTGCGCTGGTCCAAAAATTTTTCCTGCATCTGCCATGTTTTTAACAGTAACTTTTGGAACAATTAGTGTGTGTGGTTTAGGTGGTAGATTGGGGCGAATAACTGCAAGTAACGGTGTATGACCTGCTGATAAGTTTACCATGCCTGTTGCAAAGGCTTGACCGACTGGCCCACTTTTGTCACCAATCATCAGGTCAACGTGTGCCACTTCGTTTCCCTCTCCTAATAGTGATTCACCGATTAAATAGGTTGGACCTGAAATTTCTTCGTCTTTAATATTTTGGGTTGACATACAGTTTATAATCTCCTTGAAATCGACATTAAACTCTTTTAGCCAAGAATAAAGGGTATCTCTGTGGATGTCCATTTCTTTGGCTGTTCCAATAATTGTCGGTTTTGTCGGTTTATTTTTAGTCTCTGTTTCTCTTTGGGCTGCTTGAAGAATTATTTTGATAAATTCTTCCTTAGTTGATGGTTTTTTAATATCTGTTCCCGACATTATTATACCTTCATCGACATTTGTACCTCTCCAAATATTTAAGACTGTCGGACAATCTTGTTTTTTATTGCCTTTAAAACTCTATTTATGTGTTTATTTGTCGGTTAATCTTCTTGAGTTATGGTTGAAGCTTGATTTTTAACTGCAATCTTTATATCCTGTGTTCATTGACTTGTAGAAATATGTAAACGAGGTTACTGTGATGTCGTGGTTGAACTGGGTAAGTATTCTTCTTGTCTTTGTTGGTTTAGGTTTATTTCTGTATGGTGCAAACGTTTATGACGCAACTATTGGATGGACGGGATTTTATCTTGGAGTTACTGGTATATTGCTTTGTGTAGCCGCTTATGTGTATGCTCAGTTTAAAAAAGAGACTAAACAATCTCCAGTTTAAACTTCATTTTCTCTGAACTTATTTTGTAAATACTGGAGAAATGGTTGCGGATCCAAAATTTTACCTGTAACGTTTTTAATTAACTCTTCAGGATCGTAAAGATTGCTTGAGTGATGTATGTTTTCTTTTAACCAATTATTAATTTCTTTTAATTTGCCTTGTGCGAGTTGATTACGCCAATTTGGTAACGCTTCTGTTAAAGCGTTGGTTATTTGTCCGCTGTAAATGTTGCCTAATGCATAACTGGGAAAGTATCCAAACAATCCGCTATACCAATGAGTGTCTTGCATTACCCCTTCAGTGTCATCGTTAATTTTTACACCTAAGTATTTAGCGTATTTTTCATTCCACACTTGTGGTAATTCGTCAATGCTGATTTTTTCTCCAAACAAGTCACGTTCTATCTCGTAACGGATGATAATGTGTAAATTGTAGGTAATCTCATCTGCTTTAATGCGGATTTTGGAGCGTTCAACACGGTTAATGGCGTGAACAAAATTCTCTATTTTTGTCTCTGTAAGAACAGGTGTAATTTTTTGTAGTTTAGGCAAAAAGTATGTCCAAAACTCTTTGGAGCGTCCAATGATGTTTTCGTAAAAGCGCGACTGCGATTCATGAATGCCATACGAACATGTGCTTCCTATGGGTTGATATCTCCATTCTGGGTTTACGTTTAACTCGTAAAGTGCATGCCCTGCCTCATGAAGAACCGAAAAAATCGAGTTTGTATAATCATCAACATAGTAATGAGTTGTTATGCGTACATCTTGATAACTTCCAGACGTAAAGGGATGTTCAGTTTCATCAATCCGGCCATTAGCAGCAGGTGAGGCGGTATCATAACCAAGTGTTTGAGTTATGAGCTGAGAAATCTGTCGTTGAACCTCCACTGTCACTGGTTGACACAAAACCTTATTTTCTGAACACTTGTCAGCTTCTTGAATTTTATTCAAAAGCAACCGCAAACCGTCTTGCAGTTTATCAAAGGCTTCTGTTATTCTATGTGTAGTCATTTTAGGCTCAAATTGGTCAATTAACGCTTCATATGGTGTCTTTACCTGTTTAACATCCATGAGAATTTCTGCAGCTTGCATATTTAACTCAAAGAGTTTTTTCAATTCAAACTTGAGCAAACCATAATCTTTTTTTGCCTTGGCTCTCTTCCAAATATTCACCGTAACTGTTTCCTGTTTAGCCATCTCTGCAACAAGTTTCTCTGGCAGACTGATCTGTTCTAAATAGTTTTTGTTAATCAAGTAGACATTACGTTTTTCAGGTTTTCCCAGTTCAGAATACTTTGGATTTGTTTGAACTTGACGTAAAAGTTTTCCAATTTCAGGATTTGTACTCATTTGATGGCCAATTCGACTAAGCAACTCCAGTTGCAAACTACGTTGTTCCACCGCGCTTGGAGGCATCGTTGTCTCCATATCCCAATGAATTACACTTTGAGCAGACCCCAAAACTATGTTATCTCTACTTCTCTCTAAAAGCTCTCTATAAACATGTTTAACCTTATTTTCCAAAGACATTCCTCTACTGATTTACGTGACGAACGTATTTACCATTTTTACTACACTGTACTTAACTGGTTTACTCTTATTTGGTGGGCCGTATTACTTATAAATTTACAGTGGATATTGCTGTTGTTGTTCTTTTTTAAATTATTTGTTGATTATTGTTTGGTTAATATTTTTTTGTATGTAAAAGTTTTTATTCTATCAGTTGATATGTTAGCTTTTGTGATAATCTAAAATGACAATCGGATCAAATAAAATCTTAGCAGGAATTGGTTCACTACTATATGGTGTCCCAATTATCGGTCTAGTTCTTATTATGATAGGCATGAAGGGTCTATCTGAACACTACAGAGAACCTCGTATCTATGACGGATTAGTCACAGGCGTAATTCTTTTAATAATCAGCTCAATCTTGTCCATTATAGGCATGACTGCTATTTATTCAGGTATGGCTGGTCTAGCTCTTGCAGCATTTTCTCTGGGGATGATGAGCGGCGCAGGTATTGGTGCGGGTATTATAGGAATCGCAGGTGGTATAGTCTGTTTTATAGTGTGCTTCATTTTAGCACTGTTAGCAATAAGACATGTCCGAAATTGTTTAAACGCATTGGCAGAACGTTCAGGTGAAAACTTATTCCGCACAGCAGGTACATTAATCTGGGTTGGTGCGATACTCACAATAATTGGTATTGGCGCCTTATTAATCTGGATTGGCTTTATAATAGCTGCGATTGGCTTCTTTACACTCAAAGAAACACCCTTGCCGCCAACATATGGCTATACACCGCCCCCATCAAATACACAATCACCGTCGCCACCAACAGCAAGTTTTAAATCTAATTTTTGTCCAAACTGCGGCACTGCGGTCGCCCCTGAAGCTACATTCTGTGCTCACTGCGGAAAACAAATATAAACAAAAATATTTTCTTCCTCCATTTTTTATATAGCATTATAAAAAATAGAAAAATAAAATTAATTCATAAAAAAAGCGTGTCAAAATTCATTGTTACGTATCACAACACAATAACTGTGCACAAAATTTCCACAAGTTTAAAAACAAAAACGATGAATAATGGTTGTATCAATTTTTAAAATTCAATATTTTTAAAAACCTCTATTATTATGAAAAATATAGTGGTGTATCACGGGAATCCAGGTAGTAACGTGTTATGAACCTTTTTGGTTCAGCTTATGTTTAGGGGACTCTCGCAGTATACACGTCAAACGCATGAAAATTTAGTTGGTATTTTGTGTAGTGTTTAACTACTCAGGCCTGTTCTTTAAACAAAAAAGACAAATATATATGTATTGAAATCTAGTATCTTACTAGACAATATA
>WQYG01000053.1 GCA_009781395.1 Candidatus Bathycorpusculum sp. | reverse complement strand
CTGCCATCTATGAGACAATGATGTCACTAATCACTACGTGGGACAAACAAGGCTTAGATACGTTTGAACAAATGAAAACCTGCCTCATCAACAACTGGACAAAGAGCTGAATACATACAAAAAAAGAAAAAGGGTTAGAGTTTTATGCTTTGGCGTTTATTTTTCGGAGAAGTAACAAGCCAACAATTGCGACAGAAACGATTATTGTGATAATTATTGCAATTGCTGCGAGTGTAATGTACATTCCGTAGGGTATGTTGTCAACTGGTTCAGGTGTTGGTGCTTCTAGTACGGCCATTGTAGTTTTTGCGTCGTCACCAAAGAATGCTGCGGTGCCTTCAAAGTATGCCCAAATGTCATAGTCACCTTCTTTTGGTGGTGTCCACTTCATTGAGTATGTGCCGCGTGAGTCGCTTGTTGTTTTACCGATATCAATTACTGCCTCACCATCATATGCATACAATGTGATCTCAATTCCCTTTACGTTCATTGGTTCGCTGAACTGCTTGTAGAGATAAAGCATCCATTCGCTTTGACTTTCATCACCTACAGCCGGAACACCGTTAGGGAATCGGTATCGCAGATTATCACTTTCAGTACCTGGTGAAACGTCCATAACTGTTCCTGAAATCATTACTGTGTTACCTTCGGCGATTATGGCGTTAGATACTGAGACTGTTAGTTCGCTTGGACCTTTGCCGATTGCATAGATTTGTTGATCATACATGTCCATTGATACAATGATGCTATCGCCTATAAGTGCGCGTCCACCCCAGAGGGTTTGACGGAATGCGCCATCAATCTCCCAAACAACCTCACCAGTTTCTGCATCAAGCGCAAAGAATGGTGCACCTCTTGTTATAGGTACTGTAGGTGAGTGAACCATGTGACCAAGGTAAACCTTGCCAGCGGAGATGAACGTTATCGTTAGCCACCAGTTTTCGCCGTGATAGGATTCGTTGTATTTGTCTGTTGCTTCATATGTCCAAAGTACTTCGCCTGTTGCAGCGTCATAGCAATATACAACACCGCTAATACTTGCCTCATAGAGTTTGCCATCCACAATATACCCTTGTAGTCCTGCATTAGTCCATGCATCTGCATAACCATGTGATTCTGCTTCCCAGATGAATCTGCCTGTTTCTAAGCTAAAGGCATAGTTCTTTCTGTTTTCCTTTGTCCAGAAAACACCAACATACGGGTCGTTACTAAATGCTGCCCAACGTGTCTGGGTAGTCATAGTAAGATCAGCCCATTCTGCAGGTGCGGGGAACTGTCGTCTATTGAAAAGCAAATAGCCAAGGTTTTCGGGGTCAAGACTAACTCCTGTAAGGAATAAACCGTTAGTTGCTGAAGCGCCTGGTGCAAGGATAATACGATCATCCGGAAATACCGCAATAATGTTTCCCGGACTAGTTGTCAATCCATATATTGAAACATTAATATCGTAGCCACGTGAGGCATCAAATGTTCTACCTTGAATCTGACTACCCCAAGCATCAGCTGTACCACTTGTTGAGCTTTCAAGTGAAACTCTGTTAACAACCCATGTAGAATTCCACCTTGTTAGACGCCAGTTTGGATTATCTGTGGTTCCAATGTTGGTAACTGCATATTTTAGCATTTCACCGTTTGGACCAATGTAAATAGTTCCACCTGGAACATTAGTCATGTTGTATTTGAGGTCCCCAGTCTTTGCATCCACGCCATACATTGAAGTTCCGTTAACAAACCAAAGATAAGCCCATGAACCACGATTGTTTTCAGTTATAAAGTTTAGTATTTGTCCACGTGAAACTCTGTTTGCCCCTGTAGCGCCAAAGTTAAAGTCTTTTTCCCAGACTATTTTACCTGTGTGTAGGTCAACTGCGACAACTGTTTGTCTTGGCGAGTTACTGACATATCGGTTGTAGTATAGAACACCTGCAAGAATAACTGAACCAGTGAATTTGCCTTCATAAGCATCCCCATTCTGGAAGCCTACAGGTCCAGTGTCTCCACCGGATAAACCACCCATGGTATCGCCAATAGGCATACGCCACAAAATGTGAGCACTCTCAGGAGCATCATTCCAACGAGCATTAAGATTTGGAGGTGCTGCTACCCAACTGCCCATAATTAGATACCATTCACGCAGTTGTGAATCAACTGGTCTTGTCCAGTATTCATCTGGAAGAGTATGACCAGGATGGTCTGCTTTCCAATAACCCTCCAATATCTGCAAGGTAACATTTTCACTTACAGCTGGTTTATAATACCCACCATTTATAACAAAATTTGGCGCGGTTCCCGTAGTCCACTTGTATGTTTCACCGTCAAAAATGCATCGTAGAGTATAGTTTCCCGGTTCTGCAAAAGACATTTTTCTGCCAACTGTACCAGTAGACCACGTTTTACCAGTGTGATTTTCAACTTTGCCATTAGGATAAATAATTTGCAAAGTTACATTCCAACCATCAGTATAAGTGAATAAATAGTTTAGTAGACCCCAGTTAATTAGAACCGGTTGTCCAACACCAGCAGTCTTTGGAATAGCATCAACAAAAGGCCAAGCAATTATCTGCCTATCACCAGCTGTTTGAGCGTTTGCGTTTGGCAATGCAAATATTGATACGAGAAAAGAAATCATCAGAAGCACTGCAATCATCGAAAATAAATTTTTAGATTTTACATATTTCATTCTTTTATTCTCCATTACAAGAATATTAACCAATTAAACCCCACCTAATAAACATGAATAACATTTAACACACATATTTAAATAAAATACAACATTAACACTCCTTTAATAAGTATAAAAAAATACCACGTCCTCATACACCCGTTCAAATAAAAACACGAGCACGCCCATTAAATAAGTAAAAAAAGACAAAAATGAAAATAACAATCAAATAAGTGTTAAAACAGCAAAAATACACACTATTTTCAAACGTAATTAGAGTGTAAAAAAAAGAAAAAGGGTTAGAGTTTTATGCTCTTGTGTTTATTTTTTTGAAGAGTAATAGACCAACGATGGCAACTGCAATGATAATTGCTATTGCTGCGAGGGCTATGTACAATCCATATGGTGGCAATGGTTCTGGTGGTGGTTCTATTGGTGCTGCTAGTACGGCCATTTCGCTTTTTGCCCATGAGCCATAGTAAGCGCCTGAGCCGCTAAAGTATGCATAGACATCCCAGTTACCGGTAGCATCGTCAGGTGTAGTCCAAGTTATTGCGAATCTGCCACTGTCATCACTTACTGCTGTGCCTACATCGATTACGCGGTCGCCTTGTTGTGCAAAGACAGTTACTTCAACACCTGTTGTATCCATTGGTCTTGCGAATTGTTTGTAGACATAAAGCATCCAATCGCTCATGCTCTCATCAGAAACTGCTGGAACACCCTTAGAGAACCTCATTTGTAGGTTATCCTGTTGTGTACCAGGTGAAATGTCCATAACTGTTCCTGAAATCAAGACTGTGTTTCCTGCGGTTGCTACAGCGTTAGATGCTGCAACGGTCATTTCGCTTGGTCCTTTGCCGATTGCGTAAACCTGTGAGTCATATGAGTCTATTGTAGCAATGACGCTGTCACCGATGATTGCGCGGCCACCCCAAGCTAACTGACGGAATGCTCCATCAATTTGCCAAACAACCTCGCCAGTTTCTATATCTAGTGCATAGAATGGTGCACCTCTTGGCTTTGGTTCTTGTGAGGAGTGTACCTGATAACCAAGGTAGATTTTACCGTCGGAGACAAAGCATGGAACTACCCACCAGTTTTCTCTGTGATAAGATTCATTGTATTTGTCTTTTTGTTCAAATGTCCATTCCAGTACACCTGTTGTAGCGTTATAGCAGTAGACTATACCACCACCGCTGCCTTCAATGAGTTTACCGTAGACGATGACTTTTTCGGGTGATGAATTTGATCTAGCACCGCCCCATGAATCTGCAAAGTTTTGTGGTTCTGATTGCCATGCGATTCTTCCTGTGTTTAAGTTAAAGACGTGGTTAACTCGGTCTTCCTTTGTCCAGAAAACACCAACATAGGGGTCGTTAGAAAATGCAGCCCATCCAGATTGAGTATCAGCTGTAATAATTGATAGATAACCTTCCCATTGATTATTTGATGGTGCCCAATGTCTTTCTCTGTATAGCCATTGTCCAAAGTTGTCTTCATCAATTTGTACTGCTGAAAGTGTTACACCAGCTGTTGAAACGTTAGCAAAGATAATACGATCGTCTGGAAATGCATGTACTGGAGCACCCAGGTTTCTTGTTAATGAGATGTTCCAGTTATAACCATTTGCCGCAGCGAATGAATTAGGGCTACCGTTTGTATTAACACCAGATCCCCAAGCATCACTTCCACCAGCAGCGCCATCACGGTTGTGCATTACAACTCGTGTAGAGTTCCATTGACGCACCATCCAGTTCGGATTTGTTTGAGTTCCTGCGTTGACAACTGTGTATATTAGCATTTCACCGCTTGGACCATAATAGACCTCGCCAGTTGGGACACCAGTCATAGTGTATATGTGTCTGCCAGATAATGGATCAAGTGCATACCAGTTAGTGCCAGCTGTTACCCAAAGATATGACCATAGACCACGGTTGTTTGGAGTAATTATTGATACCGTTTGTGCACGCGCAAGTCTAGCTGTAGGACCAAACGGAGCATTAGCTACATCTTTTCTCCAGAGCTCTTTGCCTGTGTGTAAATCCAATGCTCTAACGGTTTGATTTAAAGCGTTGGTATTACCGCTGTAGATTGGAGCTACGTTGTAGAATAGAATACCACCAACGATAACAGCACCATTAAATTTGGCTTCATATGCATCACCGTGTTGGTAAGAGAGTCCGTAGTATTCGCCTGAGCCTATACCGCCTAAGTATTGATCATCAGGTGTTGACCACAAAATGTGTGCAGTTGTTGGTGCATCATTATATGGTGCAAACAGGTTAGTATTGCGTGGTTTTTGTACATACCAGCTACCCATCATGGTATACCATTCGCGTAGTTGTGAATCAACTGGTCTTGTCCAGTATTCTGTTGGAAGGGTATGACCGGGGTGATCACCTTTCCAGAAACCCTCAAGTATCTGTAAAGTAATGTTGTCACTTGTACATGGTTGATAATTCCCAGATCTTGCATGAGTGGTTGAGCCTCCGTAAGCGTAGTATGTTCCGTCAAAAATGCATTGTAGCGTATAGTTTCCTGGTTCTGTAAAGGACATTTTTCTGCCAACTGTACCAGTAGACCAAGTCATTCCTGTGATATTTTCGACCTTGCCGTTAGGATGAGTGATCTGTAAAGTTATATTCCAGCCATCACGAACGTGTTGTAAGTAGTCTATCAGACCCCAGTTAATTAGGACGGGTTGTCCAACACCTGCAGGATTTGGAAGTGCGTCAACAAAAGCATAAGAAGTTATTGACTTCGGTGTTGTTGTTTGTGCGTTTGCGTTTGGCAATGCAAGCATTGATACGACAAAAGACAGCATAAGTAATATTGAAAGCATTGAAAGTACATTTTTATTTTTTATATAGTTCATATTTTTTATATCCTCATTATGGCATAAGCCATCTAAGCGCAAGTTAATAAAAGTACCGACAGACCAATACAACAATCTGTAGAAAAACTACACATCCATAACTAACATACAAATCTCAGATGACGTCTGGAAAATTTTCAGAAGAGTCAACAAGTCTTCAGAAGAGCATATAGAAACGCATTATATCAAAGTCCGCGACCCCAACAAGATACAGATTACCGAGGTGCCAGCGTTCGCGAACAGTTAACGGCACACAGCACCTGCACTTCTTCTTTTGGGGTCTTCGTTAAAACAGGCGGGTAATGACAAACAAGTTTCGTTGAGTCAATAGTTGTATGGAGGATCAGGCGGTTTATTTGGAACAGGCAAATATTGCATATTTTAGAGAAAGAGCACCGCACAGATCACCACCTAAAATAGCAAAAAGCACTATTTATGATGTTAACAAAAAAGTTGATAATAGAGTTAACTTTGTGGGATAAAAACAGTTTGTTCAAGTATAGATGAGTAATAGATGAGTAATTGATTTTAAAAGCCATGTGCATAATATGTTCTTGAGGAATTAATAAAATGTCGATACAGAAAATACCGGAAAAAAATGCCATACTTTTTGTGTGGTTCAATCATTACTCAGGCATACTGCTAAAGACGCCTACTAAGACGTTTGCTATTGACCCAGTTGATGTTAAATTGAAATATTTAAAAAATGTTGACACCATTTTGCTTACACATGAACATTATGATCATCTTGACTCAAGTCTTATTAAAGAGGTTCAAAAAGCTACGAACTGTAACATTATAGCTGATCCTGCATCTGCGTTTATCTTAAAACCGCATATTCCAATTGATAAACTTCAGGTAATACGTATTGGAAATATAATCAAAGTTGGCGAAGTTTCCATTAAGGCAGTCAAATGTAATCATAATGCAAGATACCCTAACACTTACATTATAACAAGTGAAGATGGCGTAAAAATATATCACACGGCAGACAGTTTACCCTTTCCAGAGATGGCTAAAATGGGTATTGACGAAAAATTTGACCTAGTTTTCTGCAGTGTCGGCATAACTATTGGAGCCTCACCGGAAAGTGGCTTTGAAATCGCCCGTCTAACAAAACCACCACTAGTTGTTCCATACCACACTAACCTGCCAGATAGTCAAAAAGCTTTTCAACAACTTGTAAAAAAAGAGTTACCGCGAACAACATGTCTAATTCCTGAAATAAACAAGATCTATCAAGTGACAAAAAAGGAAAAAAAGGATAACACAAACACATAACAAACTGTTTTATCTAAACAGACTGTAGGAGATACGCTTTACCTAAGAGCAGGTGTTAATAATGGTTGAGGGGTTATTCGTAAAAGATAAAGTCTGTTTCTTCAAGTAAGGCGTGTAGTTTTTCTACGGCTACATGAACATCTTCTTCGTTTTTAGCACCTGTGCAAACTAGTTTTCCGCTAGCAAATAGTAAAATAACCACTTTAGGGTCGGCCATACGGTAAATTAAACCGGGAAACTGTTCAGGTTCATACATTGTATGATTTAGCATGTAAGCTGCTTTTTCAAGGTCAGCCATGCCGCCTAAGGCTCCGGAGGCAACAATATTTTGAATTTTAATGTCGGGTTTACCTATGATGATTATGCCGCTTTTTTTTAGTTCTTTAATTACGTTCATTGTTGCACGGCGAGCTTCTTTTTCTGATTTTGCGCCTGTGCAAACCATTTTTCCAGAGCTGAAAATCAAAGTTGTTGTTTTAGGACGTTTTAAACGATAAATTAAACCGGGGAAACTGTTAGGGTTGTATTCTACAGTAGGGCATCCTTTTACAACAGAGTTAAGGTCAACTTTCTGATTTAGCGTAGCTGAAGCTACAACGTTTTCTATGCTTACAGTTGCTTTAACTTTCGGTATATATCATCCCTCTGTTGTTCATTTATGCTTCACTTATGAAGGGTACACTTTATAAATCAATCTATGAGCACGTCTTCAAGTTTTCTAAAAAAAAATAGTGTCTGTTCAAAAAATAATTTTAATCAACACATACCCGTTTAAATGCAATGTTTTTGGAAAATTATGTTGTGATTTTTGGATAAGGTGATGTTTATTAAACATAATTGTGGTGTGTATAAAATATGCTGTGAAGAAAGTAAGGATATTTTGAGTGTTTTTGGAATTGAGTAGTAAATGAATTTCTAATTATGAAATTTTTAGAGTAGGGGCTTGGTGGTGAAGTGAATTTGCTGAAGAATAGCTGTTAAGTTGAATAAAAGTGTTGAATGGTGTTTGGAGGAGGTGAAAATGACAGGGGTTTTATAATAAAGGGTTTGAAGTAGGGGTTAATTTGGTATGATGCTGTTGTTTTTAAATGGGAGGGGAATTGTTAGGGTTCTTCCATTTGGTAGAGGTTTAGGTCTATGTTTAGAATTTTTTCGGGTGTGTGATGGTTTTCTAGGTTGTAGAGGTGGTTTGTGGCTTTGTATAGTTGGGTTTTTGTTGTTGTGGTTGGTTTTTTTGTTGTTGGGGTTATTGTGCATTTTTTGGGTGTTTGGGTAATTTTGTCTGTGTTTATGTGGACACTTAGGGGGGCGTGTATGTGTGTGGTGTTGTCTACAAGTTGTGGTATGAGTTCGATTTTTGTGAGTTCGAGGTTTTCATCTAGTATAGAGCCTTTTAGTAAGTCTTCTTGTTTAGTCAACGCCGTTTCGCCTCCAAACTTCAGCGCTAATTAGATCGCGGATTGCGACTCGGATTGCTTCTGCACGGTTGGGGTAGAACCGTTCATCCACAAGCTGGTCTAAAGCTTTAATATAAGTTTCAGGTAAATATAGGGTGATTAATTTCATGTGCTCTCTTACTCCCTTTTGGTAAACATAGGAAAACTATATTCTAAAGTATGTATATCCATGTGTTATGTGACAAATATGTACATAACATGTTGGTTCCACACTATATAAAGCAAAACAAAAAATAAAACAAATAACTGTCAAAAACAACAACACACAACCCTCAAGTTTTTATTACTTAACAAACTATTCCACATCCAACACATGTGACAACCATGAAAATAGCCATCAAAACCTACGGCTGCGCAGCAAACATAGCAGACACCGAAACCACAACAGGAATCCTAACAAACCACGGACACCAAATCACAACAAAAACAGAAGAAGCAGACATTATCATCTTCAACAGTTGCGCCGTAAAAGGCCCAACAGAAAACCGCATAATAAACGCCATAAAACAAACCCCAAAAACAAAAAAAATCATAATAATCGGATGCCTACCAAAAATCAACATAGAACGCCTCAACAACGAAACACAAATCGACGGCATAGCAGGACCATCCATAGGAGAAGAAATAATAAAAATAGTCAACCAAGTAGCAACAGGAAAAAAAATCACAACCCTACAACAACAAACCCCAAAAACAAAACTACCACCATTAACCCTACCCAAAATCAACACAAACCCAATCATCAGCATCCTACCAATAAACGTTGGCTGCCTTGGCTCATGCTCCTACTGCGCAGTTGTCCTTGCACGAGGAAAACTACAAAGCTACAACACACCAGAAATAATCCAACGCATAAAAACCGACATAACCACAGGCAGCCACGAATTTTGGATTACATCCCAAGACACCGGCGCATACGGACGAGACATCGGAAAAAACCTATCAGAACTCCTCCACTTAATCGGAGAAGTAGAAGGCAAATTTAAAGTCAGAGTAGGCATGATGACACCCAACATGATAACTGACATACAAAAAGAACTCATCCAAGCCTATAAAAATCCAAAAATTTTCAAATTTTTACATTTCCCTATTCAAAGCGGTGATGACCAAGTACTCAAAAAAATGCGCAGATTCTACACCACAAACGAAGTCAAAGAGTCCATCACAGCATTTAGAGCAACATTTCCAGAGCTAACATTAGCAACAGACATCATTGTAGGTTTTCCAGGAGAAACAAAACAAGCATTTGAAAACACTCTTCAAATACTAAAAGAAGTAAAACCAGATGTTACTAATGTATCTAAATTTTTCGCTCGACCAAAAACATTAGCAGTAGACATGAAAGAAGACAAAGTGCCCCCAGACGAAATTAAACAACGAAGCACCATACTATCGACCTTAGTTAAGCAACTGTCGCTTGAAAAAAATATGCAGTGGAAAAATTGGAGCGGGGAAATTCTTGTTGATGAAAAAGGCAAAGTAGAAGGTTCATGGGTAGGCCGTAATTTTGCATACAAACCTATTGTTGTAAAAAGTACTCAGCCTAACTTGTTAGGTAAAACATTATGTGCACGGGTTGTAAAGGTTACAGAAACTTATCTTGTTGGAGAAATTGAATAAAAAGGTAAATCCTATAGGGACTATTTAGTTGTTGTTGGAGTTGAGGGTTTTGTTTTTAGTAGGCGTTCTAGGGTTGGTTTGAGTTTTTCGGTTTCTTCTTTGATTTTTGTGTTGCCTATGTTTTGTCTTTGTTGGTCGAGTTCTTTTATTATTTCGGCGTAGTGTAGACCTTCGGCAGCTGAGACGTATTCTACTTGGAATCGTTTGGGATTCATGCCTAGTTTTGTTAGCATGTTTTTGAGGATGTCAGTTCTTGTTTTCATTTTGTGGTTTCCGTTAATGTAGTGACAATCATAGGGCAGGTGGCATGCGCCTATTAGAACCATGCCTGCGCCAAGACGGAGGGCTTCTAGGATGAACTCTTTTGATACTCTGCCGCTGCACATTACACGTATGACGCGCACACTTGCAGGATATTCACATCGGCTAATTCCAGCCAAGTCTGCGCCGGCGTAGCTGCACCAGTTGCAAAGAAAAGCTAGAATTTTTTCTTCAGGGTTATTTTGTAGTGCGGCGTGAATTTGAGCCATTATTTGGGCATCGGTAAAATGCATTTGAGTTATTGCGTGTGAGGGACATTCGACAACGCATGTGCCACAACCGTGACAGCTAGCAGGGATTATGTTTGCCGGTTGACTTTTTTCATGTTTAATTGCGCCATAGGGACATGCGTTAACACATATACCGCAGCGTGTACATGCGGTTTGGTCAACTATAGAGATGATGGGTTCGATTTTCCAGTTTGGCTTAGAGATAACAGTTGCAGCTCTGGATGCTGCTCCGCTACCCTGTGAGACACTATAGGGGATATCTTTTAGACCTGCACAGGCGCCAGCGTAAAAAATGCCATCAGTTGGTGCATCTAACGGTTTTAGTTTAGGATGGGCTTCCATGAAAAAACCATCTTGCCCTCGGGAAATGTTTAGTATACGCGCTAGCTCGTCTGAGCCTTTTTTAGATATAGAGGCAGTTGCTAAAACCACCATGTCTACTTCAACTTCTATGGGATTTCCTATTAAGGTGTCTTCGGAGTGAACGGTTAAATTGTGGGTTTTTTGGTCTTCGTCTATGCGACTTACTCTTCCACGGATAAATGTTACGCCTCTTTCTCTTGCACGGTCATAAAATTCTTCATACCCTTTTCCGGGACTTCGGATGTCCATGTAAAAAACGTAGACTTCTATGTCTTCTTTGTATTTTTCTTTAAGTTGCACTACATGTTTTAAAGTGTACATACAACAGTAGTTACTACAG
This sequence comes from Candidatus Bathycorpusculum sp., assembly GCA_009781395.1. Lineage (GTDB taxonomy): Archaea > Thermoproteota > Bathyarchaeia > Bathyarchaeales > Bathycorpusculaceae > Bathycorpusculum. The sequence goes on along the minus strand of WQYG01000053.1, from coordinate 4,463 downwards.
TAGGGGTGTTTGTTTTTGTCTCGACTGCCAACACATAGAAGAAAAGCAATTCGATGAGGTTTTTGACCGTCTGATTGACGAATAACTTTACCACCTGTGGGGCCAGCAGCTAGAATTAAACGTTCAAACTCCATGCCCGTAACTACATTTGGATATTTACCATAGCCTAAAAGAGGCATATCATAGGGTTCATAAACATCATAGCCTGTAGAGACGATAATTGCGCCTACTTCGATTTCAACTTCTTGGGGGTTTTGGTCAAAATCTATAGCTTGACGTTCACCACATTTTTCAGTACACTTGTAACATTCAATACAATAGTCCCTGTTTATTGCGTAAATTAAGGGAACTGCCTGATCAAAAGGCACAGATATGGCTTTACGAGTTCCAAGATTTAGGTCCCACTCATTTGGGTATTCAATAGGGCAAACATCTTTGCACTCGCCACAGCCAGTACATTTTTCATCAATAACATATCTAGGATTTTTACGGAGTTTTACTTTAAAATTGCCCACATACCCATCGACTTTTACTAAATCACTGTAGGCAAAGATGGTAATGTTTGGGTGTCTTGCGCAATCTACCATTTTTGGGCCTTCAATGCATATGCTGCAGTCAAGAGTTGGGAAGGTTTTGTCAAGGGCTGCCATGTGTCCGCCTATGCTTTGAGAGTTTTCAAGCAGATACACTTTAAATCCTTGCTCAGCTAGATCTAAGGCAGCAGTTATACCGGCAATTCCTCCGCCAATGATTAACGCTTTGTTTGTTACAGACACTTCTAGGGTTTGCAGGGGTTGCATTAAACGCACTTTTGCTACAGCCATGTGTACGGTGTCTTTGGCACGTTCAGTTGCTTCTTTAGGATTATTTTGGTGACACCAAGAGGAGAATTCGCGGATGTTGGCCATTTCATAGAGAAAACTGTTAAGACCCGCTTCAGCTACGGTACGTCGAAAAGTGGGTTCATGCATTCTGGGAGAGCAGGCAGCTATAACTATACGGTTTAAATTGTTTTGTTTTATAGCTTTGCGTATTTCTTCTTGTCCGGGATCGGCACAGGTATAGCGGTTTTCTTTAACAAAAACTACATCCGCAAGAGTTTTAGCATACTCAGCAACGGCGTGAACGTCTACAGTTCCAGCTATGTTTAAGCCACAATGACAAACAAAAACACCTATACGCAACTCTTCAAAGGTTGTTAGTGAGTTACCCATCATCAGCGTCATTAGTCTATTTCATCCTGCAACCGTTTAATCACAACATTTCGCTTCTTTATAGAGGCAACCGCTTTAAGCACTTTTACTCCATCACGTTTACTTGTAAGTCTTTCCAAAGTTTTATTCCATGCACCTGAACGTATATGCTCGTGAGCAACTTTAACACGCTTAACCAACAATGCATCCTCTACGGGGCAAACATTTTTGCAAGCACCACAGTAAGTACAGTAAACTTCATCGACAACAACTTTTCCATCAGAGGGATTAACTGTTAAAACATTAGGTATTGGACATACCTCAGTGCAGGCATGACAATTAGAGGGACATTTATTAGGGTTTATGGCAAGTTTGCCTTCAAAGATTTTTGTAACCTTTAAATTTTTTGGAGGACACTTTACCTCGCATATTTTACATGTAGGACAGTAATCTTTTTGGATGTCTATAGAAACTTTTATACGCCGTTTTTCTGTTGGAGAAAGTTCAGCTACATTTTTTATGGGTTTTCCATCAAAGCCTGCCGTAGATACTTTGACTAATTGAAAGGGGCAGGCGGTTTCGCATTCAGAACAGGTTTTGGGACATTTTTTTGAGTCTAAAGTGATTGTTCGGTTAAGTTTGGGGTAACTTTCTTTTGCTATCAAGGCTAAATTGTGGAGTCCATTTAGGGTTACTTTAATTGCCCCATAAAGACAAGTTACATCACATATGCCACAAAAATTGCATTTATCCAAGTTGATGTCTACATTGGGTTTTAGCGTTTTTTTGCCAACAGTTTGAGGGTTTTTTTCAACAGTTATGGCTTCTTTAGGGCAGGTTAAACTGCAAATTTGACAGCCAACACAACGATGCTTATCAAGGGTTAGCTTATAATTTTTTACCTGCAGAGCCCACTCTAAGGTTAAAGCATCAGGAGAGTCTTTCTTTGAACTTTTGTATGGCATACATGACACCCAAAGAAAAGGTTAACGTAAACAACTCTAATTTAATAGACCACTTTTGATATAAATATTGCCTGATAAAAACACAAGTCCAAACATGAATTTTCAAACAAAAACATGCACCACAAATCTAAAAAACAAAAAAACAACAAAACAAACACAACAATAAATACAACAAACAAAAAACAAACAAGACACACCAAAAAACATTAACAAAAAAACAAACCAAAAAACAACAACACCAACAATAATTATTTTACTGCCACAGCAATATAACAATTCAAATCCGGATCATCAACAAACCCAAACAAACCCAACCCACTAACCTCAAACAAATCCAAAAAAACAGATAACTCAAAAGCCTTCTTCAACCCCGTAACCACAAGCTTACCCCCAACACCAACTTGCCGCTTAAACTCAACCAACGCCTGCTTTGGAAGAGGCATATTTTGAAGCATCGTAAAAGAAAAAACAACATCAAACAAAGCATCCTTAAAAGGCAAATAATCAGCATCCGCCTGAACAACATACACCTCACAAAAAGATTTAGCATGAACATTAGCCTTAAGCAACAATTTACGCGAAAGATCAACACCCACAACCAATTTGGCTTTATCAACTATATGAGAAAAAAAAAGCCCACTACCACAACCAACATCCAAAACAACATTATCACAAGAAAAACTAGACAACATACTCGTGGCAACCCGATACTTAGCAACTTGCTCTTGAGCATACTGCTCATCATAACTAGTAGAAGTAACATTATAACGATTCGCAACTGAACGCTTTTTACTCCAAATATTCAACAGACCCACTAAACAAAACCTACAACATAAGACTTTAATTGTTTTGGAAAAACATTAACAATTTCACCCTCACACACCACCCTAAACACCACAATCACTAACACCAACTTCAAAAAACCATTCAATAACTACTAACAAACTAACCCTCAACAACAAAAACACCCACACACAAACCATAAAACACACATCGTAATTAAAACCCATTTTACAGAACTTAAAACGACTACACTTTGACGTCTAAAATACGCGAAAAATTAGGATTTTTAAGAATAAGAATTTGAAAATTTATGTACCAGTCAATTATTTATATTACAAGCGAGCCGTTAATGCGACAAATAGACAATAAACTCTCAACACTTACAGAACCTACATTTGAAGAAGCAAAAAGTCTAATTGAGAAAGCATTTGTTCAAAGAAGAACGTTAATCGTTGTAGGCAACTGTAAAGTTGACTATGTAGGAAGAGCAAGCTCAAAACTAGAATTAGGAGAACGATTTTTAATCATTAAATCAGACGGCAGTTTACTTGTTCATCGTCCAACAGGGTATGAACCCGTCAATTGGCAGCCTTCAGGTAGTGTTTTTCACGCGCAAATAAAAGAGGACCAACTTGAAGTTCACGCCGTTCGTCAAAAACCTAAAGAAAACGTCAAAGTGCAATTCACAAAAATATACACAGCCACATCTATCATGCTGCTTGATGCAGGCGATTTCATTCTTAACGCCAGCGAGCAAGATATGCATAGAGCAATCCTGCTTAGACCTGAATTAATTGAAGAGGGATTTAAACCGATTAGTTGGGAGAAAAAAGTGGAGCCAGGGTTTGTTGATGTTTACGGTATGGATAAAACAGGAAAACTAGTTGTAATTGAGGTGAAGCGTAAAATTGCAACTAAAGAGGCGGTGTTACAACTTGCAAAGTATATTGAAGCCATTAAACTAAAAACAGACAGACAAATCAGGGGAATTTTAGTTGCACCAGGTCTAGGCAAAGAGGTACAAGCGTTGTTAGTAAGCATGGATTTAGAGTTTAAAGAGTTGTATCCTAAAAAATGCGCCGAAATTCTCAAAAAATCAGGCCCAACTTCCAAACTGGAAACCTTTTTTAACGATACAACATAAGCCCACACGCCATTTTTTGTTTAAACAGTCATGCAAGAGCAAGTTTAAAAAAACTACAACCGTAACCTACATACAAGTTTTAAACAGTGCGTCTTAGATTTTTACAGTCACCCATAATTGTAGGTACACACAAAAATCTAAAACCACAAATTAACAAAAAATCAACAAAACAAAATTTACACCACAACTCGGTATGCAGAATGGGCACAAGTAAAAAAATAGACACACATAGTTGAATGGAGATTGAGGTATTTATAATCCTGAAATCCCGCTGAATTATATCTATGCCGCGGTTTAACCGCTATGGCGACATAATTACGGCTTTGTTTGAGGGTTATTTTTCAATTAATGGCTGTAGATACGTTTTTTAATGTTGGT
>WQYG01000052.1 GCA_009781395.1 Candidatus Bathycorpusculum sp. | reverse complement strand
TTTTCTAAAAAATGGGCGTAAGTCCAAACCTTCCCAACTTTATCTAAACACGAAAATCGAAATTTACATAGGAGTGTAGCAAAGTGGCACTCCGACTTTTTGTTAAAATTGTTGCTCCTGTCGCGAGTGGTTGGCACTCTTGGCAGGAGCGTTTTTGTGCCCTCGTTCCAAAATCCACCAAATCGACACAAGTGGGACATACCCTCCAAACCATAACTGAAAATACGTCTGCGGTGGGACTTGTCCGCTTTAACTGCGACCTTTGGTGTGGGCGTCTCCCTAAAATTGGAAGGGCGCAAGTATACGTTCCTGCGGAACGTAGTGGGCGAAAAACCCATGATATACGCGGGTTTGCGGGTTTTGACAAAGTGGCGTTACGGGGGTGTCCGTAACGGTAATTTACTTTTTTACAGGAAATATCATCGGTCGTGGGTCGGGACGCTCCGCGTTAGGTTCGGCGGCGTACCGCGTGGGCGGAGTATTACGCTCGGCAGCGTATAGGGCAGGCGAGGAATTGCGCGACGACACAGGCGAAATCGTTCACGACTACACACGAAAAGGCGGCGTAGTGTACAACGAAATAATTTTGCCCGAATTTGCGCCGCCTGAATTTGCAGACAGGCAAACCCTTTGGAACGCCGTAGATGCAAGGGAAAAGCGTAAGGATTCACAGCTTGCAAGGGAAATTGTGGTTGCTCTGCAAAGGGAATTTGATGCGCAGGAAAATTTGGAAGTCCTGCGTGAGTACATGAAGGAAAATTTTGTTGACAAAGGCATGATTGCCGACCTTTCTATTCACGATAAAGGGGACGGAAACCCCCACGCCCATATTATGCTTACTATGCGTCATGTTTCGCCTGACGGTTTCGGGCTGAAAAATACCGATTGGAACAACAAAAATCTGTTTGTGGAGTGGCGCAAAAGTTGGGCGGACACTAATAATCGTATGTTTGAGCAAAAGGGGCTTGATGAGCGTATTGACCATCGTTCGTATAAGGAGAGGGGTATCGACCGCGAACCGATGATACACTTAGGCGCATACGCGGCGGCGAAGGAGAAGCGGGGTATTCGTACTCGGCGCGGTGATATAAATCGCGAAAGACAAGCCCGCAACGAAGAACGCGCTAAAAAAGCCGCTGAGCGCGAACAGGAATTAATTGGAAATACGGTGAATGCAACAAGCGAAAAACCCGATATTGACGAACACGCCACCCAAAAAACGGCGGAACACATAAACAAACTAAAAGAATACTATACCAAGCTTGAAAAAGACTTATCTGAGCTAATCCCCGAACGTAACAAAATCCGCGAAGAATTGCCGCGCCTAAACTATCGCGCCGAATCGCTGGACGAACACGCCAAAAATATCGAGACACTACAAAGCAAGGTCGCAGAATTGCAGGAAACACGCCAAAACATGCGCCTTTTGCAGTGGACAAAAAAGCAAGAAACAGATACGGCGATAAAACACGCCGAACGCGAACTTAAGAAAGCGGAGATATTTTTCAAAAACCGCTTCTACATAGACCCATCCGAAGTCCCCGATGAACTCAAGCGCATCCACGAAGAAATCCGCGCTAAAAGAGATAGTCTAAGCACCAAAAACACCGCCATACTTGAAATTATGACCCAACAGGATAAAGTCCTATTAGGCTACCATACCCAAAAACTACTTGCCCAAACCCAACACGACAAAGACAACCTCGATAAAACATTGGAAAAACTTAACAAACCACCCGACAACATCCGCGAAAAACAACTATACGAACGAATCGACCGCCGCCTCAACATCATCCCCGACGAGAGTTTTCAGCGTGTCATCGAAAAACTACCGCCCGAACACACCAAAACCCTAATAGAACAACGAGCACGCAACAAAGCAATCAAACAAGAGCAGGAAAAAGCAAGAGAGCACACCCACACAATCGAGCGAAGTCGTTAAAAGTGTCGTTTCGGTTCTCGGTCGCTCCGCGGATAATTGCGGTCTCCGCCCCGTAGAAACGGGTGCCCCTCCGCACGCGTCGCTACCCTCAAACCTACACAACACGGCAAAACTCTCATTTTTTAGAAGGACTTTTGAAGTCGCAGACACAAACAACTCATTAAAGGATGAACCTGACGACTATTTGTTTCGACAATTTCGGCGAGCAAAAAGGCTAAGGTCGGCAGAGTATCAAGATGTCGAAAAAATGATGCTTTCCATAGTGGGCGTATGTTTATGTGAGAAGTAAAGTTGCGCGAGAGGGAAACATATGGAAGACATTACTATATGAAACTATTAAAGAGGCAAACCCTCTCACGCGCATATTGTTAAATGAATCTGACACTCCCAAAATACCTTCTATTCGCGCTCTCAGACGTTACTACACTAAGCAGCCTTTCAACCAACAAAAGTCATAAGAGAAATAAAGCCGTTTATTCCCATTTTTGAATATTGCTTCCATCAAGATTTGCTCTAAAGTAACCCCCTGCGGATGTTGGAATCCTGTATAAAATAAAGCTATCAGTAACATTTATTTCTGTACAGTTTTCGGTGTCAATTATCACCATATTTTCGCTACCATCTAATTTCATACGATAAATACGACCCCCTTGACTTTGATTTCGATAATACAAATATTCATTTTGAATATTAATGTTCCAACAAGCTTCTTGTGAAAGTATGCTTTTATTTGTACCATCAATTTTTATCCTATAGAGTTTTTGGCTGTCAGTGTAGTCGGCATAATAAACATATTCACCAACAACATTAATGAATAGCGAGTAATGGTCATTAAGTTTAGCAATATTAGTTCCTGTCAAATCCATTTTATACAAGCTTGCCCCATCGTCTCGATTAGAATAATATATCCACCCATCGCAAATGGAAAATTCAATAATATTGTTTGCCAAAAGCCGTTCATTTTGGCCCTCTAAATCGGTTTTATATAATTTACCCCAGTCGCCGTCATAGGATTGCCTATAAAATATGAAGACGTTTGTTACTATTAAGTTTCCAACTTTTTTGTCGATGATTTTTTTATTCTGCTTACCATTAAAATCTATCTTATACACTTCACCAGGAACGCCCTTTGTGTAATATATCCAATTGTTGACAAAATTGAGTTGACAACTATAATGCCCTTTGGTTAATTCTTGTTTACTATTGCCGTCCAATCTTTTTTTATAAAGATAATTGTTATTATCAAAGTTAGTATAGTAAATCCAGTCGCCGTTAATTAATACATAACCATTGTTATGTATATTTCCATTGGTATTACCTTGCTTGTCAAATTGTTGACTGTTAATATCTTGTGGCGGCGATATGTAGCCTTCAATAAAAACAGATAGTGCAACACACATCACTAAAAAAAGATAGGGAAATATATTTTTCACATTCAGCATCTACCTTCCACATATTGCCATGTCAATGCCATATTGCACCCAAAACGCATCCTTGCCATCTGTAGTTACTGGATTTTGGTACACAGGTATTGGCAACCCCATTCTGTAGCCAACGTATGCCATGTTCAGATTTCCAAAATCATCACCCGCCATTAGCATACCATCAAAGTACATCCATGCTCGCCAATTTCGGTTATTATCGACACTCATATCATTGCCGTTAAAAATAGCATAGGGAACTTGCCATTCGGGGTTAAATTTGTAATCCCATGCACCATACGCCATACCTATTAAGAATACAGTTGAATCTTCAAAGTAGTTTCCGCCAGACAATATATACAAGTACCCGCTCAATCCTTCAAGTAATGACTTTTGATAGTCAGTGGCAGTTTTTGCATTTGCATGTAACTGATTCATAACTTTATCCTGTGCATATTGAATGGGTGTACCTTCACGTGCTAATCTTCGAACCTCATTTGCCAAATTGTGCAACTGTTCCCTTTCAACACTACACACTGGTGCGGTTATCCACCTGTTTCCTATATCAATAAGTATTCTATAGGCATCGGAGTTTTCACCAAATTCGACCATATCTTCAAGTTTAGGGGCGGAATCTGCTACACATGGATTTGAATACATATAGGCATAACAAACGTATCTGTCTACACCGTTTATATTTACAATGTTGATTTCTATTTCCATCTCAACGCCGTCAGGTATGCCATCACCATCGCTATCAGGGTTTGTATAATCCATTGTTTGATAATTCTTAAGCGGTGCACCTGAACCAGTTCTAAGATTACCAACCGCAATTTGTTTCTCATGATAATCACTTATTCCGTCACCGTCAGTATCTTTGTATAGGTCAACTTCTACTTGTAATCTTGCGAAAATTGCTGATAATTCAGAAAAGTTATTTGCGCCGTAATACGAGCCACCAGTAGATGTAGCAATGTTTGTCAAAACACCTGTATTAACCGAGCCGACTCCGATTGTATAAACTATTACGCCATTGTCTACAGCCATTTGGATTGGCGTGTTTGGTGTCGTTATGCCAGCGTTGTTTTGTCCGTCAGTCAGCAAGACGATAATCTTTGATGCGTCGTCCGAAGGGTTATTAATAATTTCATTAATCGCAGAGACTAAAGCACTGTAAATTGCTGTAGAGCCACCATACTTAGGGAGAGCCCTAACAATCGCGGATGCACTGTCTTTGTCGGTAAAGCCTGAATGTCTCCTTACGGCGTTATCAAAAGTATATACTGAAACTCTATCTTCGTTGCCTAAATTGCTAACGAGACCTGCAGCAATATCTTTCATGAGATTATAGTTGGCAGTACTTATACTTCCCGATTCGTCCAACACAAGCACTAAATCAAAGCGAGTATTTTGCAAATCGCCCTCGACTGGTGGCAAAATAGCGAATTGCAAAAGCGCATATTCACGCCCAGCTTTATTTAGCAGTACGTACTCGGAGAAATGCGTAATTTGGACACGAACTTTGTTTTCGAATACTACTTGATTCGAAAGTTCTTCAAGGAACTGGAACTCTGAGTTCCAATAGTAAATTGCAGGAACAAAGTTTGGATTATTAAGCAAAGATGCGTCAAACTCAAACGTCAACGTCGCACTTTCAAACTCACCGTCAAGATTGAAATCAAATGCGTTTCCAATATAACCCCACATTTCAGTATTAAGGAAAGCATCGTTATCGGGCACATTATCGACGGTTAGGCTTGCAACATACTTGCTTTTAAGCGATATATCTAACGTGACGGTAATTTTGCCATTATAAGATTCTTTTGCCTTACTAACGATAAAAACTCGCTCGCCGTCTAAAGTCACGCCGTCTGTTTTAGGGTTTTTGGGATCAAGACCAAGTTCGATTTCTAATCCGTCGGGGACACTGTCGCCGTCTGTATCAGCTACAAGCGGATTTGTACCGTAAATGAATATTTCCTCGTAATCGGTTAAGCCGTCACCGTCCGTATCAGCCAAAAATGGATCCGTACCGTATTCGTATTCTTGAAGATTAGTAAGACCATCGTTATCGTAGTCAGCATTCCAACTGAAATCTGCGGTATCCATATTGCGAAGTCTCATCATCAGAAATACATATTGCAGATATGATATAACACGGTATTGTTCGTCTCTGGTCATGGTTTCAGGTGGATATGGCATTAAATCTGCCCAATCTGCCAAGTTAGGTCGTCCGTCGTTTGCTATTATATTTGTTACCCAAATCGCGTCAAAACTTTGTGTTTTTCCATTATCTTGAAGCAACTGTGGGATTCTATATGTACCTATACCAGTAAGCGTACTGTCGGCATATTTGCTTGAACAGCTCCACATAATGTTGACAATAACGTTATCCGTTATAGCGATTTCAACATATGGGCTGTTTTTATTGAATGTAAAACTGCCGACAATTTCGCCGTCAAGCCTAATGTCATATTTCGCGCCATTAGCCGTAATCTTATCGCCTAAGTTTGCGCTGCTGTTGCCAGCATACGTCGTAACATCAGCGTACCTCGCGCCATCTTTCAGCACGGGGTCTTGAGTGCCTGCACCGTAAGCTACCAATGGTGCTGCCTGCAAAACTAAACAAACAAGCAGAACCAAAGAAATTATCTTTTTAATATTAGATTTTATCATGTCCTTTCATTTAACCCCTTATACGATAGGGTTTAAATATGTTTGCATGATGTAGCATGTCAAGGCTATATAGTTTTATTATTATATATAGTCTCACATGTTTCTTATCTCTTAAATCAAGAATGGGGAAAACTGCAAGTGTTTGAAATGCCTCACTTTTTCTACTTTCTATTATAACATCCCCCCCCCGCTTTGTCAAGCACTTTTTTGAAAAAAATTTCGCGCGTTTTTTGGCAAAAATATCCATTGAAAATTAGTATCTTAAAGCGTGAAAAGTTTGCCAAACCTATAAAAACCATAAATGAGTAAAATAACACGCGGAAAAGTGGATTTTATGAAGCGTGTTGCGGCTTATTGCAGGGTTTCGACTGAGGCGGATGACCAATTAAACAGCTTAGAGAATCAGAAGCGGTATTTTGAAGAGTATATTGGGCGCAATCTTGATTGGGAATTTTGCGGGTTATATGTTGACGAGGGGATTAGCGGCACGAGTGTTGAAAAGCGTGTTGGATTTCAAAAGATGGTTACGGATGCTGAAAATAAAAAATTTGATTTACTTTTGACGAAGGAGATTTCGAGGTTCGCGCGGAATACTTTAGACAGCATATTTTACACGCGCAAGCTGAAGGGGTTGGGCGTTGGCGTGGTGTTTATGAATGATAACATAAACACGCTTGATAATGATGCCGAGTTGAGATTGACGATAATGTCTTCGATTGCCCAAGAAGAAAGCAGGAAGACGAGCGAGCGGGTGAGATGGGGGCAAAAACGGCAGATGGAGCAAGGCTTTGTCTTCGGGGCGGGTGTGTTTGGGTATCACCTTAAAGACGGAAAACTGACTATTAACGAAGATGAAGCTAAAACCGTTAGGCTGATTTATGAGTTATATTTATCGGGTTTGGGCTGTCATCTTTTGGCAAAAGAGCTTGAAAATCGCGGGATTGTCGCGCCGAACGGCGGGGCGCGATGGTCTAATGTGAGCGTTATGAGTATTCTCAAAAATGAAAAATACATCGGCACACTAAAGCAAAAAAAGACCATAACGACTGATTATTTGAGCCATAAAGCAAAGATTAATCGCGGCGAGGAAAACTTTATCGTAGTGGAAAATCATCACGAACCCATTATCAGCAAAGAAACATTTGACAGAGTACAAGGGGAAAGGCAAAAGCGCAGGGTAGCGACCCTTGAACGAAGCCGATACTCAAACCGCTACACATTCAGCGGAAAAGTCGAGTGCGGCTATTGCAATGCAAGATTTGAACGGCGGTTTACAAGCCAAAAAGCTGATAAACGCCAAGCCGTTTGGCGGTGCGCCGAAGCGGTAAAATATGGCAAGGAGAAACTCAACACGCAAGGTCAAAAGGTCGGCTGTAACAACAAAGCCGTGCATGAAGAATTTTTGAAGAAGAATTTCTTAGCCGTGCTAAACAGCGTGATTGAGAACAAAGACCTTGTTGTCGAAGAACTCAAAAAGGGTATGCGTCACGCTATAGATAATACGCCCAACGCAGGGGACGAATTAAAGGAAGTCATTGCGGGAATTGACAAAATAGCCGATAAAAAATCAAAACTAATCGACATGTACCTTGAAGGCTTAATGAAACGCCCCGAATACGAAAGAGCCTTCCGACAGTACGATAAACAGGAAAAAGCCTTGCAAAAACGCCTGTTGACATTGGACAGCGAAAACAAAATAGCGCAGGACTTGCGACAAAAATTAGACAACGTGGAAACAGCCATCGAAAACCTTGCGCGGCTTAAAGAGTTCGGCGATTCGGTATGCGGCGAAGTATTACATAAAATCGTAGTGCGGGACAGAGAAAAAGTCTCTTACTATCTTAAAGCTCAAACGGAAAATTCGGCTTGTGGCGAAGCCAAAACGACGCCGACATGCGGCGTTTCCGAATTAACCAACGAAAATCCGAGCATGTATGTCAAAATGCCTCTTTCGGTAAATGGGTATCAATTATCAACACACCCTCAACATAAATGGTGTGCACAGGAAATTTACCCGTAAGGTTATAAAAACCATCCACACTCACCAAAGTAATAATTTTGTTATTAGGAATTTTAAGTGGGTTTTCAAGCACAATATTCTTACTAAGACCAATTGCATACCCCTCATTATTTGGAGCTGCTTCAACAGCTTTTAAAAGCTCAGCTTCACTATCAACCACAACATCAGACACCACTGATGATTCGCCATTAACCGTTGAAATAATCGGAGAACAAACTAGCACCACCATAAATAGTAAAGAAACAATAGTTAAAAATTTTTTACTAAAAAAACGTTCCAAATTAAACTTTGTTTTAATGTTTAGTTTATCATTAGTCATTTTTCGTCACATACCCCCATTTAATATCAGTGCTTGCTTTATTTAAATCATTGATTCTTCTATTTTTAATTTATTTTTGATATATGTAAAAAAATTGAAAAAATTGTATTGTTATGTTTTTGTTTGAGTTAATGTTTTTATTGTTTCTTTTTTATGTTTTTAGTGTACGTGTATTGAGTCGATATAGACGGTTCCTATGACGTTGTAGTCGTTGATGACAACTATGGAGAGATATTTGGTGTTACTAATGTATCCGCAATTTAGGTCTACGGGGTTGTTGGGTGTTTGTTTGTGTGTTTTTGATTGGGTTGATGGTGGTTGATGATTGTTGATAGAGGGTTTTTTTGGTTGATTGTTGTCGATAATTGTTTATGTTAGTTGATGTTCATCGATATTGCTTAATCATGATAAATAAGCTTAAATATTATGTGATGATTGTTGATGTTAGGCGATACCCGTGAAAGTGATACTTACTGTTAAAGCAGATGAACTTAAACTTGCACAGATGCTTTCAAAATTTGGCGAAAAATATACCCGTACAACCTACAAACTTAATCGGCAGCCTAAGGGTTATTTGCTTGAAGTAGACTTAGACAGCGAAGATCTTGGCGAATTCATGAGACGTCTAAATCACCTAAAAGATGTCACATACAATATTGAAGAAATACGAGGCGGTGGCTTACTAGATAAAATCAATGTTAGCCTGCTACGCACAAACTCTGATGCACTAGTTGGAAAAGAAGCGTTTGCTACAAAAGATATAGACCCGGTAGATGGCGGCGTAGTTAAGCTATGTGGAGAACTGTGGCTTGCTAAACCCGTAGACGACTGTAGCATAATTAAGGAGGGTTCAAAAGTTCGAGTAGTTCGTGTAGAAGGGGTTAGCCTTATAGTAGATGATGGAGAGTGTGATAAAGAATGTCCGTGTTAGAAATTATATTAATTGTCTTGGCAATTATAGCTGTAACTATAGTAATCTTGGCTAGTATGGCTCTTAAAAAAGTCAATCAATACGAGAAAGGCTTAGTGGAACGGTTTAATGCTTATGAAAAAACTGTAGAACCTGGTTTGCGAATACTTACGCCCTTTGTAGAAAAACTCTACCGCGTCAACATGCGAGAACAAATAATTGATGTCCCCCCTCAAGCAATCATTACCGAAGACAACGTTGTTGTCACCATAGATGCCGTAATTTATTATCAAGTCATAGACGCAAAACGAGCCCTATACGAGATTGAAGACTTTGAGTTAGCCATAGTTAAACTAGCCCAAACAACCCTGCGAAACATAGTAGGCGAAATGAGCCTAGATGTCGCCCTAACATCAAGAGAAAAAATTAACGTGGACCTAAGAAATGTTCTTGATCAGGCAACAGACAAATGGGGAACCAAAGTCACCCGCATTGAACTACAAAGAATTGATCCACCCCAAGACATTCAAACCGCCATGCACAAACAAAAAACTGCCGAACAAGAACGCCGACAACTCCGCTTACTAGCCACCGGACGAAAAGAAGCTGCCGAACAAGAAAAACAAGCAGCCATACTAAAAGCCCAAGGAGAAAAACAATCATCAATCTTAAACGCTGAAGGACAAGCACGCTCCGTAGAACTAATTGCAGAAGCCCAAGCAAAAGCCATAAAACTAGTATCAGAAGCAGCCAACCAACACTTCAAAGACAACGCACAACTAAACAAAAAACTAGACATAATCCGAGACACCTTCGCACAACAAACCAAAATCATCGTCCCCTCAAACTCTGACGTCCTAAACGTACTAGGCCTAGAAGCAACAAACACAACCGTAATGCCAATAAAAACCAAACAAAACCAAACCAACAATAACAATGAACAATCCTAAGAGAGAGGATAAATATGGCAACACATCCAGTCATAGTTATCCCCTTACTCTTTTTTGGAACAATCACCATAGCCATACTAGCAACAACAAATACGTCAAAAAAAACCCAAAAACCCCAAAAAAACACCTACAACAACAAACCTACATACCAACAACACTACACACCCCAATTTAGTCCACGAATGGAAATTGACCTACGCCTACCCTACAGACGATACAAACAAATATACCCAAACAACCACATAACCTACAACGAATACAAAAAAATACAAACACAATCAGCCTACAAACGCTCCATAAGCTCACAAAAAAACCACCGAATGGTACGATAAAAAACCCCAACACAACATCAACAAACTCTTTTTCCAACAATAACAACAAACAAACACCAGTTTTTCAACCCAAATCAAACCAACCTCTACACAAAAAAACTTGTTGATTATGTATTCTCAAACCAGTCAAGAAATCGTTTCTGTCAAAGGCCACCCCACGAACACACCACCACACCAAAAAATAAAAACATAAGAGCGAATAAATGTTTGTTTTATAGCTTTGCAGCGACTATGGTGTTTGCTACACACTGTTACTTTATTGGGAACACCACTTTTGTAAGTAGCTCGCTCTCAGGGGTATCAGCAGGATTGCTAATATAATAATCATAATACACACCAGTTGATTCCAACTTGTTTTCTGCAAGATACTGCATCATGGGAGCATACGTTTTTTCAATGTCTTTATACGCACCCTTGTGCATTGCTGTAATCGCCTTACCCGCGCAAGTTTTGCTCATATAAATCTCACCTTGCTCGGGCAAAGGCTCACTAACAGGAAAACCTAATTCGATGTCCCACTTCATAAAATCCGCACTACCATTGGTATATTTACAATACGGCGCGCCTGCCAGTTGTTTACCACATTTAGCTACATAATCCATAATCTTTTGGTAGCCATCTTGCATAATTTCAGCCATTTTAGTAAATTCTACAGCCTCAAATTTCACCGCTACAGCAATCTCAGCCTCTTTATTAATTATCTCAATATTCATTAAATCCATCTCCATATTTCCGTTAAATATACCAGACACCAATAGCATATTTAAGTAGGTTTTTTTAAAAAAACTGTGTGTCCATAATCTGCATACAATGTTGTGGGTAGTTTTGGTTTGCTGATTTTTATGTTAATTTAGGGGTTTAGGTTTTTGTGCATACCTACATTTGGGCAACTGTAAAAATCTAAGGGCGCTGTTTAGAACTTGTATGTTGGCAGGTACGTATGGGAAAACATCACACACGTTACGAGGCGTTACATCCTAAAAGGCAACATAATCAAATGATTTTAACTCTACAATTCTTGGCGGGTTTGTTTACAAATGGGTTCAAATCAGCCAAACATCACACGCTCAAAATTCATTCTACAAGCACACAACCAAGAACGAAATTACAGGTACAACAAGAAGTCTAATTATTTTTCTAAGGAGGCGATTTCTTGTTCTGTTCAATGAGCTGTTTACCACGGTTGTACCGTTTCCAAAAGTCCTCTCCACCGCTTTGCGTTTCGTCAAAGAGTTTATAGATAAAAACATCTATTGCATCACCGGGTATATGTTTATCACAGTTTGGACCCTGAAACATTACGCCATCCTTTTCGTCACAGCCAAAAATATACCAATCACATTCAGTCCATCTTGAATAAGCCATAATAAATCACGTCTCACCCTTCTTTTAGTAGGATAATAATGTTTTCCCACTATAGTCTCACAATTAGCAACCCAGTTTTTTATCCCATCCCAACTTTTTCCTATTTTCTTTCCCCATTCTTCAATAGATAGGGACTTTTTTTCTTTCGTACATTCATGCTAAGTTTGTAAATATATTCAATTGTAAAGTTATGTTTATTTTAGATGTTCAACTGTTGGTATTTTCATCATCACCGTTCATCAAAACATTAAGACTGGCTCGCAGGGTATTGTAGATATACAATTATCAAGTTTGACCTACAGGTTCCAGTTTTGTTTTAGAAGCTAGAAACAAAACAACTCCAACAACACCTATTACCACAACAATAATGCTTATCCAAATGATCATGTCCCAACTGGGACTAAAATGGTTCCAGAAGTTAGAGGAATCCTTGTTTGATAATTCATTGTTGTTAGTGTTGTAAGGGTACATATCACCGCCAGTGTTGTCTGAAATCGCCCCTCCAGTTCTGCTAACAACACTAGGAGAAGACACATACATACCGCCACCCCATTCAGCTGTGTTGCCCAAAATCGCTCCACCAGACATACTAAAAGAACTCTGCCACACATACACACCACCTCCATACCTAGCTGTATTACCCGAAATGCTACCACCTGACATAACAAAAGAGCTCTCAGAATCTACATACACACCACCCCCAGCCCCATAAACAGTCATGTTACTGGCAAAAGTATAGTAAGCTATGTTACCCGTAATTGTTCCACCAGACATGATAAAAGAGCCATGAAACAGACACACTCCACCACCCCTATCAGAAGCTGTATTACCGGAAATCTTACCCCCAGACATCACAAACGAACCCGACGCATACACCCCACCGCCACCTCCAGATACACCATGATTACCCGAAATCTCACCACTATACAAAAAAAGTTTACCCCCCTCATTAACAGTTACCCCCCTACCATCCCCACTTTGAGTTACCGTAATGCCATCAAGCCGTAACACCCCACCATCCTCAACAATAATAGTACTCAGCCCACAACCAATTAACTTGTAAAACCCACTTACACGATTACTTGTCAAGTTAATGTCTCTACCCGCAGGTATAACAAGTGATACCCCTGTAAGGACAATATCCTTGCTAAGAGCAATAGTTGTGAAACCGGCAGCATTATCAACAGCATTTCTAAGCTCAACCTCACTACCAACCACTTTATCAGAACCTCTTGACACAAAAGGAAACACTCCAGTAAACACCAAAACAACACAAGAAGAAAAAAGAACCAACACCAATAACAAAGAAACAAAAAACAAACCCTGCTTACTGTAAAAACGCCGTACATTAATTTTAAATTTAACAGCCATACTCATACAACCACCTACATTTCCGTCTCTACTGACCACCTTACTTTAGAGACAAAGAGCAAAACGGCCATAACAACAGCCAAAGTCACACCCACAACCCCAATACAAATAATCACAACCTCCCTCAAACTAAAACCCTCAACCATAGACAACCCACCACCATCATCAGCAGAAGACCCACTACTATCAGATAATCCACCACCATCATTACCAACCGATGATCCATTATTACCATTAGAAGTTCCACCACCATTACCATAGTCTTTCACGTCTGAAGGTCTATTGTCATAAATTGTGCCACCAGATAACTCAAAAGTACCATAATTAAGCACACCCCCACCACTCGTTTGAGCTATATTATCGGTGATTTTGCCACCCAACATAGTAAAAATGCCCACGTTGCTTACACCTCCGCCATTGCCTCGGGTCTCAGACTCAGTAAAAACTGTGGTAGTAGCATTGTTGTCAGAGATTTCTCCTCCTGATAATTTAAATGTGCCACTATTGTACACACCACCACCATTACCTACAGAGGCCAAGTTGCCCGAAATTTTGCCACCATACATCTCAAAAACACCAGAATTGTACACACCACCACCATAACTACCATAACCGCCAACAAGAAAAGGCATACCAACACCATAAACGGTATTGCCCGAAATCTCACCACTGTACACGATAAGTGTACCCCCAGATTCAACAGTTACTCCACTACCTCCTTTGCCACTTTCATGAGTTACAATAATGCCGTCAAGCCGTAACACTCCATTTTGATCAACAAAAATAGTACTCCCACCATTTGAACCGATTAGCTGTTTACAGTGGCCACTAACATTATTGCTTGTCAGTGTGATATATTTGTTACCAGGTATTCTAAGGGTTTCAGTTAAGATGATGTCATTGTCTAGGGCTATGAGTGTGGATCCGCCGTTGGGTGTGTTGTTGATAGCGTTTTTGAGGTGGGCTTCAGTTTTAACATGTACACCATTTCCCAAAGAAACTCCACTGTCACCATTTACAAAATTATCTGCAAATAATGAAGAAGTCAACACTATTACAAATAGTAAAGAAGCAAGCATCAATAGCCTTTTGTTATAGAGATTGTTGTGTAAGTTAAGTTTGGGCGGGTTATTCATATTCATGTATACAACCTCTTAGATGGCTTTGAATTTAACACAGGATAAACGCTACATATATGTATTATTACATAAGTGTGAATTAGAACAAAAAATTGAAGTGAGGACATTTTCTGTAATTCTCTAAAATTTTTTTTCGTATTAGACCTGTCCCTGAACTCAAAAACATGATATACTGATACAGGGTGGTAAAAATGAATGCGTATGAAAAAATAGAGAAGTTAGAAGATAAAGAATTCAAGCTGATAACGGGGGTAACAATAGAAGTATTTTATAGAATACTGGAAGTGTTAAAACAGAAATATGCCAAAGACCATGCACAAGGCGGTCAACCGGGACTACCAGTAGAGCTGAGATTAACATGGGCATTGGAATACTGGCGAGAATATCGTTCATTTCGGCATATGGCAAACGACCATCAAATCGCAAAAAGCATAATCAACAAAGCTGTCTTATGGGTAGAAGATGCAATAAGCGAATCTGAAGAATTTAAATTGAAAGATTTGAAGGAACGATTCAAACCCAATGAAGAAGAAACCATAAAGATTGTAATGATAGACGTAGAAGAACAACCAATAGAAAGACCAAAACACAAACAAGAAGATTCATATTCGGGCAAAAAAAACGACACACAACAAAATATCAAGTCTTGGTGAACGCTCAAAATAGGGAAGTGCTAGACATATACAATGATATGGGAACAGTACATGACTTTAGAATGTTCAAGAAAAGCTTAGTTGGCGTTTTACCAGAGGATATTTTGGCTATGCTCGACAGCGGATACCAAGGAGTAAACGAATAGCTACCTAATGCCATGATTCCGTATAAAGCAACAAAAAAGAAACCGCTGACTGTAGAAGAAAAAGCATTTAACACCATGCTTTCGAAATTAAGAATTGTTATTGAGCATATAAACCGGGAGTTGAAGATTTTTAGGATATGTAAGGAAACCTACCGTGGAAAAGGTGAACGCGGATTGCTTAGGGTAAAACTTATCGCAAGTCTATACAACCATAGGGTTGTTTTTGTGTAGATAATTTATATTATGCGTGAAAGGATTGAATAATTTATGGCGAAAACGAGAAAAGAAGCACCTATAATCGAAACAAAGCGACTTGTTTTAAGGCGAAAAAAATATGATGATATTCCCGATATGATGAAAATGTTTAATGACGATGTAGTAAGGGAATTTGTTGGGGG
>WQYG01000051.1 GCA_009781395.1 Candidatus Bathycorpusculum sp. | reverse complement strand
TTAACTAAAACTCAGCGTGCCATTCTAGAAGCGTGTGGTTTAACAGAAAACGACCTAAAAAACTATCTCACAAACAAATAACTCACTTTTTGTATGTGCACAAAACACCGCAGAATTTAGGTTTTTAACTTCTTTTTTTATCTGTAAAAATGTTATTGAAATACAAAAAAGAGTGTGTGTTAGTAGTGGTTTGTGAGGTTGTATCCTCTTTGTGTGACCATTTTGTTGTTGATTATTTTGGTTGCCGAGTTGCCGATTACTATGGTGGTTAGCATGTCTATTTCTTCGTTAAGTAGGTTTTTTAGGGTTGTAATTTTTGCTTTTTGGCCGTCTCTTCCGGCTTGTTTTACGATGCCAACGGGGGTGTCGGGGTTTATGTGTTTTATCATGATTTCGTAGGCTTTTATTAAGGGTTCAATTCTGTCTTGACTTTGGGGGTTGTAGAGCACTATGGACATGTCTGCTTGTGAGGCTAATTCTATTCTTTTTTCAATTTTTTCAAGTGGAGTTAAAAGATCGCTTAGACTAATTACGGCAAAATCGCTAATTAAGGGTGCACCAAGTATGGCTGAAGCTGAAGAGGCAGCTGTTATGCCGGGTATTATTTCTATGGGGACTTGCGTTTTTTCTTGTGCGGCAACTTCAAGAACAATACCTGCCATACCGTAAACTCCGGGATCGCCGCTGCTTATCATGACAACTTTGTGGTTTTCGTTAGCTTTTTTAACGGCTATTTTTGCTCTTTCAACTTCTCTACCCATGGTTCCTGAAATAATTTCCGCGTGTTTACCGGTTATAGTTTGGACTAGTTTTATGTACATTCCATAACCTACTACTACATCGGCTTCTTCAATGGCTTGACGCGCTTTAGGGGTCATGTGTTCAAGATTGCCGGGACCTATGCCAACTATGCTTAGTTGCCCTTGGCTATTGCTACTGTTGTCCCGTTTAATTTGTTTTTCTTGAGTATTAGACTTGAATTCTTTCCCGCTATTATTAATGATGCTCGTTCGCAAACTCCTCCAACACCGATTTTCTCTTGAACCAGCTTTGAGTCTGGTGATAAATCAGGGTGATTTAAACTACGTAATGCTTCGACACTTAAAAATTCCAACGGTACCCCAAACAATTTAGCTGCATCTAGCATTGCAGCAGAATCCCGTTTAATATCCACACTAACAAACCGATCAATACGCTCCGCAGGTAAACCCACAATTTCCAAAGCCGCATTCACCGCCTCAACTAAATGCTCCGACTTAGAATCTCTACGACAACCCAACCCCACAACAATTCTTTTTGCCCTAAGCAAAGTACACGGCGTGTCAAACTCTTCAAACTCTTCAAACTCTAACAACAACAACCCCTCTTTAACTACAATCGCGCCGGCATCATAACCCTTAACAACACTCACTGCTTCCTCCAAAGTATCCACACGTTTAACCTCAAAAAAACTAGCTCCAACTACTGTTGCTGCTGATGTTGTGGGCATTTTTACATCCCCAACAAAAACCAACACTACATTATCACCGTTAACAATAGCTGCGTTAACTGGTGCTAAACTTTTAGGGTTTTCAATAGTTAAATGCCAAAGCTTTGCAAACTCATCTACACTTTGTTTTCCCACAGAGTCAGAGGCAGTCGTTATAACCGGCGTTGCCCCTATGCCTTTAGCAATAATTTTAGATAAACCATTAGCTCCCCCATAATGCCCCGATAGTAAACTTATAACAAACTTTCCTGCAGCATCCACCCCAATAATTGCAGGATCAGAAAGTTTACTTTCAAGATACGGTGCTACCGCACGAATTGTTATACCCGTTGCCATAACCGCAACAAAAGCATCATACTTTCGGTAATTTTCCCTGATAAACTCTCCAACTTTTCCCTCTAACTCACAAACACCGCTTTGAACATATTTTTTAGGAGCAAAAACAGAGTTTTTTAAACCCTCCCCCTCAAGCACTTGTTTTATGTTTAGGGCTGTTTCTACGCCACAACGTGTTATGGCGACAACAACTATACCCCTAGGGAACATTTGGCTCCTCACCTTTGCGAAAGCCAGTGGTAAATGTTGGATCATACAACTTTGATAAATCATAAGCTTTAGGATCCAAAACTTTTCCTACAAAAATCAAAGCCGTCTCCGTAATACCCTGAGCTTTCACTTTATCTACAATATCGTTTATGGTGCCTTTAACAATTTTCTGCTCAGGCCATGTGGCTTTATACACAACAGAAACAGGTGTATCTTTGGGGTAACCGCCTTTTTGTAGTTCCACCATAACTTTTGCTATATGGGGGGTGCCAAGAAAAATAACCATAGTTGCCTGATGCTGCGCTAACTTGCTAATACTCTCAGCCTCAGGTACAGGTGTTCTGCCTTCCGGACGAGTTATTATGACTGTTTGAGAAATGTTGGGCAACGTTAACTCTCGATTTAATGCAGCTGCGCCACCTAATAGACAACTTATTCCAGGAATGCGAAAGTATTCTATGCCTTCTTTGTCAAGACCATCCATTAATTCTTGAATTGCCCCATAAAAACTGGGGTCTCCATCGTGTAGTCGAACAACATTTTTTCCTGCCTTAACGCCCTCAGACATAATTTTTAACATTTCAGGTAAACCCATTTTTGCACTATCATAAAGCTCCGCAGTGGACTTAGCATATTTTAGATACTCTGGATTTAAAAGAGAACCGGTATAGACAACAACATCTGCCTGCTCAAGATAACGCTTACCTTTCAAAGTAATCAACTCTGGATCACCTGAACCCGCACCAATAATTACAACCTTATTTAACAACAACATTATCATACAACACCTTTAACGCCATCATTATTTATGATATAGTTTTTCTTTACAATTGCAATTGTAAAGTAATCCTCACTAATATCCCAGCTTAATGCATCACAGAGTTTGCCCACAGTTACCGTTTCATTTGACATACTACAACGTCGAACAAGCGCAATAGTGCTGTTCTTCTTAAAACCTGCACGCTCTAAAACCGGAACCAACTCTTTTAATCGATAAGCACACTTAATAAAAACTAGATTATCAGAACATTTCGCTGCTTGCTCCACTAATTTTTCATCAAGCTCTGAGGGAATAACTGTTATAAGCTCCTCTTTTTCTGATAAAGGAATTTTTGCACTTGTCGCACAAGCATTAAAAGCACTAACCCCCGGGATAATCTCAAGCTCCACATTGGAATGATTCTTCTGCAAACTTTGATACAAATAAATAAACGTACTATAAAACATTGGATCCCCCAAAGTAATAAAAACCACCGTTTTACCCATACCCACTTTTTGAGCAATAATATTTGCATTTTTATCCCAAAGCTCTTGATTACTAACATCATCTTTTGTCATAGGAAAAATAAGCTCCAACATTTCCGGCTTAACCTTACGCTCCTCAAGAACCTGCTGAATCATTGTTACCGCAAGACTTGGCTTATCAACATTAGCCTTTGGAATACAAATAATATCTGCTACATGCAAAGCCTTTGCAGCCTTAACTGTAATTAACTCCGGATCACCCGGACCTACACCTATACCAATAAACTTGCCTACCAAATCATTTTCACCTACTATTTAATGCCGAAACAATCGTAATGGGATTTCTTGCTAACATCATAGTTCCACTTTTAATTTGTTTTCCTACAGCCACCGAAATATGTGCAACATCAATATTTTCAAAACCCAACACTCTAAGCTCATCAACCGCAGTCGTTGCAGTCTCTAAAAGAATTGCATTAACCACAACTCTTCCATTAGACCTAAGCTTAGCTTGAACAACACGAAGAACCTCACGTAAATTCACAGTTCCACCAATTAACACAGCATCTACCACATCAGGAAAACTTGCCAACCCTTCAGGAGCTACACCCTGCCTAACAACAACAATGTCTTGAACACCAAACTTTTCAACATTACTCTGAGTCAACTTTACCGCAACCGCATCATCATCAAGAGCATAAACTTTTCCCTGCAAACCCACTTGCAATGCCGCCTCAACAGTTAAACCCCCTGTACCACAACCAACATCAATAACAATGTCCCCCTCACTTAAACGAGCTTTAGAAATGGTTAAAACACGCACTTCCTCCTTAGTTGGACCCGGCACAGTTTCATCCGTGATGAAATACTCATCAGGCACCCCAGGCGTCTTATAATTCCAAATCTTCACCATCAAGCTGCATCCTCATATTTTGCTTTGATAACCATTACACACAAAGCCCCAAATTCAGTTGCCAAAACCCCTTCCAAGTTACTCTTTGTAACTCGTTCATCACTTAAAGTCAAGTTTTCACAGATAAATACCAGCATATTTAGACTAAACCCCGACTCAACAAGATATGTGGCAATTTCTTTTGGCGAAAAAGCTTTTACATCTGGAAGAAGTATGACATTTCGGCCCATTTTCAAACAAGCAATTAACTCAGTTTTTTTTGCATCATTTATGTTACCTTGATGAAAAGTAAACAAGCAGGCTTCATCCCAACTTAGACAAAGTTTGGCTGCACATGCTTGAACTACACTTACCCCTGCAACTATATTAATTTCTGAAGCATCAATCAAGTTAGTATTCAAAACTGATCTAAGCAACCCTGAGAAACCGGGATCCCCTGTTGATAGAAGAGTTACAGATTTACCCTTTCTAGTTGACTCAACTGCGTATCTTAATAGTTCATTTAAGTTTTTAGCTGTTAAAGTATGGGTTTCACCCTGAAAATCTTTGTTACTGTTAAACAGGTTTAGACTGCGTTGTGCACCGATTACTATTTGGGACTCTAAAACAAGTTTACGTACAATTGGCGTAACATAGTCTACACTACCCGGTCCAATGCCTACTATGTTAAGCTTAACCATGGGGTGTCCTCCTTTGCAGTTTTATCCATGCCTAAAACTTTACCGTCCATGGCAACGATTACTATACTTATTTTAATCTTATTTTCTACCCTATCACTGATGCGTTGATTGACACGGGCAGCAATTCTATTGTAGGTATTCTCTAAAAGATTTGCTTGACGTAAAATTTCTGAAGCTTCATCAGACGTATTAGCAACTAGCAGCTGATTAATTATCTGCATTGACGCCCCAACCGCTCCGGCATAGGATGCAATAACTTCATTACGCGCATCCCCCATTTTATGATGAGTATTAAAGATGTTTGCTGCCAACTTTACTATTTTACCTGAATGACCTATGAAAATAATTTCTCTAACATCTTTTTCAACAGCTTTATCTAACATGTAACCAACAAAGTCACCTGTTTGAACAATAGCATCTTCAGGAACCTGAAAGGCCTCTTTAGCAATTCTCTCACCTATGTTGCCGGGAACAAAAACTATCCGCTTATACCCCCGGGCAAGTGCAACATCAATTTGAGGCACCAAAGAACGTCTACATGCTTCAAGTGATAAAGGCTTTACAACACCTGTGGTTCCAAGAATAGAAACCCCCCCCTTAACACCCAACTTGGCATTTGTAGTCTTTTTAGCAATATTTGCCCCCTCCGGCGCACTAATAACTACTTCCACCCCCATATTCTCAGGCAAAACTTCTTTTACCGCTTCAATTATCATAGCCTTTGGAACAGGATTAATCGCCCCTTCCCCTACCGGAACCTGTAAACCAGGCTTAGTAACCACCCCCACTCCCACCCCACTTCTTATAACTATTTTTAACTCGTTGAGGATTTTAACAGTAGCTACAATTTCCATTTTATCAGTAGCATCTATATCTTGACCTGCATCTTTTACAACAACAGCCTCTGCAACATTCTCCCCAAGTTTTCTACTAACTTTTACAGGAACTTCAAAACGCAAACCAATAGGCGTAGGAATAACCACACAATTAACCGGCTCTTTAAGAGCTGCTATTGTTGCCGCCTTAGCAGCCGCCGCCGCAGTTGCACCCGTTGTTATACCATACTTAAGAAACCTCACCACACAACTTCACCTTTAACCGTAAAGCTTACCCTCAGCAAGAGTAAGCAACGCATTAAAAACGGCAACAGCAATAGTACTACCCCCCCTACGCCCACGCGTAACCACATAAGGAATAGCTAATTTTTCAACAACCTCTTTAGACTCTGCAGCACCCACAAAACCAACCGGAACTGCAACAATTAAAGCAGGCCTAACTTTACCCGCCTTAATCTGATCTGCCAACTCAAATACCGCTGTTGGAGCATTACCAATAAGAACAATCGCACCATCTAGACCATCTTTAATAGCTAAACGCATAGCCGCTGCCGAACGCGTTAAACCCTCCCCTTTAGCAAGCTCCATAACCCGCTCATCATTCATATATGTAAAAATTTCACTACCAAACTTTTTCAAACGAGCCTCATTAATCCCCGCTCTTACCATTTTAACATCAGTTACAACTTTTACACCAGCCTTAATTGCATCTACACCTACTCTAACAGCATCATCACTAATTGCCAAAAGCTTAGCAAATTCCGGATCAGCAGTCGTGTGAACAACACGCTCAACAATGGGCACTTTATCTCTTGAAAACTTTGCCAAATCCTCTCCAATTGCTTGACGTATAAGCATCATACTTTGATCTACAATTTTACCTGCAGCCAAAACGGAATAAGCATCCCTAATCTCACCATCTTTTTTAATTTCATGCCCTAACGCTTTAAGCGCTTTTTCTTCTAAAATCTCAGCAATCCGATCATCACTACCTATCGGCTCACCATACACAAGCTCAACACCCTTAGCTTTTAAATTAGGCTCCTTTTCTTTCACACCAATAAGACCCGGAATATCTTCAGTAGTATGAATCCCAGGGGCAAGAAACGCGGGAATTAACACAATTTTTGATATGCCCTTTTCTGCAACCACATCAACAGCTTCATTAACCGTTGGAGTATCACGAACCATAAAAGCAATTTCTACTACCTTGAATTTACCACGGTTACGCAACATTGCAGCTATCTTTTCTAGATTCTCTCTGTTATGGGGCAATTTGCTACCGTGTCCAATTAGAATTAAACCAATATTATCTGACATCTTTGTCAAAACAATTCCCCTCTTTATTAAACAACTTTATTGCAATATTAATTACTTCTCTATCATCCTCACTGGCGGCTATACGCAGATTCTCAATGACTGGCAAAAAAGTCTGCTTAAGAAGAACACTTGTTAAGTCGTCAATGACTTTACGTTTTTTATCATCAACATCCCCTAACTTGCTTATGGCTTTCGCTAATTCTACCTGCCTTATCTGCTCTGCCTCAGATAGAAGTGATGAAATGATTAAACGTACTGAGAGTTTTTTTAAATCATCATTTAAAACAACTAGTTCCTTGTCAATCATGTTACATGCTGTTTCAACACATTTCTGACGCTCAGCCAAATTTTTCTCCGCAATAAGATGCAAATCATCTATAGTGTATAGCTTTACTTTTGATATTTCCTGAACAGTTTTTTCAACATTAAGCGGATTAGAAATATCAATAATAATTAAATCATTTTGATTTGTACGTTGACCTGTACTATGGGCAACAATTTCTTTTGTTAACAAAAGATGTGGCGCCGATGTAGCGCAAATAACTACATCTGCATCTACCAAAACCTCTTGAAATTCATCAAATTTTACTGCTTTTCCCCCCAAAGTCTCAGCCAAAGTAACTGCACGAGAATAGGTACGATTAGCAAAAAGAACCGGACTCAAACAACGCCTAGCTAACGACTTAGCAACTATAGTGCCCGTTTCACCAGCACCCATGACCAGAATTTTTTTATCCTCCAATTTACCCAACAAATTTGCTGCTAGTTCTACTGACGCTGAACCAACTGAAACAGCGCCCTTGCTAATTCCCGTTACATCTCTTATTCGACGACCAACAGTCATTGCACGGTTAAACAAGTGTTTAAGAATTGAACCAGTTGTTTTTGCTTTTTCAGCTTCTAAATAAGCATCCCAAATTTGATTAAGAACCTGTTCTTCTCCAATAACCATAGATTCTAATCCTGAGGTTATCCGTATCAAATGTTTGTATGCTTCCTGATCAAGTGCTGTTTCTATGGCATTGTATGCTTCTTCATAATGAAGTGATGACCGTTTAGCTAAATACTGCTTAGCTACATTGACCATTTCTTCGCCTTTTTCACTTACAATATACAATTCAATACGATTGCAGGTTTGAAGAATTAAGCACTCCACAACATTTTCTACAGCCTGCAACTCAACTAATGCTTGTGCTTTATCTTTAAACACTACCGAC
Source organism: Candidatus Bathycorpusculum sp. (assembly GCA_009781395.1). Taxonomy (GTDB): domain Archaea; phylum Thermoproteota; class Bathyarchaeia; order Bathyarchaeales; family Bathycorpusculaceae; genus Bathycorpusculum. The sequence goes on along the minus strand of WQYG01000051.1, from coordinate 7,408 downwards.
TCCATTAATGGAACCCTAGCTGTCTTGTGAGTTATGCGCACGTTGACTATATGGTCTGTCTTTGTTGAAGGATGCATGGCTGGATAAACCATGCAACTTTAAATATAAGCTTTCCGTAAAATAACGTTGGAGAACTTTTAATGCCAATTCGACGAAGAATAGGTTTAGCTTATCTTTCTGGTGCTTTACCCTGCTTTGAAGACTTCGGAAATTTACCTACTGACTTAATACGCAAAGACGGACTCGTAGACGGAAAACCAGCCAGCGAAATTTTAGACATGCTAATTATCCCAGGCGGAAGTCTAATTGAATCTCAAAGCATTAACCCTATTATTTCAGAAGAAATCTTAAAAATGGCTAAAACAGGAAAATTTCTTTTCGGTATCTGTTCAGGTCTTCAAGTACTTGCAAAACAAACCAATGTAAGTCACTCATCTAAAACACCCCTCATACGTGAAGGTTTAGGTTTAATTGACGCTGAACTTCAACCACTTATTTGCACTGATCAAGTTAAAGCTCACATTGTTAACCCAAGTTTTCTTAGTGAGGCTGTTAATATGGAAGTCTCAGGTTTTCATTGTCACACTTATGGTAAAATAGTTTTACATGATGATGCTAAACCTGTGCTGCTTTCTCATGTTGAACGTGTGAATTATCGTAAAACACCTCAAGATTTGATTTCCGGTGTTGCTAACAAAAACGGTAATGTTGTAGGCGTTTTTGTACATGCCTTACTTGATCAAAACCCCGCCATTGTTGCGGGTATTACAAAATCTCTTGGTATTAATTCTTTAGAGCTGCAAGAAATTCGAAAGGCTAACGCAAAATTGGTCTTAGAGATGAAAGATGAAATAGGTATAAACACTAACATCCGTCCTGCTGCAAATGGGGTAATTAAAAAGAAGGCACCTGTAATGGTGTTAGTTACGGCTTTGGGTAGTGGTTCAGGTAAGACTTTTCTTGTTACCGGTATGGCAGGTGCGTTGCGTAAAAAGGGTTTAAGTGTAGGTCTAATTAAGCTTGGAGGGGATGTTCGTGATTCTGTACCGGCTCTTTATTTGGTTAAAGAGTCAATGAAGGGTTATTCTTCAATTAAAATCAGTGAGAGCGGTTGGGTTTCCCCCTATGAGGCGGTTGAGCAGGCTTGTAGAGTGCATGATTTTTTGTTTGTTGAAGGTGCTATGAGTGCCTTTACAGGGTTACTTAATAGTAAAATAAGTCGTCCCGCTTCTACTTTAGAGGTTGCTGCTTCTTTGGGGGCACCTATTGTTGTTGTTGTTACTTGTGATAAAGAAGGCATTGAGGGCGGGTTGGTTAATGTTTTAAATTATGTAAAGGTGTTGAAAATGTTAGGTGTTAACCCTGTGGGGGTGATTCTTAACAAAATGAGTACCAGCTATCTTACTGAAGATGACCTGCAAACTATAAAGCGGGCTTTTCAAAATGTGGGTGTTGAGCTTATTGGTGTGGTGCCTAGCTTAAAGTTTGAGCAGCGTGGAATGATTCCTGAGGTAGAGATTTGTTATGAAACTTTTGGTACTCACGCGTTAGATGTTGCGGAGCGTTACATAAATCTTGATCAACTCGTCAAGCTGGCCGTGGCGCCTAAACAAATTAACATAGATTATGTGGATTTTGTTGAAAAATTTAAAAAACTCTTAACTAACTATTCTACATTTTCTTAGTTGGATGGTGTTTTGTTTGTTTATGGATTTTAAGGTTGATGGGAAAACTGTTGTGGTTGTTGGCGGTGGGGCTGAGGTTTGTCGTAAGCTTCAAAATTTTCTTGATAGTTCTGTAGAGATTACTGTGGTTAGTCGTGAATTTTCTGATGCTATAAAAATTCTTGCTAAGCAAGGAAAAATTAAGGTACTTCAAATTAACATTAAGGATGCTCAAAATTTTATTGACCAATTAAATCCAAAGCCTGATATGTTGTTAGCAGTTACTGATGATTCTGAGTTAAATGCTCAACTTGTAAAGGCTGCTAAAAAAGTGGGTTGTTTGGTGTATTGTGTGTCTAATCCTTCTTTGAGTGATTTTATTTTGCCTGCTGTTGCGCGTGTGGGGGCGGTTAAGATTGCGGTTTCTACGGGTGGTAGAAGTCCTGCGGTGGCTAAATTGTTGCGGCAACGTGTTGAGAGGCTTGTTACGTCTGAGGATTTATTGACAATTGAATTACAGGTGTATCTGCGCAATTTGCTTAAAGGCTGCGTGGCAGATTATCGATTGCGTAGTGAGCTTTTGAACGAGACGCTTAATAACGTTGACATTAAACAAGCATTAAGCGAGGGTAATCTTTATGTGGCTAAAGTGTTATCCCTCAAGCTTGTACAAAATAAAGAGGCTACAATACATGAGCTTTCCAGATGTACGTATGAGAAGACTTCGTAGAACTGAAGCAATACGAAATATGCTAAATCAATTTCAAGTTCAACCAAATAATCTAATTTACCCTATATTTGTTGACGAAACCATACTAGAGCCTGTGCCTATTACCGCAATGCCCGGGTATTTTCGTTGTCCTCTTGATCAAGTTATTCATGAAGGGCAGACTGCTCTTGAGCAAGGTCTAAAAAGTGTGCTCTTATTTGGTGTTCCGGCAGAAAAAAATGAAACCGGTTCAGGGGCATATGCAAAAGATGGTATTGTGCAACAAGCTGCAAGCAAACTTAAAGACCACTTTAAAGAAGAGCTTGTTGTAGTGGGTGATGTGTGTTTATGTGAATACATAAACCATGGTCACTGTGGCATAATTAAAGACGGGGAACTTCAAAATGATAAAACCATAGAATTACTAGGTAAAACTGCCGTTAGTCAAGCAGCTGCAGGTGTTGACATAGTTGCCCCCTCTTCTATGATGGATGGACAAGTAGCTGCAATCCGTGAAGCCTTAGATGATGCAAACTTTGAACAAACTGCCATTTTAGCTTACTCTGCCAAATACGCTTCAGCATTTTATGGACCATTTCGTGAAGCTGCCGATTCTACCCCAAGATTTGGCAACCGTAAAAGCTACCAGATGAGTCAAGGAACCCTAAAAGAGGCTTTACGTGAAATTGAACTTGACATTAACGAAGGTGCTGACATGATAATGATCAAACCTGCTTTAGCATATTTAGACATCATTAGTCTTGCAAAAGCTACCTTTGATGTGCCCATAGTTGCCTACAACACCAGCGGCGAGTATTCAATGGTTAGAGCATCTGCTCTAAATGGCTGGATTGATGAACAAGCTGTTGTACATGAAATCTTGACAAGTATTAAACGTGCAGGTGCCGACATGATTATTACTTATCATGCTAAAAATGTAAACGCTTGGTTGAACTATACTTGAGCAAAAACAACAATTGCTCTGAAATACTCTTTGAACGGGCTAAAAAAATTTTACCTGGAGGCGTAAACAGCCCTGTTCGCGCCTTTAACCCCTACCCATTTTTTGTCAAACACGCTATGGGCTCCAAACTGTTTGATGTTGACGACAAAGTCTACATCGATTATTGTAATGCTTACGGTGCCCTACTGTTTGGTCATGCTTACCCACAAATCATAGATACTGTTAAAACTCAACTTACAAATGGCACCCTATATGGCGCCCCAACTGAACAAGAAGTAGCCTTTGCAGAATTAATCAAACAAGCCTCTCCATGCATGGAAATGATACGACTTACTAACACGGGAACCGAAGCTACAATGCACGCCATCCGCGCAGCAAGAGGCTACACTGGCCGCAAAAAAATCATCAAATTCGAAGGCTGTTTCCATGGCTCCCACGACAACGTACTTGTCAAAGCCGGCTCAGGCGCTACAACTTTTGGCACCCCAAACTCACTAGGAATTCCTGAAGAAACAACAAAAAACACCATCGTTCTACCCTACAACGACATCGCCGCCGTAGAAACTGTATTAGAACAAGAAGGCAACAATATCGCCGCCATAATTGTTGAACCCATCCTTGCAAACGTTGGCTTAATCCTGCCAAAAACAAATTACTTATCTACATTACGCAAATTAACCAGCCAATATGGCATAGTACTTATTTTTGATGAAATCATAACAGGCTTCCGCCTAGCATTGGGTGGCGCTCAAGAATACTTTAACATTAAACCCGACATGGCAACTCTTGGTAAAGTGCTTGGCGGCGGTTTTCCAGTAGCCGCATTTGGAGGCAAAACCGAAATTATGCAAACAATTTCCCCCATTGGCGAAGTGTACCAAGCGGGAACTTTTAGCGGTAACCCCATATCCGCAACAGCAGGCTACACAGTACTTAACCTCTTAACGCAAAAAAAACACCAACTCTATCCCCACCTACAAAAAACTACCAACGAACTATGCAAAGCCCTATCGGACCTATCAAAAAACTATAACCTACCCACACAAATACACAACATAGCCTCACTATACCAAATCTTCTTCACAAACCAACCCATCACTAACTATACTTGCGCTAAATCTTCAAACATAAAAATGTTTAACGCCTACTTTCATGAACTCCTAAAACAAGGCGTCTTTATTCCGCCCTCTCAATTCGAAACATGTTTTACTTCAACTGTTCACTCACCTGAAGATATAAACTGTACCGTTGAGGCTTTTGATAAGGCCTTAGCAGCAGCATCAAAGGAGGCGTAGACTTTATGATTTACACTGTTGGTACCCGAGGTAGTAAATTAGCTTTAGCTCAAACAAATCGTACACTTGAACAAATTCGTCAAAAACATCCTGAAATGGATTTTAAACTTAAGGTAATTAAAACTGAAGGCGACAAAGAACATGGTAAACCGCTTTTTAGTATTGATGCTAAAGGTATTTTTGAGCGAGAAATTGATCAAGAAGTTGTCTCTGGTGAAATTGATTTTGCTATTCACAGTTTAAAGGATGTGCCTATTGTGGAGCATCCGGTTGGTGCTATTCTTGCTGCAGTTCCTAAACGGGATTCCCCTTGTGATGTTTTTATTTCTAAAAATAATGTAAAGCTTGAGGATTTGCCTAATGGTTCTGTTGTTGGTACAGGTAGTTTAAGACGGTTAGCTGAAATCAAATATGTCCGTCCTGATTTGGAGGTTGAGCCAATACGGGGTAATGTGGATACGCGAATTGGTAAAGTGCAAAATGGTGAATTGGATGGGATTGTTATTGCAGAGGCGGGGCTTGAGCGGATGTGTGTAACTGGTCAAGTGTTTCAGCAGTTATCTTTGGATTTGTTTCCGTCTGCAGCTGGTCAGGGGTCAATTGCTTTAATGGTTAAAGAAGGTAATACAGCGTTGTTAGATCTTTTGCGGTCTGTGGATGATAAAGTTACGCGTGCTGAGATTACGGCGGAGCGTAGTTTGGTTTTAAAGCTTGCGGGTGGTTGTCGTGTGCCTATTGGTGCTGTTGGCAAAGTTGTAGGTGATATTTTAACGGTTTCAGGTTCTATTTATTCGCTTAATGAGCGAAAGAAAATTTTTGCTTCTGCTAAGGGTTTGCTTTCTCAAGCTGAAGAATTAGGTTTTAAAGTTGGTGAGGAGTTAATATTGCAGGGGGCTAAAGATTTTGAGAAGGAGTGGCGTGAAAAGTATGGTGTATGGTAAAGTCTATCTTGTTGGTGCAGGTCCAGGTGACCCTAAATTGTTAACTGTAAAGGCTGTGGAAGTGATAACATCTGCAGATGTTCTTATCTATGATCGGTTGGGTGTTACTGATGAGGTTCTAAATATGGCGCCTGTTAATGCTGAGCGTATTTTTGTTGGTAAACGTACTGGTTTGCATGAGGTGCCTCAGGATCAAATTACCGATTTGATTGTTCAAAAAGCTCAAGGAGGTGGAATTGTAGTGCGTTTAAAGGGTGGGGATCCTTTTATTTTTGGTAGAGGTGGTGAAGAGGTTGAAGCCCTAGTTGCTCAAGGAATACCTTTTGAAGTTATCCCCGGTATTAGTAGCAGTGTTGCAGCCCCCATGTATGCAGGTATACCTTTAACTCATAGAGACTATGCTGCTTCCGTAGCCATAATTACCGGCCATCGTGCAGGGAATGCTGAAAAACCCGTTAACTGGGTAAAAATTGCCAATGCGGTAGACACAATGGTCATTTTAATGGGTGTAGAGTCTTTGGAAGGCATCGTAGATAAACTGCTTAAAGGCGGAATTAGCCCTAACCGTTCAGTTGCAATGATTGAATCAGGTACCCTTCCGCAACAACGCACCATAATAGCCACTTTAGATACAATTATTGTTAAAGCTAACCAGAACAATCTAAAACCTCCCTCAGTTATCATAATTGGAGAAGTAACAGAATTAGGACGAAAATTAGCATGGTTCAAACAACCCCTACCTTAAAAGGCAAAACCATTGCCCTAACACGCCCCACAGGTCAAGCTGAAGAAGCAGGCAAACTCATAGAAGCAAAAAACGGCATCCCCTACTATATTCCCGCCATCGAAATCAAACCCCTAAGCAACCCCGAACTTGTAAAACATTTCATAACTGAACTACAAACAGGCACTGTAGACTATGTCATATTGATGAGCACCAACGGAGTTAAACACCTCTTTGACGCAGCCCAAAGCATAAACCAAACCAGCGCCCTGCAAGACGGTCTTGCAAAATCCTTTGTTATAGGCGTTGGCCCCCGAACCGCCCAAGAACTTGAAGCCTACGGTGTACACGTTGACCTAGTTCCTGAAAAATACAGCTCCGAAGGACTACTAGAAATCTTAACAGCCAAAGATGTAGCAGGCAAAACAATCCGTATCCCAAGAACAACAAGCGCCGCCCCAACATTGCGCAACCAACTAACCGACATGGGCGCTAACGTACAAGAAATACACGTTTACGAATCCAGCCTACCCATAGACGAAGACTTAAAAAACAAATTCTACGAAGACCTAACAAACGGACGTATTGATGCAATTCTTTTTGGCAGCGGACTTAGCGCAAAAAACATTTTCAAAATGCTCACCGAAAAAACCTTCCTAGACCAACTACGAAACCTAATAGCTGAAAAAGTAACCATAGTAGCAATCGGCCCAACCACCGCCCAAGCCCTAAAAGAACTAAACATCAAAGTAGACGTAATACCTAAAGACTACCTATTCGAAGAAGCCCTAACTGCCCTCGCCAAACATTGGACAAAAACCTAACCCTTTACCAATGTTACGTTTAAGCAAATTTGAACAAATTTACACAACATATTTACTCAAAAGTATGGTTTATTGAAAATTTGTCTATGTTTATGTTTTTGAAGAATTCTCGGGTATGTATCTAATTGTTGTTCGGGTATGATGGCTAAGGCGCTGTTTTTTTTCCATGTATCCATAAGTAGCATACAAGCTTTGAAGTGGGGTTTTTCATTACTGTTTGAGCTGTTTAGGCATCCAAAAAATACTGAATCTATCATGCCTTAACGATAGAAATACCTGATACTGAC
>WQYG01000050.1 GCA_009781395.1 Candidatus Bathycorpusculum sp. | reverse complement strand
GACTAAAAATACCATAACAAAAGATGATGGGGTGTCGTCTGTGCAGACACGGTTTTTTATTAGTAGTTTGGGTTTGGATGTTAAAGAAGTTGCTAGGGCGGTTCGGGGGCATTGGATGGTTGATGGTATTGTTGTAACGCATACTCCTGATGGCCGAGGTAGTGGTGTGAGCATTGGTCTTGGTGGTACAGTTGTTATGGTTGACGGTGAAATTTCGGGTAATACCTCTTACGATGGTGGCGGTGTTTACAACGGGGGTAATTTTACTATGTTGGGTGGTAAAATTTCGGGTAATGTTGCATATGTTCGTTATGCTTCTTCTGGTAGATGGGGTTTTTCTTCTGTTTCTGGTAACGGTGGTGGTATGTATAATGAGGGTGTTTTTGAGATATCTGGTGGGGTGATTTCAGATAACATGGCATATAGGGGTGGTGGAGTGTACAACTCTGGTGATTTTACTATGTCAGGTGGGTTGATTTTTGGTAATAAAGCGGATTATTATAGTGACGTATACAACGTTCCGGATAGTACGGTTGATAAGAGTGGGGGTGTGGTTTTTAGTAGCGTAGATGCTATTAGAGTAGCGATTTGGGGTAGTATCGTGATGGGTGTTGTCGCACTTTTGTTTTTGTATCTCAAAAAAAAGTAGTGCGTAAAGAACATTTTTATTCGTCAAATTGATGGTTAATTTGTATGTGTTTGGTGTTTGGTGTTTGGGTTTTGTGAGTGGTTTTGTGGTGTTGTTGTGTTCTTGTCGTGTTTTGAGCTGAGCTAAACGCATGCTGTTTTTGTGATGGTGGTCTGGTTTGTGGTTGTAGTTGTTGGTTGGTGTGTGGTGGAAGGGTCAAATAGTTCTTTTTGTATTGTTGTTTGTATGTTGTTGTTAGTTGCTTTGTGGGTGGTGGGTTGTCGTGTTTGAGGTTGTTGTTCTTAGGGTTGTTCCCGAGCTTGCTGGGTTTGAGTATGATTTTTTGCTTTCTTTTGTTTCTTCTAAGAGGCGGGAGCGTCTTGGGCGTTTTTGTTTTTTTGGGGATGCGCGGAATTCTTTGTTGGGGGATGTTTTGGCTCGTGTTTTGTTGTGTCGTGTCACGGGTTTTAGTAATGGTGAGCTTGAATTTGGTGTTAATTCTTATGGTAAGCCTTTTTTGGTAAATGATTCTGGTGTGCATTTCAATATTTCTCATGTGGGTTCTTTTGTTGTTTGTGTGGTGTGTGATGTGCCTGTGGGTGTGGATGTAGAATTGGTTAAGCCTGTTGATGTGCGGCTTGTGGAGCGGTTTTTTGTGTCTGATGAGCAGAGGTATGTTTTATCTTCTCAGGATGATGCTGTGCGTAATGCGCGTTTTTTTGAGGTGTGGACTAAGAAGGAAAGTAGGATTAAATGGGTGGGTGGGGGGTTGTTTGAGTCTTTGTCTTCTTTTAGTGTGTTGGATTCTTTGGAGACGTTAGGGGTTTTTTATCATTGTATTTGTAATAATGGTGAACTCATTGGGTATGTGTGTTCTAGCAAAAAAGAGGTGCCTACTGTTAGGGTGATTGATACTTCTTTGTTGTTGCGGTATGTTCGATTGTTAAAATAAGTGGGTGATAATTTTTTTTCTTTTGTTTGTTGGGTTTGTTGGTTTAAATGTGTTTGTTGTTTTTTTGTTGTGGTGTTTGTTTTTAAATGGTTTTTGTGATGTAGCCTTTTTTGGAGAATAGGTCCAAGTAGTTGTGGAAGGTTTTTTCGTCTATGGGTGAGCATTTGATGTTGCTGTTTTTTAGTAGGGTGTCGGTGTTTGTTGTGTCTATGTGGGCTTGTCTGTTTCCGTATCTTTCTGTTAAGTTTTCGCCGTTTTTGCGTTTATCTGTGAACAGTCGGGTTAGGATGCTTAGTGCGTTTTCTTCGATGGTGTAGGTTGTTAATTTTTTGGTCCATTCTGTGTAGGGTAAAATTTCTAGTTTGTATCCTGCTTTTTTAGTGAATTTGCAGATTGTTTTAAAGTTTGTAGTGTTTTTGTTTGTAAGGTTGAAACATTTGCCTGTGGCTTTTGTTTGCCGTGATATGTGTATGATTGCGTCACTTACATAGTCTACAGGCGTAAGTGGCAAACGTATGTCGATGTCAGGTGCCGCACTCATTTGGATGCATCCAACAATAGTACGACTTATCATATCCTCTAATTTCCAAACGTTTTCCTTCAAAGAAGCAGTGATTTCACCTGGCCTATATAGAGTAATTCGCAAACCCCTATCTGCTGCCTCTAATACAAGCTTTTCTGCTACCCACTTTGTTTCAGAATACCCTAAAAAATATCCCTCAAAAGATGATAAAGGATCAGACTCTACGCCAATTTTATCAAAATGACTAGGATTATCATACACACTATAAGAAGAAACATAATGGAAATATTTAGCCTTCCCTGTACAGGCAAAACGCAGACATTCAATTGTACCGTTAACATTTGTCTGTTTAAGTTGGTTATACGAAAATAAGAAATTCAGTATGGCCCCATTATGATATACTGCCTCAATTGTATTGCAAAGATCCAAGTATAGACTATTTTCGATGCCTAAATTGGGTTTTTTTAAGTCTCCCGGTACCGCTATGATTTTGTCGCGGAATTTTTCTTCCCAGCAATTGAAAAATTGCATATTGTTAATGATGCGTTCCATGGCTTTTTGTTGATTTTCTGCCCTGACATGGCAAAAGAGGGTAATATTTTCATCATTATCATTAGCTTGTTTAATTAAAGATCGAATTAAATATGCACCCAAGAATCCTGTGCTGCCCGTAAGAAAGATATTGCGACATTGTTCGGGTTGTATGGTATAACTGCCCTGTGGTCGTATGTCGTCTGATAAAACACATTCTGTTGATAAATTAATAGTATTGTGTTTTTCGCCTCGCAGAGTAAGTTGAATATGACCTGCTAAGTCATTTATAGTTAATGAACTGGTAATTTGTCTAATATCTATCTCTATACCTGCTTGATGTTCTAGTTTACTTAGCATCTCAATAACTGTAAGAGAGTTTGTGCCTAAATCTGTAAAAAGAGTATTGTCATCAAAATCTACCTGATTTGCGAATCTTTTGAATACATTTCTTACACACAATTTTATTTCATCTATGGATGCACTTGCAGACAACCCTGTCATTATTGCAACATCATCTATTGTAGCTGATGATGTGTTTTTGTTATTTGCATGTGCGGTTTTTGTGCTGTATAGGACATCTAGTTTGTTTTGTTCATACAATTGTTTGATTGCGTTTGTTTTGATTTTTCTGTTATCCGTACGGGGAAAAGTGTTTTTTCGAACAAAAACAATGTCGCTAAATGAGAAATTGTAAGATTGCGCCACAGCTCGATTAATATCCCGTACTAATGGCGCAAAAGCACGCACATCACTCTCTAAACAGAGTACCGATTCTTCTTTACTGTCGGTTTGAACAGAAAAAACACTCATATTTTCCTTTTGCAACGTAGGGCATTGATGTTGTAGAAGAAGAGAAATGTCACTGGGAAAAATATTTTTCCCATTAACTATAATCATCTCTGTTAAACGACCTGTAAGGTAAAGCTCCCCCTCAAAAAGTAAACCCATATCACCTGTACGGTAAAAAACCCCCTCAACCCCTTTAACAGTTGTATGAAACCGCTTTGTTTCAACAGGATTCTTCCAATACCCCTGACAAACACTCTCACCTTGAATATAAATTTCGCCAATTTCATTTTCTACACAAGGAAAACCGTCTTTTCTTACAGTTAAAATTTTCAAATTATCTAACGGACGACCTATACTTACAACTGACTTATAATTTTTGTTTTTAGTTGGAATGAATCTACCTGATAAATATTCTTCAGCATCAATTTTTTGACATTTATACGAAAGAGGCGCAATGGTAGCAACACAAACACACTCCGATAAACCATATCCAACAGCAAAAGATTTTTGAGGAATACTAAATAAATCACAAAACTTTTCTATAGTGTAAGAATACACAAATTCTGAACCATTAATTAACAGAGCTACCTGAGACAAATCATATTGTTTAGCCTCTTCTTTGTTTAAAAGTTTTGTACATACCTCATATGCAGAGTTGGGCGCTACAGTAATATTAACTTTCAAATCAGATATAGCCTTTATCCAAATTACTGGTTTTTGCAAAAACTGAAGAGTAGGTATAAAATACGCTATACCCGTCTCAGCTATAATGGGAATAAATATGGTAACTATTAAGCCAATATTGTGATAAAAGGGAACCCACGACACAAGATTGTAGCCCTGCCTAAAATCCAATGCTCTGCTACAACTGTCAAGACAACTCATGAGGTTTCCATTTGTTACCATAACCCCTTTAGGATCTGATGTAGAACCTGACGTATACTGCAGATATACCAGATCACTTTTTTGACAAGCTTTAACAGGATTATAACCCTCATAACTCCCTATCTGATCAGTGTATATACGCTTCAAAGCTATAACACGTATGAACGCTTTTTTAAGAAGCGATTTAATAATACCCTTTTTTGATTCTTGCTCCAAAGCATAATTAGATATAAGAAATTTCGGCTTACACGATTTAAGCGCAGAAACAAAACGGGCTATTTTCGCCTCATCAATAGGTGGAGGAATAACAGTAAACACCACACCCTCCATCATACAACCCAAAATCGCATAAACTGTACCCCCATCCTGCATAGAAAATATAATAGCCCTATCCCCCTTCTTTGCACCCTTCTTCTTTAAGGTCGCAGCCATATCTCGCGATTTATCATACAACTGCCTCATACTAACCGGCTGCATACCAAAGGGCTCTTTACTACAATCCAAAAAATTAAACACACAACGCTCAGGATTACTCTCTACACCCCTATACAAATATTCAAGAACGCTCTCCATACGTACCACTCAACAAGAAAATGTTCTAGTTGTACACAAAAAAGACAACAGCCCTACTCTACAAGAAACTGTAAAACACTCTAATACTTTATCTGCATAAAAATTGTCTAACTGCCCAATCCCTTCTTCCCCAAAAGCCCAAGACTTATTCTCTCTCTTATTGGTGAACAATTTTGCCAAATAACCTGCCAAATAATGCTTTACTTCAAAATTTTTCCTAAACATCACTTATTAATGTTACTACTCCGCAAGACTTGACTGCTACTGATGTTTTACACATCAATATGACTGTATATTTTGGATAGTTTTTAAAAGTGTTTCTTGTAAAAAATAGCTAGTTTTCACTCATTTTTTCATATTTAGACCACCTGCAACCTCTTAAAAAAATGTTTAAACCACATGTTTCTGCTAAATATTAACGCGATTGTCTGTTGATTTTACACGTTTAAACTATTCAAAAGCAAGGGTTACTTTAACTACATCTGGTGTATCTTCAAAAATAAATAAAAAAATAATGTTTGGTTTTTAGATGGTTCTTGTGCTGGACCTAAAAAGTGTGGGTTGGTTGCTGTTGTTGTGTGTGGTGTGTTTTGTTGGTTTATTTTTTGATTTTTTTGATAAAGTTTTCTAGGGCGTCTTCTAGGTTGGGGTTGCCGATTTCTTGTAGGCTGTATTGTACGCGTGTGTTTGGTTTGTTGATTTGTATGATTCTTCCTAGGTCGATTGGTGTGGCGATAATTACTGAGTCGCATTCGGTTTTTTCGATGGTGGCGGTTAGGTCTTTCATTTGTTGTTCGCCGTATCCCATGGCGGGTAATAGTTTTCCTATGTTGGGGTAGATGTGATATGTTTCTGCTATTTTGCCTACTGTGTAGGGTCGAGGATCTATGATTTCTGCGGCGCTAAAGCGTTGGGCTGCTACTGTGCCGGCTCCGATTTTCATCTCGCCGTGTGTTAGGGTTGGGCCGTCTTCGATTACTAGTACTTTTTTGCCTTTGATGATTTCTGGTTTGTCTACGGTGATTATGGAGGCTGCGTCTACTACGGTGGCTTTTGGGTTTACGCGTTCGATGTTTTTTCGAACGGTTAAAATGTTGTCAAAGTCGGCGCTGTCGATTTTGTTGATTACTACTACGTCAGCTATGCGTAGTGTTACTTCTCCTGGATAGTATGAGAGTTCATGTCCTGGTCGAAGTGGGTCTACTACGGTTATCATAAGGTCTGGGCGGTAGAATGGGAAGTCGTTGTTGCCCCCATCCCATAGGATGACATCACAACCTTGGGGATCGTTTTCTGCTGCTCGCAGAATTGCTTCATAATCTACACCTGCGTAAATTACGTTGCCTCTTGCTATGTGAGGTTCAAATTCCTCCATTTCCTCAATGGTGCATTTGTTCTTTTTTAAATCGTCAATAGTGGCAAAGCGTAGCACTTTTTGTGCGACTAAATCTCCATAAGGCATGGGATGACGGATTGCAATTACTTTTAGCCCATGTGCCATAAGTATTTCTGCAACGCGTCTGGATGTTTGGCTTTTGCCGCATCCTGTACGTACTGCACCCACAGCAATAACGGGTTTGGTGCTTTTTATCATAGTATTTTTGTGGCCTAATAGCGAAAAATCTGCTCCGGCAGCGTTTACTTGAGCTCCAAGGGTCATAACTGTAGCATAGGGGACATCGCTGTACGCAAAAACGCATTCATCGACATCAAGATCTTTTATAAGTCTTAGCAGATCCTCTTGAGCGTAAATGGGAATTCCTTCAGGATAAAGACTTCCTGCCAGCTCCGCTGGATATTTCCTCTTTGCTATATCTGGAATTTGTGCAGCCGTGAACGCTACTACCTTATAAGCCGAGTTATCTCGGAAAAAGGTGTTAAAATTATGAAAATCGCGTCCAGCCGCTCCAATTATTATCACTTTTCTTTGTGCCATATGTACTGCTCCTCATTAAAACTCTTACATATGACCTTTATAGGTCGTGAGGGTAAATTTTTTATTATATATAAAGTTTCGTAAAAACTTTTTTCTTTTCTATCCAACCAAAATGACCTAAACCCCACTTAAACTTTAACCCGCCAATTAATCAGCTAAACCTAAACAAATTTTTTGTTAGTAAACTTGGCAGTTGGTTTTCTAAGGGAAAGAATGTTGTTGATTTTTGTTTTTTTATTTTTGGTTCCAGTAATAGATGTGGGGGTATTTTCCTGTGACCGGATGGTTTGGGTCTTCAAAGACTATGTCTAGTTTGAGTCCGTGTTTGTCTATTTTGTTTTGTATTTGATTGTGGACTATTTGGGTGGTGTTGTCTGGCTTCCATATGCCCCATATGTGTTCGTCTAGATTTCGTGTACCCCAGCCATAGTTTTGAGGTAAAACCAGTGCCGCCTCTGCTTTAATGCTTCCATGGGTTATCTTGGGGTTTTGAACTACTTCATTCCAAAAGCGTTCCAACGCTTGAAAATGCTCTTCTTGAAACGTGTTAGGATTTGCGGGGTCTTCAGAGTAGTTAAAAATTATCACATATCCGGCGCCAGTTTCGTAGGAGATTTTCATTTGCTCAAACATTTCTTCTCCATCTGTTAGGTAGGGTGATTGAGTGTATTTCCAAGTAATCATGGTGCCCCATTGTTTATTTTGAAGTTTAGCTGCTCCACGCGCCAAAGCTATTTCTTTAGTGTCAGAATGGTTCCAGGCTAATTCTGCAAGCACTAAATCATACCCGCTTTGGTAATCCCACCAGTAAAGCCCATAATCAGCCGTAAAAACCAAAATTTGTTCTTCCTCTAACTGGGTTTTATTTATTTCTTCAATTAACTCTCTGTTCATGTTTACATATGCTTTTGCTGCATCATCATAGGTTTGTATAGGATTCTGTTCTAAAACCTGCTCATAACACTGTACTGAACCTAAATATTTTGTAATATTTCCCGACACAGTTGTATATGCATTACCCTTCCTATTTTCAAACACCTCAACCGACCCATCAGAATAATACGTAATGACAACACTTTCACTAAAATCTTCCATGATAATTCTTCCATCCGGCCAATAAGTAATCAAAGACAACAAAACAGGTTCCCCCCCTTGACCGTCAACATAATTACAAAGAATAACTGCCCCCTCTATAGTCTTCACCACACGCGGCAACGCCACCGACCTACCCTCCAACTCATACGCAACTTCCAAAAAAACCGTCCTATCCAACATGTACCCCCCCACCTCATCATTATAATAAATCCCAACAAACCAATCACCCCACCTCTCCTTTGCATTCACAAGCCACCTATTCAAACCCACATCATTACGCGTACCCCCATAAACAGCATAACTCAAACCCGAAGCAACAACATAATCCCCAATCTCCTCCATAGCCAAAACATCATACTGCAAAACCCCCGACTGCAAAACAAACAAATTCGTACAACCCCTCACCCTATCAACAAACTCTTTAGCCTCCTCAACAGAACCACCACAATAAGTAACCCCAACAAAAAACGCCCCTCCATCATCACCTATGCTAAACACCCCAAAATACACAACCAACCCAACTAATAATACTGCTAAAGATGTCACAGCAATAAACAAATTTTTCCGTTCCATCATGTTTCCTCATAAATATTTTTTACAAAACCAAAGTTGGTGGATTGTGTTTTTCTTTGTTGATATTTATTGATGTAGCTAACTATGGCTATGGGTATTATGATGATACACATTGTAGTAAGTATGATAATTAGCCAGGATTGCATAGAGTTTTGTGGTGTGAGCTTGTAGGGGTCTGATGTTGTTGGTGTGTCAGTGTTTGGTGGTGAGGGTGTGTTTGTTGGTGGTTGTATGTTGGGTTTTGTTGTGCCTGGTTTATCTGCCGACGGTATGGTTATTGAGAATTCAGTGTATTTACTGCCTTCGCCCTCATAAGTTGGTTCAACTTGATATCCGTGAAAAAAAATGGAGTCCGAAACACCTGGTTTAAAGTATCCTGTTACGGCTTGAATACGAAAATCTATTTTCTTTCCCTCTGTCTCGACATATACATGAGTTCTCATATCTTTCATATTACCGCTACCATAGGTAAAGGTTAGAATCGTATAGGTTGTGTCTGACTGGTATACGGCTGTGCAGGGATATTCCCATGAGTAAAGAGAATAAAAAATGCTATAGTATATGGTGATATTGTTGCCGTTTGTGTCTGTGTATGGTGTGAATGGACGGTTTTTAATGGTTATAACGATGCTTCCGTTTGGTGTATAGTAACCTGGTTTGAGTTCTGTAACTTCTCCGGTATAGGTGTTAGTATTATGTGTTGGTGGAACCCAAACAGGTTTGTTGTGTATTTCTACTGAAACTTCAGGAGCAGCCTTGGAATTTGTAGGCATAGTTACAGGAGCCACCGAAGGCTCAAATAACGACAACCCCAAAACAAATATGAAAATTAGTGTTAGTGCAAATTTTTTCAAAAGCACCTCTTCCTTTTAATCAGCTCCATTTATAATAGAGGTGTTAATGTAATAAAAAAGTTTGGCTTATAGTTTTTTGCTAAACCCTGTGGTTGTAGAATTAAATTTTCATCTAAAAATGGGTTTTTAGATGTCTATTGTTTCGTTTTGTTGGGGTATGCAGACGTCTGTCATTTCGCCTATTCTTTCTGATAGTAGTTCTGCTTGTTCTAGGTCGCCGTGTATGAGGATTGTTCGTGTTGGTTTTAGTTTGTTTACGATTTCTACTAGTTCGTTTTGGTCTGCGTGGCCTGAGAGTTCTATTTGTTTTACTAGGGCTTTTACGTTAAAGGTTTCTTCTTCGATTTTAAAGTAGCCTTCTTCTTTGGCGGTTTTTAGTGGGCTGTCGGGTGGTAGGTAGCCGCTGGTTAGGATAACTGCGTTGTGTTCATTGTTTGCCCAGTCTTTTAGGAGGCGTAGGCTTGCTCCTGCGTGGCCAAATCCTGAGGTACAAATGACAATGGCGGGTTCTTCAATTTGGGCTGTGCGATAGAGGTGTTTTACGTGTTTGTAGTTGAAGGGGGTTTTTTGTTTGCGGATTTCTTTGGTGAATAATTGTTTGTTGTGATTGTAGTAGTCGTTTATTTTGTGTGCTAGATTGGATATGGTGTACACGTTGTAGCGTGGTAGATACCCGTTTGCTATGGCGGTGTCTAGGCGTTTGGCCATTTCTTGGCTTCTGTGAAATGCAAAAGTGGGAATTAGCACGTTGCCCTTGTTGTCCATGGTTTTTAGGAGGTCTTCCATGAACTCGTCAAGTAATTGTTGCCTTGGACGTCGCACTTTGCCCCCATAGGTTGACTCTGTAATTAAAACGTCAGGTCTTTTGGGAAGCGTTTCAAGTTTGCAGCCTTTTAAAATTTCTGTATCATGTGTACATATGTCGCCTGTGTACACAATTTTTTTCCCTTCCGCTTCCAGTGTGGTCACTTTAGCTCCTGCAACATGACCTGCCGGTTGAAGATTAATTTTCATACCTGATAAGGCTATGGCATCACGAGCCCACCAACACTGACCAATCCGTTCAGCATGATGATCTTCATAGTCAAATTTGCCTTTCTCATTTTGAATTTTAACCATGTCATGTAACAAATCAACTGTTACATCACGCGTAATCTCTGACCCCACAATTGTAGGATTATGTTTAGATAAACTTAGCAAACTGCCTGTATGATCAAGATGAGCATGACTAATAACTACCGCATCAAAATCAGTTGGAAGCTTTTTTGGTTCTCCCTCAAGCTTTATACCATAATCTAAGGCAATCTTACATGAATCGGTTTCAACAGATAGGCATGAACCGCCTACTTCTCTGGCTCCACCAAGGATTTTAATTTCCAATTTCGTATTACTCCAAATAAATGCAAGCCACATTCAAAAATTGGTTCAACAGCCAATTCAAGCTTACAGATTAAATTTAACTCTATTTCACCCCAAAAATAACAGAGAATAATATTAACCTATTGACCCTTAACTGAAATTATCCATGCTTATGCCGTTCCCATCACATTATGAAAACCCCCTACAAAATATGTTCATACAACCATGAAAAAGAACCAAACCGACAGTTGCTATGAAGTGACCAAAAATTAAATAACCCTGACAAACATACATACATTTCGTAGTTGTCTATTATGTCCTTAGAGGGTAAACTTGAAGAATTAATCCAAACAAAAAGAGCCTTTTTAAATGATTCCGTAAAAGACTACGCCACAGGCGGCAACGACATGCTAGACGATGTAGAAGCCTGCCTAAATGAAGCAAAAACCGAACTCTTAAACAACATAGAACTCGCCAGCTGTATACGTGAAGAATCAGGCGAAACAGCATACAACAACGAATGCATAGCAATGTTCAACAGCTGGTTCGACAAATGGTTCGGAAAACCCTAAAACAAATTATTTGTGGGTGTGGTTTCTAAAATAGTTAAGATTTTGGGTTGTTGTTGTTTTTTTGGTTTGTGTGGTGGGAAATGGTGTGGTGAGTGGTGGTGTGCGTAGGAATATGTCTTGTTTGGTGGGTATTGTGTGGCTCGCAAAATATTAAAATAGTTTAATAATGTAATTTAACATTTAATTTGGTTGTTGCTCTTAGAGAACAACTATATGAGGTTTCATAATGAAGATAACTAAGGTATATCTCGACGGTTACAAAAATGTCACAGACACAAGACTTGACTTTTCTTCAGGCCCTATTATTATTGTGCTTGCACCAAATAATTATGGTAAATCAAATCTTTTAAATGGCATTCGAGATGGCTTTAAATTCTTACGTAAAAATGGCACTACTGCCGTAAAATATGTGCAAGGTAAAAGTTACCTCAATTATAATGTCAAAAATGGGCATAAACGTTTTACTTTTGAGGTAGAATTCGAAAAACAACGTGATGCTAACAAATGTTATCGCTACAAGTTTGTACTTGACCCTACTGAAACGGATCATTCTACAAAATATCTTGGTAAATATCCAAAATTTAACTATTCCTACTATAAAAAAGATGTAGCTGGAATTGTAGAAGAAGAACTGGTGTTAATTGAAGGTTCTAATAAAAAAATGTTGTTTAAACGTGATGAAACTGATCCAAATATTGCTTATTTAGGTGAGGGTACAACTAACCCTTATGTCATAAACTCTGAAGATACAGATGTGCAAGGTGGGTATCCTCACACTTTTTACTTGTTTTTACACAGATTTGGTAATATGGCTCTATCAAAAAATGCTGGCAATAAAGAGCGTAATTTATTATTAGATGAAATTCATGGTGTTTTAACAAGTCTTACTCGTGAAAATATAGGTATGATCTTGGCAGATGAAACGGCAGAGTATCGTGCGCCTTCTTTACTTGTGCAAGATGTCCGAAATATGCATGACTCTGAATATGATTTTTTGCTTGGCCGATTTACACACATGTTCCCGCAATATGAAAGTGTCAGATTTGAACCCTTAGGTAACAGTGGACAACTGCAATGCCTTTTAAAAAGAAAAAGTGACGATCGAGAGGAAACAACTGCAACTCTTTCTTATGGCACAAGGCGAGTGCTTAAATTGTTAAGCCAAATCTTTGCAAACACTGTTCCACTAATCTCTGTCGAAGAATTAGAAAGTGGCCTGCATCCTGCGCTATATCGTGGAGTTCTTAATGCATTTCTAGAATGTTTAGACACTGATGCTTATAATAAACGAAACAAATCTGTGCCTATAGAAGATCATCGAAGAAACGACCCTAAAGTCATTATATCAAGTCATGCACCGGGTATGATTAACGAATTTGACAATCATCTAGGTGCGGTGTACATTGGACGGGCAAGTAAAGGGCAAATTGGGTTAGCACAATTTAGTCGATTGAAACCCGAAGGTCTAAAGGGGATTGAAGACATGAGGCGCGAGTTTAAGGGAATGTTGGGTGTTGGTGATATTATTTTTCAACTCTTTTTTGATGAATATGCTCAGTTAAAAATAGAGGAGGAATGGTTAGATTTTGATGATGCTTCTAGTGGAGGTGTTTGTGAATGAATTTGCCTAGGTTTATGATTGTTACAAACGAGTTTGATTGTGATCTCTACAAGGAAAGTGTTAATAAAAAGCATGATTCTCCTGATGTGTTCTGTCCGGTACAGCCAATAGCTCAATATTTAATTGCTGCTGGAAAACCTGCTGTTAGAGCCAAATATAAGAAAGAGCTTTGTGATGAGTTAAAATCACGTATTGTGTGTAGTAAATTTGTTGATGTTTGGCTTTGTACTGCAACTTTAAATGGTCAACAAATTGATAGTTTGATTGAATTGATAAGCAAAGAGTTATGCAAGGGTGTTAAGGCTTTGTCTTGTAAAAAACATGAAAAGGACGGATGGTAACAATGGTGAAGAAAAAGACTATTTTTATTATGTCTTCAACTTTTGGAAAGGGGTATGCTTCTGTTCTTAGGGATTTGTTAAACAGTAAGCTGGGTAATGCGGGGTATGTTGCTCGTTGTTGGTTTGATCAAGAAGTGTTTGAGCCCACAAATGTGACCATAAAAAGTTTGGGTGAATTATTTGACGCTCTTTCTGAGCAGGGGGGTTATGCAGTTGCAATGATGACGCCTGATTATGAAACTGTTATGAAAAATGGTCGCGTGGTTCTGGCGTCTGATAATGTTGTATTTGAGTTAGGTATGGCGGTTGCTAAACTAGGTCTTGCGCATTCAATAGTTGTAAGACCTGATTTGGATAATTTTCATATGCTGTCTGATCTTGACGGAGTTACATACCTAAAGTATAAGTATAGTAAACGTTTGTCAGGTGCTGACTGGTTAACACAATCTCTCTCAGCTGCAGCAGACATAATAGTTAGTCATGTGAAAAAAAACACTTGACCTCCTTACCTTGTGAAGACAAAGAAGAAGCAGCTGTATTGTTTGAAATTTTTGTTAACTGCGTGATATTTGTTTAAGTAGTGGAAAAAACTGTTATGTTGTGTGTGTTTTGTTTCTTTTTCTTGACTTAGTTAGTGTGGAAAAGACAAGTTTGTTTTTGTTTGTAATCTGTAAGCTGTTTATGTTTTGGGTTTTTTTGTTTTTATATTTTTTTGTTTTTTACTAGGGTCCAGTAGTGTTGTCCTAATAGGGTTAGTTTGCATCCTTTTGACTCCATGGCTGCGTAGTACATGTGTTCTGTGTCTGTTGGGATAATTAGTCCTATGCTTTCTAGTTTTTGTAGTTCTTTAAATATTTTGACATTTTCTTTATTGGCATAAGGTTCTGCTAATATGTGGGTGGTGTCTAGGGTGTTAGTTTCTTCAAACGATGGATCTAGCTCTAAGGTTTCATTTGGTTTAGCAAAATATTTTGTCAAATTTCTTATTATTTTTGTATCTATGTGTGGAGTTGTCTCTCTTAAAGACATGAATCTGCTTACATTTGTCTTAAATAAGGGGCGTTGTCCCCATGAACCCAACGATTTATCTATGTATGAATAAATTCCTCCCAAAGTTATGTGTCCCATGATGTCTGCCGCGCCGCCTCTTAATGCTTCTAGTAACAAAGATGTAAACAGGCTAAATTTATTTCCTGCCAAAGAGTACTCCTCTGATTTACACGCCGTTAGAATTGTAACGCCGTTCTCTATAACGGCTGCTTGTCCACTTGTTGGCAAACTGCCTACATATCCTGCATGACAGCAATCTAAAATAACTATTTTATTTTGTGCTTTTGAGTTGTTAACGGCTGTTAAAATGTCATTCATGGAAAATCCTATGTTGCTTTTAACGTAATCTGCTAGTATTAGTTCTCCGCCAAATTCGTTTATTGAGCCATGTCCTGAAAAGTAAAATAGTGCTGTTTCGCAATCGCCGTCGTTAAAGCATTTTTTGATGTGTTCTCTTAGCGTTGAGATGCCTTGTAAATCTTTTTCAAGCTTTACTTCAAAATTTAATTCGCCGTTTTCGTGTCGTTCTAAAAGTTCTGCCATGGAGGTTGCATCGTTTATGCAGGAAGATAAATTTAGTCTATCACTATTATAATTATCAATTCCGACGATTAATGCTTTTTTCATATTTTACTCCTCTCTCTTTTCACATGTCTGTTTGCGGTATATTTCATGTTGAACTTATAAAAATACTTTGTTACATTATTGGTTTTGGTTAATTGCGACGGTTGTTTTACTTTTCTCCATAATTTTTATGCTGATGCTGGTAAATCGATGACAATTGAAACATCTCGTTTTGCTGTAACTCAAAAAGAACAACAAGTAACTTTTGATACTGGTTCTTTTAGAGAGGGGTTTGGTAGCTTTTTGATAGTTAACGAATTTATAGTTAACGAATTTATATAATTGGAGCTGCCCTTCTTTTGAAGGGCAGCGACAGTCAAAATTGCTATCAAAAACATTATGCTGCTTACACACAACTGGGAGCAGTTCAAAATGTTGAATCCAAACATCTCACAGTACAAGATTGATGAAGTAGAAAAAATGCTCCACTGCCGCGATCCCAAATACGGTTTTCTAACATACAAATGCTCAGCATGTGATACCACTAAAACTATTCCTTTAGCATGTAAGAGTCGAATTTGTCCCCAATGTGGCAAAAAGCATGCTGATAAGTGGGCTGATGAATTAGTTAACAGGCTTTTTGCGGTGCCTCATCGGCACATGGTGTTTACTATGCCTGAAGAACTAAGAGTGAAATTTGAGGCGGATCAGAGTATGTTTAAGGTGCTTATGGATGCTGTTAGTAATACTATGCAGCAGATGCTTAAGAACAAGCATCGAGCTGTGCCTGGTATTGTTTGTGTGTTGCATCCGTATGGTAAAGAGTTAAACTTGAATCCTCATGTTCATGTTTTACTCACTGAAGGTGGT
>WQYG01000049.1 GCA_009781395.1 Candidatus Bathycorpusculum sp. | reverse complement strand
GATCAGCAATATATGGCATAACTATGGCGTAACTGTTCTTTGAAATTTGCGCTCAAAACTCAAAAACGGACTAAAAACAGTCTTAAATCTTCAACCTATGGCATAAAACTGCAAAGTTACGGTAAAAAGAGTTTTAGAAGGTGTTTGTGATACGGTTGCAGGCTTCTTTTATGCGTTCGGTTGGTTGTGTGAAGGTGATACGTACGTATCCTTCTCCGTGTTTGCCAAAACCTACGCCAGGAGTTACGGCTATGCCTATATCAAGGAGTCTAGTTGTAAATTTCATAGAGTCTTCTTTGCAGTTGACCCATATGTAAAATGTGGCTTTTGGTGTTTCACAGGGGTAGCCGATTTTTGTTAGTGTGTTTATAAGGAGGTTGCGACGTTCTTGGAGTTGTTGATTGTTTTTGCGTAAGAATTCGGGTGGGTCACTGTTTTTATATGTGTTTAAAGCGGTGGCAGCTGCTTTTTGAGTGTAGACGGGGGGTCCGGAGTCGATTTGGGATTTAATTTTTGTTAGACCTGCGATGAGTTGTTTGTTACCGGCAGCAAAAGCGATGCGGTCACCAGTCATGTTAAAAGTTTTTGATAAAGAGTTGAATTCTATTGCGACTTCGTCAGCACCGGGGATTTCAAGAATGCTTGGGGCGCGATAGTTGTCGTAGGTAATTTCTGAGTAGGCGTTGTCGTAGCAGAGAATTATGTTATTGTCTTTGGCAAAGTCAACTGTTTCTTTTAGGAAGGCTTTGTCGATAGTTGCAGCTGTGGGGTTGTTGGGGTAGTTTAGAAACATCATGCGTACATTGTGGGTGTCTATTTTGTCTAGGTTGGGTTGAAAATTGTTGTCTTCAAGTAGGGGCAGGGGTACAACTGTGCCATCGCAGAGTATGGTGCTCCCGTTGGCATACACAGGATAGGCGGGATCAGGTACAAGTACTTTATCACCGGGGTTAATGAAAGCGCGAGCAATGTTTGCAATGCCTTCTTTAGAACCAAGTAAAGCAACCACTTGATCATGGGCAACATCTACACCAAAACGGTTCTTGTACCAAACAGACACGGCTTCTCGAAAAACGGGCTCACCTTGACTAAAAGAATAATTGTGATTTTTTAAATCAGAGATTTCTTTAGCAAGAGCATCAATCATAAAATCTGGCGGAGGAAGGTCGGGATCCCCAATACTTAAGGAGATTAAGTCAACACCTTGGGCTTTCTTTTCTTTTTGAATTTTTTCCATTTCAGCAAATAAATACGGCGGCAACTGTCTAACTCTTTGGGCATATTCAAAGCTCATTTAATAGTTCTCTCCAAACAAGGTTCCTTGACAAACTTTTTCGGCAGCACCACTTAAAAACAAGTGATTTTTCTCGTCAATTTTAACTTGCAAGTTGCCACCTAACACGTGAACAGTGACTTTATCACCTACTTTGTCTAGTTTATTTGCGGCAGCAACAGCAGCACAAGTTCCAGTACCACAAGCAAGAGTTTCACCACAACCACGTTCCCAAACACGCACCATAAGCTCATTTTCATTTATAACTTGTACAAAACCAACGTTGGTACGTTTAGGGAAAAATTTATGGTTCTCCACCAGGGGACCAATACAGTCAACAGGTGTTTTGTTGACATCTTCAACAAATATAATGCAGTGCGGATTACCCATAGATAGACAAGTTACATTATAAACTTCTTTATTATTAACAGTTAAACTACTATCTATACAGGTATCCTCACCAATCATGGGTATAGATTTGCAGTTCCAATTTGGCGCACCCATATCAACTCTAACCAATACAACCTCATCATAGCTGTTAAGAGTTAACCAAACATTTTTTATGCCAGAGAGGGTTTCAACTTGAAACGCAGACTTTTTAAAAACAGCCATTTCATAGCAGTATTTACTAAAACATCGGATGCCGTTACCACACATTTCAGCTTCACTGCCATCAGAATTAAAGATTCTCATTTTCACATCAGCCTCTTTTGAACCACAAACAAGTAACAAACCATCGGCACCAACTGAAAACCGACGCTCACAAAGCTTCTTAGCTAAAACAGAGGCTTTTTGGTCACATATCTTTCCGTCACGGTTATCAATTACAACATAGTCATTTCCTAACCCGTGCATTTTCCAAAACTGCACAATATTAGAATCACTCATTGTTGTACCGTCCGTTGAGTTGCCAACAAATCTTGGAATTGCTCCCGTTCCCTGACTAACACAGGTTTGCCTTGACGAATCATAACCTCTGCTGCACGCGGACGAGAATTATATTGAGAACTCATACTAAAACCATAAGCTCCAGCATTAAGAATAGCTAAAACATCACCTTCAACTACGGAGGGCAACTCACGATCTTTAGCTAAAACATCACCTGACTCACAAATAGGTCCTACAACATCAAAAGTTTCAGTATTTTTACGATCTAGCTTGTTGGCTACTAGAACTTGATGATAGGCCCCATACATTGCCGGACGTACTAACGTGTTAAAACCTGCATCTACACCTAGAAATTTGCGGTGAGGTGTAACTTTTACTGTGTTAACAGTAGTTAGCAAAATGCTTGCATCACAAACCAAGTATCTGCCAGGTTCAATATGTAGAAATGGCTTACCTAAATGGTAGTCTTTTACTTTAGACTTAAACCGTGAAACCACTTTGGAGGTAAATTCAGACAAGTTCAACTCTTTTTCATCTGGATGATAAGGAACACCAAAACCGCCCCCCAAATCAATGAAGTCAAAAACTATGTCTAACTCGTCATGAACTCGTTTAGCAATGCTTAAAAGTTTCTTTACAGCCTGAACATACGAGTCAATTCCTAGAAAACCTGAACCTATATGCATATGAATCCCAAAACGTTCGACTCTGGCCTTTTTTGCGGTTGCATACACTTTTAGAGCATCTTCTTCCCAGAGACCAAACTTTGTTTGAGGCCCCGCAGTAATGCAGTGATCATGATGGCCATCACCAATTTCAGGGTTAACACGTACAGAAATCGTTGGAGGAACAGCAATTTTTAGTAGACGATCAAGCTCGCTTTGGCTATCAATATTTACAGTTATACCAGCATCAACAAGAAATTTAAGCTCATCATTTCGAACACTTGTTCCTGTGAAAAGAATACGATCGGGAGTAAAACCACTGTTTAAACCCATGAAAACTTCACAGGGACTTACTGCATCAAGATAAGCCCCTTCGGATTGAAGAATTTTTAACACAGTTAGATTAGTGTTAGCTTTGCAGGCATAATAAATACGTACATCCTTGTATTTGCTTGCTACAGCAGTATATAATCGGTTATAGTTTTCACGGATTCTCTTCTCACTTATCACATAAAGAGGAGTATCATACTTTTTAGCTAACTCTTCAACAGATAAACCATCAAAGTACAAATTACCTTTATGATTTTCTAAGGGTTCACAAAGTTTACGTTTAACCATCAATTACACCAAAGATAAACATATAAGATAAGTTAGGCTAAGCCTTTAGAGACATACAGTTCAGCACTTAAAATACCTCCGCCAGCAGCACCTCTAAGGGTATTATGTCCCAAACACATGTATTTGAAAGTCATAATTGGATCTTTACGTATTCTACCAACTACAACACTCATACCATTGCCTGCATCACGATCAAACCGTGGTTGAGGACGATTTTTCTCATGACGCACAACAATTGGATTAACGGGAGCACTGGGCAATTTGAGTCTTTGAGGCGCACCTTGAAACTTGGTAAATACTTCTTCAATTTCCTCCATAGATGGATCTTGCTCGAGCTTTATAAAGACGGATTCTAAATGACCATCACAAACATTTACACGGTTACAACTTGCACTGAGTTGAAACTCGGCATTCTGCACAGTGTACCCATTGTATTTACCCAAAATTTTGAGAGCCTCAGTTTCCATCTTTTCTTCTTCACCTGAAATAAATGGAATCACATTATCAATAATTTCCAGCGAAGGAACACCAGGGTAACCTGCACCACTTAACGCCTGCATAGTAGACGCCATAACTTGCTTTAAACCAAACTGCATGAGAGGTTTTAATGTGATTGCAAGTTGGATGGTACTACAGTTAGGGTCAGTTGTAATAAAACCCTTCCAACCACGTAGTTTTTGTTGCATTTTAACCATTTCGATGTGTTCGGGGTTGATTTCAGGAATAAGCAGTGGAACATCTTTGTCCATGCGGTGAGCACTGGCTTTGCTGAAAACTGGATATAGAGCGCCAAATTGTGCTTCAACTGAACCAGCAAGGTCACCTGGAAGAGAGGAAAACACCAAATCTACTGCTGCACCAGCTTGTTCTACAGACTCTACATCAGCGTTTACAACGGGCATTTCAGCGATTTCTTTAGGAAGTTCTGTCTCCATAAGCCAAGGACATGCATCCTGATATTTTTTACCTGCTGACCGCTCTGATGCGGCAAGCACTTCTATTTGGAACCAAGGGTGATCTTGTAGTAATTGTATGAACCGTTGTCCAACGGCTCCAGTTGCGCCTAAAATGGCGACTTTACGCTTCATCGTCATGACTTATTCTTCCTTCTTTTTCTGTTGTTCTTTGTATATTTTCTTGATAAAAAAGTTAACGGGTAAAAAAACTGTTAGGTTAAACCTAAAACGTCAGTCATACTGTATATTTTAGGTGTGTTCTGTTTACTTAACCATTCAGCTGCATAGACGACTCCTTGGGATAGGGCGTCACGAGAAAATGCTGTATGTTCAATTCGCAACATCTCATGTGGACCTGCAACGGTTAAGGTATGAATTCCCGAAACACCGCCTGCTCGTAAGGAGGTGATTTCCATTTCGTCAGGTTGCCTTGCACTCATACCGTCTCGTCCTGTAACAGTTTTTGTATAATTTCGTATATTTGAGACAAGGTCTCCAAGTTTATTAGCGGTTCCACTTGGGGCATCTTTTTTGCCTGTATGATGAACTTCATTTATGCAAAAGTCATAGTCTGAGGGAAATGCCTTGAGTGTGTCTACGAGTTTAAAGAATACGTTTATGCCTACACTATAGTTTGGAGAAAATACCGTAGGAACTTTGCCATCTATTGCATTGATAATTAGGCGATATTGTTCGGGGGTAAACCCAGTGGTGCCAAGAATTATGCGTTTTCCTTGACTGGCAACTATTGGAATATTTATCAAGTCAGCTGTTGGAGAGGTGAAACTTGTGAAGATATCTGCTTCTGAGAGAGCATTTAAGAGTTGGTCGCAGCTCAAGATTTCTGTATTTTGGTTAGATATTCCTAAATCTCGAAGAGTTTTACCTACAGCTGGGCTATTTGAAGATTCTATAGCTCCAACCGTTTGAATGCCTTTAGAGTAGGCTTTCTGAATAATGGCTGTGCCCATTCTGCCTGCTGCGCCTGCGACACAGAGTTTAAGCATAGGTTAACCCCGTAAGGTGATTTTCGTTGTATAACCGATCCTTAAGGTCTACGTTGAAGTAGTCAGCAATTGGTTCAAGCACTTGGGGATTTGCTTCATAAACTTTGCGTGTGTTTGCTAAAACAATGTCAAGTCCTGCGCGTGTTAGTTTGCCTAAGGGTTGTCTGCAAGGTCCTGACGGCATGCCTAAAATGTTCATCAATGTCTTGCAAGCAAGCGGGTTTCTTGCTTTGCACATAACTGAACCGTAAGGTGTGGGTTCTTGTGTTTTCACAGTTACAATATTGAAGAGGGGTTGAAGAGCTTGTTGAATTATAGTTGCAGCTGCCAGGTTTCCATCTAGTACGTAGTGAATCATGTCTGTTACCGCGCGGGGTGCAATGTTGGAGATCACAGAGATAGCTCCAGTTGCTTTGATGAGAGGATTTATCATTATATCATAAGTTTTGTCATCATCACCACTTAGAATTTCAAAGTCTTCGCCACAGAATTGTCGTGTCAATATCATGTTCTCTATATCGCCCGTGGCTTCTTTTACACAGCGTACATTTGGATACTGATGGTGTAGGATTGCAAGGTCTTGTGGGGAGAGTTGGGTTCCAGTTCGTCCGGGAATAATGTAGGGGATTATCTGCATGTCGGGAAATTGTTTTGCGATGGGTTCTATGTATTCTTTGCGGATTTCTATGGAACTTGGTCCGTTATAGTAGGGATCTACTAGTAAAACGGTGTTTATGCCTGCGTTTTTTGCATGTTGTGTTCCTTCAATTGCTTCTTGAGTGGAATTGCTGCCTGTGCCGGCAATTGTGAAGCATCGATCGTTTGCGTATTCACGGGTTTTTTCGATGACTTTACTGTGTTCTTCCCAACTTAAAGTGGGGGATTCGCCTGTTGTGCCCACGGCAAGTAAACCGTTTATGCCTTCTTGGATTTGGAAATCTATTAGGCGATGTAAGCCTTCATAATCTACCTGTTGATTTGTATTCATTGGTGTGATTAAGGCTGTTGTGCAGCCATTGAATGTGAACATTTAATATCCTCTGTAAGAGAGCAGGTACACAACTACATATTTAAGTTTTACGAATAACATAATAATTTTTCGCAAAACGTAATAATACTGAAGTCAATAAACAATTAAAACATCCACAAACACGCAAACAGTAAACAACACAACAAACAACAAAATTAACAAACCACAAAAAACACCCAACAAAAAATAACCCTCAACCTCTAAAACATAAAATAAATTAAAACAGGCTAAACAAACTAAAAAATAAGAAAATGGGTTGGTTGATGGCGTACTACGATACTTAATTTAGGCTTTGCCTTTTTCTTCTTTACCGTAGTATTCGGTCCATTTCAGTTTACGGGCATCTCTGCCAAATTTCAAGCTGCTTTTTTTACATTTGCTTGAATCAAACCATAAAATGGTACCGTCATTTTTAACGTACATCATGCCTGTACCCGCTGGGAAATCGTTACCACAGAATGAACATTTTCTTGCTTTTGGCATGACCAATCATTCTCCATTTGGCATTTATCTTGTAATCTTCTTTGCTTCGCGTTCAGTTTCACGGAGCATTAAGATATCTTGTGCTCTTACGGGTCCTTTAACGTTACGAGTGATGATTCGTCCCTTGTCCTTGCCTTCCATGATGCGCACTCTGACCTGCGTGATTTCACCGGTGACGCCTGTGCGTCCGATGACCTGTATAACCTCTGCAGGAACCAACTCGTCCTGTGCTGCAGCGCGTTCTTCTTTACTACTCATCACTGAGTTCCTCGTTTAACCTGATCAAGTCGCGTAATTATTTCTTTTATTAAACCCGAAGCATCTTCTCTAATTATACATGCAGATGCGCATGGAACATCAATACCTATCGCTTTTCCTAACGCTTCCTTAGTTGGAACAAACACGTAAGGAATCTTTCTTTCGTCACAAAGTAAAGGCAAATGTGCAATAACTTCTGGAGGATCTACATCTTCTGCTATTACAACAAGTTTGGCTATTGATCGCTCAACAGCTTTTGTGGCTTCGTTAGTTCCTTTTCTAATTGAACCAGATTTTGAAGCGGTTGATAGGGCTTCATAGGCTGCATCTACGACTTCTTGTGGGATATCAATTTTTACATAGAATGGTTTTGTCATTTTTCTTGACCTCACCCTTTTTTAAGGTAAACTCATATCGTCAAAGCCCATTAAATAAGCTTTCTGCCAAAAACCACATGTATTTAACCACATACAAACATAAAAACAAAAACTTTAAATGTACATTTACAATGACTCTGGATGTTTTTCCGAAGGGATAAAATTTGCAAAGAATTGGCAAAGCAATAAGTGTTACACCATCAAACAGCATCATTATAAAAACAGAGAACCCTCCAAAAATTGGCTGCGAAGTCGCTGACGAAAACCTAACAGTGGTGGGCAAAGTTTTTGACATCATAGGCCCAGCATCATCACCCTACACAGTGATTAAAACAAACATAAAAAACCCAGCCACACTGCTAAACAAACCACTGTATTTACTGCTCACAAAAACGCGGAGCAAAAGATAATGAGTAATAGGGATAGTGAAAAACTATCCAGAAACAACTTGTCAACAAAAACTGAAACAGAAGAAACACAAACATGCCCCCAATGCGACAGCACAAGAACAATACACAATTTTGAATACGCCGAAACTATTTGCATGGACTGCGGATTTGTTCTCCAACAAAAAACTACAAACAAAGAAGAAAAAGAAACAGAGAAAAAAAAAGCCACCCCTAAACAGAGAATAAAACACATAAAAACTGATACACCCTTAACGTACACCATTCACGATAAAGGAACAACAACAGTCATCGACTGGCACGATCGAAACGTGTATGACCAAAACAGCCATGGTTCAATTGGTCAGAAAACTCAAGCGTATCGTTTACGCAAATGGCAAAGACGCATCAGAGTTTCAAATTCAACAGAACACAACCTATCTTTTGCATTATCTGAAATCACAAAAACAATCAACAATTTAAATCTACCCAAAAACATTTTAGAACAAACATCAGTTACCTACCAAAAAACCATAAAAGAACACTTAACCAAAGGCCACTCAATCCAAAGCGTAGCATCAGCAACACTTTATTTAACATGCAGACAAAATGAACTACCCATAACTCTTAACGAAATCGCACAAGCCTCAACAACAAACAAAAAAGAAATAGGAAAAAGCTACCGATGCCTAATAAAAAAACTTGGCTACTCAACACCACCACTTCACCCAAACCAACACAAAACCAAAAACCCCAACCAACCTACAAACATAAAAAATACCACCAATTAACACAAGTACTACCCCAAAGATTGCCAAACCATATTTACCATTAGACCCAAACCTACACCAACCACACGATCACCAATCGAGCGGTCTTTTAGATGTTTGTATAATAATAAATTCGCCACTAACAGAACAACTCCAACTACCAACAGAGATACGGCAATAGTACTCATACATCAGGTCCCGATGTTTGTACATTAAATTGTTTAATGCCATCCTGCTTTAATCCTCCACAAAGTAAGATTAAATAAGTTATCAATAGTATTGACTTGTATATATAATAAATGAGGATAGTCCCTCACGGCGGTTAATGAAAATGCAGAACATAAATGCACTCTATTTCCTAAGCCCCATTATCATGATAGCCTTCAGTGTTGGTTTAATCGCCTACTGGAAAATTAAGAAAAGATTCACCGTCTGGACACTACTTTTATCTCTTGTCGCATTTGCGGGAGCAATAGCGCTCAAAGTGGTAGTTCAGCATTTCACGATCCACCCCTTCACTGAGGCGGTCGCAGGAAACCCAGTCGCACTTGGCATCTATGTTGGTTTGCAAACAGTGATCTTTGAGGTGGGAGGTGCATACCTCGCTGCCCGAATTGCCTTCTCGCATGGCAAAATAAGAGCAGACGATGCCGAAGGTTACGGGGTAGGGCTTGCTTTCTGGGAAAACGGTGTCCTTGTAGGCGGGTCTACGTTACTTAACTTTATAGTATATTATGTGATCTTAGCAGGTGGAGGGCTTGCCGCTCAGCAACTCTTTGACACCCTGTCTACAGCAGCACCTATTCTTTTTGATTCAGCAACTATAGCCTTACCCAATATAGGTTTAGCAGTGCTAGAAAGAATCTCGTCGCTTCTGGTTCATTTTTCATGGGGTCTCCTTTGCGTATTTGCTGTGGTATTTAAAAAGAAACGTTTCCTACTGGCAGCTCTGCCGATGGGGCTTGTTGATTTTCTAGTACCCTATGCAGGAGTTTTAGGTAGTTTAAACTTTGAGATACTTTTCTTTGGTTTATGTTTACTATGTCTTCTGGTGACTTTGGGTTTAACAAAAACGGAAAGGAAAAATGCCGCATCAGTATCTTTACTTACAAGTGAAGGATCCATGAGGTTGAAATCGCTTGTTCAAACAAATTTTAAACGGGCTCTTAGCTTTGGCAGCATTTACCTTATTTTGGGTATTGTAATTTCCTTTTTAACTGGTGGCCTTATCACGGGACTTGCTAGCGAGATGGCTTCTGCTGACGTACCATTAATTGTATCACAAACCTTTCCTCTTATGTTACCCATATATGCGGTTATTGGTAGTTTTGGCGGTTTGATGGTTTTTGTCAGTGATCGAACGAAGGGAGTTTACGAATATTTAATTGCTTATGGAGTTAATGTTTATGAGATTTTCTGGTCAACTCTACTAGTTACCCTTGGTTTGGTCACGGTAGTTTTGGGGGTTTCGCTCACAGGAAACATAGCCATATTATTGTTGATGGGAGGAACGATACAACCTGCCATGATTGAGATGTTGCTAATTTATACAATACCAATCAGTTATGCTTCGGTAGCATTCATGACTATGTCGGGAATGATGTGGTCTTCCCTTACTCGCAGGATTCCAGGAGTTAACAGCCCCATTGGCATAGCCACTTTACTAGGGATAGGTCCTGTTCTGGTAATTCTTATGTTGAGCAGTTTCTTTGTTGGTTCAGGCTTCCTGTTGCTTGTGGGTGGTGTGACTTTAGTTTTAGTGGCGTTGGTTGCTGTGATGATGGTAGTGACAAATAAGAGGATGAACAGAGAGAGGTTATTGTCGGATGCTTAAAAAGAAGAGTGGAGTGGAGTAGTTGTAATGGTTGAGAAGAATTATTTGTATCCAATTGGGTCATCATCATCATTGTCACCGGTAGTGTTGTTTGACTCGGTTAGTTCGGGATACTCTGGACGGAAAGTATTAGAGAATGTTTCTTTTCAGATAAATGAGCCGGCGATTTATGTTGTTTTAGGGCCTAATGGTGCGGGAAAGACAACTTTATTTAGAACACTTGCTGGCATATTGAAGCCTTATTCAGGTAAAGTAGAAATTGGGGGGTATCCAAGTGAGTCACAGCAGGCTAGAGAGCAGCTGGATTATCTTACGCACATAGATGGGATTCCTGAGGGTATGAGTGTAGTTAACGCTTTGAGGTTTTATGCAAATATAGTTGGTGCAACGGAGGCAGACGTAAACAGAGTGGTTGATCTGCTTGATTTGGGGGATTTAAGTGTTAAGCGGTTTGGCCAGCTTAGTCAGGGTCAGAAGAAGAGAGTGTCTGTTGGCAGGATTTTTCTTAAGGAGAAGAGAGTATACTTGCTAGATGAGCCTACAAGTAATATGGATCCAAAAATGGCCAGTGAGATCCGTGAGTTAGTGCTTAGGTTAAGTAAAGATAAGGTGATTTTGTATTCTTCTCATAATTTGTTTGAGGCTAGGGAAATTGGTTCTAAGGCGATTGTGATTAAAAATGGAAAACTTGCCCTGTTTGGCAACATTTCAGAGATTAAAACTGAGAAATACCGAATTGGAATACGCACGCTAGATATGATGGATGAGATGCCTTACTCAAGTGGGAAAGAAGGGGATTATTATCTCTTTGAGTTGCAAGGACCCAAAGAAGTTCCAGGCTTAATTGCCAAGTTGTCAGAAAAAGGTGTACAGATTCGAGAGGTCAAAGAAATGCAAAATCCTTTAGAAGAGTTATTTAAATAATAACCCTAAAGGGGTTTTGTTCTGAAGATTTATGATGTTTTTTTGGTTGGTCGTTCTACTTTATTGTAGTCCCGTCGTGAGCGTTTGTTACCGCACTTAGGGCATCGTATAGTTCCTGTGTATGGAAAAGTCCAACCAAATCCCAATAGTTTTTCTTCCATTATGGGTGCATTAAATACCTGTTCGCAGTCAGGACACTTGAGTTGCTTACTACGACTCAATAATACGCCTACAACAACAATTACCCCAAATACAACCAAAGTTAAGACAACAATGACTATCGTCAGATTCATAGATGATCATTCCTGCTAAATATTGATAAGACCAACTATAAATCTATATGTCAACATTTGACAAGAAAATAAATAATGGAAAAATAATAGCGTTGTAACAAGAGTTTGGATATATCAACAAGTTTGCCATAAATATTTAAGATTGTGAGGGGATGATGGATATTTTTTTAAGCGGGACTTTTCCATATTTATTGCATGCCCTATAAATTTACTTTCGACTTGTCTAAGGTGTCAAGGTTTTTCTTCACCGAACTTGCAACGGTGAGTTATCAAACGGGCATACATACAGCCGTTTTAAAAGACTCTGTTGATATGATAAAAAAGTTCAAAATAGAAGAAGCAACTGGACTTAACATTAATGATGCAGTTGTTTTACTTCATGATTTAATGGATATGCAAGCAGTAAACATGGTTGATCGTGACAAGTTTTTAGAGAGCAAAAAACGTGCGCTTTTGTTGCCTCACTGTTCAAGAGAATATTTAGACAATCGATGTAAGGCAGTTTTTGATGTTAACACTCCAAGTTACATTTGCGCACATTGCTCGGACAACTGTCTTGTTAATCAGGCAGATAAAATAGCTAAAGACAGAGGCTATGATGTATATGTTTTACCGGGGGGTAGCTGTATTCCCACGATTTTTAATAACACCAGATATGAGGGAGTTGTGGGTGTAGCATGTGGTGAAGAGGCAAAAATGTTGCGACCCCTGTTAAATAATATGGATATAGCAGTGCAAGCCATACCGTTGATAAAAAATGGTTGTGTAAGCACTGTTTTCAATATAGAAACACTTGTAAACATTCTTTAACGTTAACCAGCAAATAGGCTGCTTTTAGAGACAAGAAGTAGTGAAATGGAAAATAAATTTTAAGATAACAAGTTATAAAATCTAAGAGAGAGAAAGTAGGCGAAGTTATTATTTTACTATTTCGCGTTTCTTCCAGCGCAAATTTTTACATTTGCATTTACGGCATTTCAGCGCTGTCTCTGCGTTTCGTGCACCGCAGTCGCGGCAGATTTTCATGTATAACCTGTGCTTTTGAGCAATCGTTTTCTTAACTGGATCTAATATTGGCATGTTGAGATTATCCTTCTACCCCTTTAGTGACTAACTGTCAAATATATCTTTTGTGTGAACTTGATAGTTTATTTGATTACCTCAATTGTCACATATGAACGAGTGTCTTCTATGCCATCAATTTTGTAAAGTTTTTTAAGTACGTCATCTAGGTTTTCACGTTCAACCATAATTAAAGCGTCAACTTCACCGGCAATGCGAAAAGCTCTAGAAATAGCTAACTGATGAATTTGTTCATATACATGAATGCGTTTTATAGGAGAAATTTTTAGCAAAACAAAGGCAGGTGTGGAAGATATACCTAAAGCATCAAGACCTTTATCGGTGACATCAATAAAGCCTCGACCTGTTCGGATGTAACCACGAAGTTTTAGTTTACGTAAATGGACATTTAGGGCTTGACGGCTTATACCTAACTGATTTGACAGCTCAGCCTGTTTAACGCGGAGGGTATATGTGCGGGTCGAGTTGCCTTTTTCATATAAGGTTTTAAGGAGTTGGATTGAACGTTTAGTTAATGGTTCCAAAGTTTTCCCTTTTATCATGCTTTATTAAATTGAAATATTACATTAGCAGCATAGCTTCCTTAAGAACATGACCATAATAAAATGAAAAAATTATCACAAAAAATATTACGTTTAAATAAACGTGAAATAAAAAAATTCAACAGGAATCATTCAAAAATTTTATGGCGTTAGTCTTACCCTGTCACGAGGATACAATGTTGCTTCACGTATATTTTTTCGACCTGAGAGAATCATTGTTAAACGTTCAAGTCCAATAGCCCAACCAGCATGAGGAGGCATACCCCAGTCAAACGCTTGTAGATGATATTTGAAAGAGTCAGGATTCAAACCCTTCTCTTGCATCCTGCTGACAAGTTGATCTTTATGTTCAATTCTTGTTCCACCAGAAACAAGTTCAATATAACGCCACATAAGATCAAAACCTTCACAAATTTCAGGTTTATCTTTTCGTGGTTTAATGTAAAAAGTTTTGGCTTTTGATGGCCAATCGGTTACAAAGTAGAAGAAAGGATAGAGTTTACTCAGTTCACGAAATGCTTCTGTTGAAATATCTTCGCCCCAAGCAATGTCTACACCGCGTTCTTTTAGAGCCTCAAGGACCTCAGTGTAGGTTAAACGTTTAAATGGAAGCTCTGGGACCTCAAATTTATACTTAAGCGCATGTAACTCATTTGTACATCTCTCTTTAACGGTTACGAAAGCATGATAAATGACCTGTTCTAGAAGTGTCATCACATCATCTGCGTTAGCAAATGCTTGTTCAATGTCTATACTTGTAAATTCGCTTAGATGCCGTCGGGTATGAGATTCTTCTGCTCGGAAGAAAGGCCCTACCTCAAAGACTTTTTCCAAGCTCATGGTTAACTGTTCCTTATATAGCTGGGGACTTTGGGCAAGGTAAGCTGTTTGGTCAAAGTATTTTACACTGAAAAGTTCTGCGCCACCCTCAGTTGCAGAGGCTATAATTCGTGGAGTGTGAACTTCAAGATAGCCTTTTTCGAATAGAAAGTTACGAATTGCTTGCAGGGCGGTGTGTTGAATTTTAAAAATGGCTAAAGTAGTTTCGGTTGTTAGGTCAAGGGCTCTTGCGTCAAGTCGGGCTTCAATGTTTGCAGGGGTTTTACCTGTGATGTCTATTGGCAACTGTTCAATTGCAATGTTTAAAAGTTTAATTTGTGTTGGGATAATTTCGATACCGCGGGGAGTCATGTTTGTTTTTTTAACAGTTCCCTTTACGGCTATGCTGAAACGTTTCTGTAGAAGGTCAGATTTTTGTAACACTTCGGGGTCTATGCGCTTTTTTGGTATGGTTATTTGCATAGTTCCAGTGTTATCTTGCATGATGATGAAGCGTATACCGCCTAGATCGCGAACCTCTTGAACCCAACCAAACAAAATGACCTCTTGCGCGTCTAAGTCTTGAGAAATTTTGTTAATGTTGTGTGTTCTTACCCAGTTCTCAATGAAGTCCATGTCCATGGTTACTTCAACCGTTAATCTGCAAATTCAACACGGATAGATATTTTTCGCACATTTTGAGCGATACCTTTTAGGGTAGATAAATCAAAAGGCATCTGTTGACCACGTTTGCGTTTTAGAATTACACGAGTCTCAGTTGTTCCATCAGGCAGCCAAATAGTGTTTATTGTCAAAATACTGAAAGGTACAAAGAGATCTTCAAGGAATTTGCGATCATCAACACCGTATTCGAGTATGCGCACGTTTTTACCCGTTTCATCGCTTAGAGCTTTGATGATTTTACCACCATAACCTAGTAAACGTGGTACATCACCGTGTCCGACAAGAATTGCTAAAGTTTTTTCTACTTCAACAGCTTTGTAAAAACAAACATTCTGAAGCGTAGAATACTTATCTTCCATATTGAGCAATAGTTTGGCGATCCTAAGGTCTAAATCACTAATTTCGCCAGCCTTCACTTTGGCAGAGCATTTCTGGCATAGCATGCCACTTTTTAAGCAGAAACTGCATAGTTCGGTTTTCATATTTGAATCGCCTTCATTTTACTGTAATAGGGCAGGAACCAATTACTTGAATGCTTAACGCCGAAGAGTTATTTCAATTGTACTCACGTTACTGAATTGTGCTCCCTCATTTTGAGGTTGAACTTGATCAGTTCCAATTGCAATTGCTTTAACTTTTACACCTGGAAGGAATTTGCGTCTAACAACTTCAGACACATCAATAGCCCTACTAATGGCTTTTCCTCGCGCCTTAATACTAACTTCTTTGGCTCCACCATGGAAAAAAGTTATACAAGCAAGCACATAGTTCATTGTTGGTTTTTTGCCAATCAACACCACATTTGCTTCTGACATAACTTTACTCCTAAATTCACATTTTAAGATGCGTTTTAAGTAGCTTTTTTTCCAAACATAAATACATTGTGGTACAAGATAATTTTTCTGGCTTAAAAAACAAAGACGTCCACCCGCCAAATAAAAACTAACCATAAAAAATAAACTATACATCTACAACCCAAAACATCCACACCAAAACATATTTTGGCAGTGTCCTAATATAGAATATGTTTTATAGTTCGGTTGCTATATGCAATATTTGTGAACAACATGCCACGAGGTAGACATAGAAGCCAAAATAACGCTGTATGCCAAAACCCAAAATGTAT
>WQYG01000048.1 GCA_009781395.1 Candidatus Bathycorpusculum sp. | reverse complement strand
TTGTGATTACGAGGTTGTTGTAGTATTACCTGCTCTTGATCACGATCTCTCTACTGTGGTTGTTGATGCTACCTGCTTGGTTGCTGGTTCAGAAACTACTACTTGTAGTCGTTGTGATTACGAAGCAATTGAGGTTCTAGAGGCTCTTGGTCATGATTTCGGTGCTTGGACAGTTGTGACACCACCTGCACTTAAACTATCTGGGTTAGAAGAAAGAGCATGTTCTCGTTGTGGTGAAACTGAAACAAGAGTGATTCCGGCACTTTCTGAGGTTTCTGCTGTTGTGTCGAGTTTTAACAAGAATTTGCAGGATAAGAACAATCAGAATCTTCGTTTTACTGTTACTGTGACTTTGTCTGATGGTTCAACGTATACTGTGGATCATGCTGAGAAGGTAAATGGTCAGCAAAAAGGAAGCAAGACTTTTGTCTACGAAGGCTACTCTGTATATGTTGCATGGAATGACAACAACACTGTTACAACATGCATAGTCGTCACTGACAATACTAACACAGGCACAAGTACTGGTAATGGCAACAGCAATGGCAACAGCAATGGCAACAGCAACAGCAATAGCAAAGGCAACGGTAACTCTCAATAGTTTAAAGTTTGAACAACATTGGTCATGGATACCTATGTGTTAGGTTATCCATAACCCCTACATTTTTTATTGTTAACGAATTTGTATAATTGAGCTGCCTCTTTCTGAAGGTAACAACAGTTAAAATTGCTATCAAGATATAAGGGCGATAGCATTTCCTTATGTGATTCTTTCTTAGGGGGTTTTGTCTATTTCATTGTTTATTATGGGGTGGTTTACATTTTTTGCAGGTTGATAAATACCGCCTTTTTTATCAACAACATAGGCGAACATGTACTCAGTTTTTATTGTTGCATCCCTTACAAAAAACCCGTCCGGAGGACAAATGTACGTTTCGGCTACTTCTGAATCATCTGTTATAAAAGGTTGGATATTGACAAAACCAGCTTTAACCCCTTTGTCGCCAATTCCTGTTGAGTTTTTGGAAGAGAACAATAACCGTGTTACATGAGGTTTGGAATCAATTTGTTTACCGTAAAAAAGAGCATATTCACTGTTCCAATTAGTGTCACAGGAACCGTCTATAATGCCGTCACACACTATTGTTTTGTCGTATGCTTCAGTTACAATTTTTTGTAAAGATTCATGCTTGTTGATATCGGTGGTCAATAAAACCGAAACCTATCTACAAATTGTAGTTAATATCCCAGAGTTTTCTGTTTTTTCCTGTGCTCTAAATTTTCTAACAGCATCAGCTTCCCAACAAGTTAGTACATATAAAATGTCTGCAGCTGTTGCTTCTTTAGGCAAGGCGTTTAGTCTTTTCTCCAATTCTTTGTCCATAGGAGGTGCAACACCTGCGGGTGAAGATAATTGTAATGGTTTGCGTGTTTTAGACATATAATTCTACCGTAATTATGCTATAGATACCTAAAGCTTCAGATCTTAAATTTATAAAAGATTATTAAGGTTTTCTAAGGAAGTGGCAATATGGTGGCAGAGTCGGTTGGGTGTTTTTTTTCACGTAACCGCATTCAAGTATTCAACATGGTGAATAGGTGTCTGTGGTGAGTTAGGGTGAGCTGAGATGTTTGTTCTTTTTGTCGATATTTGTGGGGTGTGTAATCCGTAGTTTTGCATTTATTGTTTTAGACATCAAGTCTTTGTTGTGATTAGCCGAGGGTTAGTGGGTGTGTGTTTTGTTAATCTTTAAACAGAAAATCGGGTCTTGTCAGTAGTTGTTGAATCTGTATTTCATCAATTATGGTGATGTTTGTTTATGCCCTAATATCAAATGTGGTGTTGTGATGTAAATGGGCAGTTAGATTGGTTGTGTTGGAGAATTGTGGTGTGTGAGTGTGGAGGGTTTTGTTATTGTAGTGGGTGCACAAAATTAAATAAGGGCGTTACTACCATGGTAATACCGATAAGTGGAGAATGTTGAACATGGTAAACAAGATAGCCATATCCATTTCAAAAGAGCTAGACAACGCCCTTAGCAAGATATCGACTGATAAGACCATGTCAAAAAGTAGGCTAATAGAAATTTGCCTGCGCGAAAACCCCGAGATAATAAAGACAATCAACAGCTATGAGCTAAAGAACGCAGCTCTTTGCGAGTTATGTCAGGATAAATTTACGGCAGAAGACATCAAAATTGACACGCCAAAATATGGCGTAATATGTAAAGAATGCTGGTCAAACAGAGCCGCCACCTTAGCTATCTCAAAACCAATCGCCGACAACAATATCTAACCAATTAATAATAGCATATACGCAGATTTGCCCCAGTTAGCATCATTGTATTCACGGATTTTCTGATAACCAAGGTCTTCAAACCATCTAAACACGCCAAAATGTGCTTCTGCAAAAATTACTTTTACTTTCTCTTTTTCAACAAAGTCCATTAAGAATTTATGTAAATAGTAGCCGTTTCCAATTGTTTGATGACCCTCTTTAATTCCAATACGTCTTAGGTATAGGGCTTCTTTGACTTTTCTAAAACACAAAACACCAATAATTTCCTCATTTTCTAAAGCAACATAACTGTAGTAGGGCTCTTCTTTGGATTGGGTCATTTTAAGGTATGTATCTAATCCAAAGGGTGTGCCCTCTGAAGTATAATCAAAGTATTTTAAGCCAGTTTTGAATTCTTGAACGCAATCAGCTTTACAGATTTCACGGATATGAACCGTTATCACCCTTGTTGTGTTTTGTGTTCCACCCTATCAGGTATGTACACTCACCGAAAAAGAATGTAGCTATATATAATGTTTAGTATAAAGTCCATCGAGCCATGCGAACTATAGGTACTTATGGTGAAAACTGTTCTTGATACTGTATCTTTTAAATTGACTTGTTTTCCACGACTCACTCCTACTTTATTTTTAACGCTATGTGAAAAAGCTATCAATCTATGTAGCACTTGTTATATTGCGCTGTTGCTGTATTATTTTACCTATTACATGTTTAGTATGGCATGACTTTGTAAACAGACTTGCAGCATGTTGCATCTTTATTGTTCCGCTCTCAAGATATCCTAAACACATACGTTTTCTTTTATTTTTGTTTTTTTTGTGTTTCATTTTTTTCTTGGTTGATTATGTCTGTTTTTGGTATGTTTTTTTGGTTTGATTGGTTTTGTTTTTGGTATGTTTTTTTGGTTTGATTGTTTGTTTTTTTGTAGTGTATTTTTGTATATATTAGTCTTTTTTTGTAATATTTTTTTAATTTGATTAAACTTTAATAAGCGCCTTACACAACAAGATGCACATAGGATGAAAAAAATAAATGAAAAGTATAACACAAAAAATAATATCAACAATACTAGTGCTTGCGCTTGTTGCTGGTTGTTTTGCAGCAATGCCCCTGGCAAACGCGGCATCAAAACCAGTACCAGGCAACCCTGATTGGAAAGCAGAATATTCAAAATCTGCTGACAAAGGCTTCCCTGCTCCTACACTGTATGATCGCGGTAACGCGGCGGGTGATAAAATCCCCTCTAATGCTCACAGTGCAGATTATCCTGGTCTCTATTTCTACTGGGATGACAAACAGAAGGACGACGGCGTACTTTTAGTATCTGAATGGGTATTTGACCTATTCAAAGATAGCTACAAATGGACATTACCAAACGTTGACAAGAAAAAAGCTGCAACTGAAATAACAGTTGAAAGCGGTTTTATTCTGACAGCAAAGAACTCTAACAACTATTGGGGATATGTAATCACAAAAGAAACAGGCGAAATTATTGACACTGTTGACGGTGTTGTCATTTATGCTTATGCAATTCCAAAGCAAATTCAGTTCATTAACCCAAATAACGGCAAAAACGACAAAGAAGACCTAAAGAACATCAACATGGTATTCATCGACGGTAACTACAAAGATGCTAAATTTGAAATCGTGAAAAACTGGTTCGATGAAGAGGGTAACCCAATTACTGATAGATGCGCACTTGATTCTAAATTGAAATTCAAAGACGGCTATACACTTGGTGAAAACAGCGTCAAAATTACTAATTATGACACAGCAGTGAATGGCAAAAAGATAACAGTTACTGAAATACTTCCAGATGGCTTCTTAGAAAGAGATGGAAAAGCTTCACAGAACATCGTTGCGAAATGGAATGTCAACCCAACAGTCATTTTCAACAATCAGAAAGACTGGGTTTACATCTTTATTAACAAGATTTGGCTCGATGTCGACGGTAATAAAATCGTAGATCTTGATCGTGTATCCGAACTTAGAGCAAACTTCAAAGTTGACGGAAACGATGTTGACTACCGCGGTAACGCTCTTGGTCCTCAATATGTTATGCGAGTTAAAGAAGGTAGTATAACCGTAACTGAGGAGCCTGGTTTGACTGCAGGTTTTATTATCGAAAGTGATGCTGAAGTTACAAAAGATGTTGTAGCAGGCGAAAACTGGATTGTCACTTTCAGAAATCAAGAGCAGAAAGTACCATTTGAAAGCACGGTTGTCGTGAAGAAAGAGGTACAAGTCGACGGCTCTACTAAAATCTTCTCTGAATGGTGGACAAATGCAGAACTTGGCTGTATAGGTGAATATCTATCTTTCGAACTCTATAAGGTAGCTGACAAAGATGATCCAATTACTGAAACTGGATTCGTTGCGTATGGCGATGTATCTAAATTGAGAACATATAGCACAATTGATTTTGGTATAGTCACCGAAAAAGGCTGGTACGCAGTAGTTGAAGTACTCACCACAAAAGGCGCAAAAATCTTTGAACAAGCAGCTCCTATGTACATCTATGTAGGCGAAAGCGGCTATAACAGCGACGGCATCAAAGTTATCAGCGGCAGTGCATACGGCGCAATCGTTGAGGCTGAATACGGTGAAAACGGTCAGAATTTTGCTCTCCCTGATGTTTGGAATAATGCTCTATCAACAAATGAAAAACTTGTATATATGCGGGAATTAGGTGCTAAATGGATTTGGTCTCCTACTGATACTGGATTGATTAACACTTTTGTTTATGGTGTTGAAGGCAGTGAAGCAGTATTCGAGATTAACATCGGTGTTTCTGAAGCTACTCCAATTGATTTCTACTTCGCATGTGATAATGTAGCAGTTGTCTACTTGAACGATAAACTAGTGGGTTGGACTATAGTTGCATTAGCTGATAATCGAGCGATTCTTATACAAGATTTAGCTGAATTACGTTCACGAACAGCTCAAAACTACTTTACAACGTTCGACTCTGATGAATTTGACGGTCGATGGGCTGAAGGATGGACTCATGCATACTATATCCATCTCAACTTAGTTCCAGGTGAGAACGTTATCACTATCTATGCGGCTAATTCTGCACGAACAAGTGGTACTGGTACAGACAATGATGGCTATGACACAACTAA
This sequence comes from Candidatus Bathycorpusculum sp., assembly GCA_009781395.1. Lineage (GTDB taxonomy): Archaea > Thermoproteota > Bathyarchaeia > Bathyarchaeales > Bathycorpusculaceae > Bathycorpusculum. Next base: position 11,043 of record WQYG01000048.1, on the reverse strand, counting down.
CAACCCATGTGGTCTAATCTTTGCTTGCGAAGTCCCTGGCGAAGCGTTTATCAACGTACCAAAAGAAACTCCAGAGCCCGCAACGGTTACTATAATCAAAGAGTGGAGTGACAACGCTGAAATATTTGAAGGTGAAACTCATGATGGTTCTGTTGCAAAATTCACAATTAATGGTGATGCATATGTTTATGGTGAAACAGTTGAAGTGGATGCTGGCGAGATTACAGTTGCTGAACTTACTACCCACATGGGCGTCAATTGGCGTCTTGATAAAGTGCTTGTTGACGGTGTGGAAGTAGCCTACGATATTAACGAAGATGGCATGGGTTACGATGTGTTTGTTGTTGTCTACACTGTAGAAGCTGGCGGAATCTATGAGTTTGTCTTCACGAACTTTAGAGATGCTGGTGACGCGGATGCACACTATATGAACTTTGTTAGCGGATTTGACTTTGGTGTACCCGTTACTGATGATGGCAAACCCTGGAATGGCCATGAAGGTTTCAATGAAGATCAATCGATTACAGATCCAACTATTGTTGATTACTGGAATTACTGGGTGAATAAATATGGTGACGGTGGTGATGGTTTTACTGCTCTAACCGAAATTGTAACAAACCTTCTAAGTCCAAAGGCTGTTGTTTGGGCGTGGGATAGACCTCTTACAATATGTCCAGAGACTCAAGTCGGTGGCGAAGCGTTCACATGGGACATTGAGATAGAATTTGAAATTGACGGTACTGAAATTATTAGTGCAAGTAAACTGTATTTCTTGGCAGACAATGCTGTTTCGATCTTTATCAATGATGCGCATGTTGGTATCACTTACCTATCTTGGCAGGGTGATATCTATCTTAATGAAGCAAACAATAAAGACAATTGGCTTAAAGTACATGACTTTTCTTTGTATGCCGAAAACATAGCTCCATATCTGAAAACTGGTACCAACACAATACGCATAATCGCAAGCAACGAACCTGTCACAGAAGATATGGACTGGAATCCTTGTGGAGTCCTTCTAGCTTTCGAAGTCTACTCTAAAGACTAATCCGATATAGCCTACCAATGTGATTGACGGGAAAGCCTTTTGGCTTTTCTCTGTTAATGCAAATAAAATCAAACGGTGTATAACCGTTCCCTTTTTATTTTTTTGTAGCTATTTAGTTGACGGGGTTAGTGTCTCAAAATATGTTTGGTGTTTTTCTTCCCGCATACTCTACAGTTAATGGAATAGTTGATAGAGTCCAAAGATTTTTACATCGTACTTCAATGAAAGGTTACTTCCTATGTGGAGTGGATGCAATACATTTCCCAAAGCTACAGCTCTGTATCTGCAACAGCGCAAGACTAACTTGACTTGCTGTCTGGTATGATTAATGCAAAAAACGGTGCCATTGACAGCAAACATGTGGATTTTAATCACCTTGTAGTTCCAAACAGCAACCACTTCACATGCGCAAAACTAGCCATGGCAGATCTGTCAGGAGAATGTGTTGAGTTTATTTTAGTGGTAGGTAACAAGTTTGTTCCTGTTGGTGTGGTGGTTGTGAAGATGGTTGATGATTGACTTGAGGTAGTAATTGATGTTTGGTATGTGGGTGGGTTTGGTGTTGTTGTTTTCAATGGTTTATGTATGTTGTAAGGTCTGGTAACATTTACTCTGGTAACATCTTTAACCACAACAACAATAAAGTTAACACAAAAGACCTTGCAATGCTGCTCTATGGTCTTGGGTCGTTTCAGAGCAAAGATAAAACAGCTGCAAACTAGGCAAAGACTGGGGAACTAGTTCACAGGTGTTGTTTCGATTTATGGCTGCATTTATTTTTACATGCACGGTGATTTTACATTTGTCTGTGGGTTTGAAATGACCTGTTAATGGCGTGAAAAAAGTGTATGTGTGGTTGTGTGTGAAAAAGTTAAGGGTGTTAGTGTTACAATTGTTTTGCTTGTAGTCTATGCTATGTGTGTGTTGTAGGTGGGGTGGTTGTGGTTTTTAAAGTTTAGTGGGTTGGTTGGTTTGTGAGGGGTTTGGAATTTGTGGGGTTTGTTTGATTTGTTGACTGTTATGGTGCCTTTGTTGGTTAATTTGTAGAGTTCAGTTCTAACAAAGTTTGGTGGTTCGTTGATTGTTTTGGCAATGCCGTTAACTGTGTTGTTGCCTTCTGTTATTTGTTTAAGTAGAATGGGTTTGATAATTTTTTGCTCTATGATATTTGTTTTTGGATGGCGTTTTTCCTGTTTTTTGCTTCGGTTTCATATTCTTTTTTTCAAAAGCGTCATCAGTTTTTCACGATCCATTTACCGTTCTTGTTTGCGCCAATCCGCTCAATCAAATTCTTTTCCTTTAACGTTTTAATATTGCGTTTTATTGCATTATCAGTTAAACTTAAAATTTGTGATAATTCTTTTGTTGTTAAATTTCCATTTTGAGCAAGCAATGTAACAATACGCTGTTGAGTTGAATTTATGGTTGAATTTATGGTTGAATTTATGGTTGAATCCTTACCCATATGGCGTTTACCATTTTCAAACGTAATCTGAAAAGCTGGGCCTACCACGTCAAATATTGGTTTGGGTTTATTTTTGTTTTCACATTCCGTTATAATTTTATTGATACCACGACCCCATCGTTCAATTTGTCCGCTTTTATAAAAAACACGAGCGATATTTGGATTATGTGGAAAAGAAATGCGAGCGGTTAATAATTTTTCAAAACTGATATGTTCAGGTAATTTAGCCATGTTTGTAATAATCACTTTGTTTTCATAAACTTTAATCCCAATTGGGTTGAAATATGAGTAATCGCTATGGACAATGGCATTTAAGACCGCTTCACGCATTGCCTCATAAGGCACAGGAAAATCCTCAACACGCTGAATCCCCTCATAGCGAATCCAACCCTTAAAGTATTTTGTGTAGAGCAAGTCAAGGGTTTTGTCTGCCATTTCAATAAGTGCGCCGTGAACCTCGTCTTGATAGCGCAAATCGACATCATTATCAAAACAACCAATCTTAATATACGAACCCGTTACCCATTTTTCGGGATTTGCACCAAAACACATAACCGCTGCACGTTTGATAAAGTTGCCCTCTTTTAATTCGAGGTTTTCAAGCAAAACATCAAAAGAAATGTCCACGTCTTCTTTGTTTAGACGTTGGCTTTGTAACGCCTTTTTGCGGAAGGTTCCATACGCAGTTGAGGATAAATCATCAGCCGAAATATTGGGGATAGGTACGCCGTCCCAAGTTTTGCCCTGTGCACGGAGCATAAGCTCCGATAAGCCGTTTCCCGTCAATTCGATTGTGTTTGAACCGCTTCGCCCATAATATTTGCCCTTATATACAATGGGAAAAGGGTGTTGCATAACATCTATGGAAATGTATTCTTTACCCTTTTCGGTATGGAGCGCAACGTCGGCACTTATCATCATGGCATTGGAGATTTTCTTGGGAATGACATCAAGTAATTCTTTGGCGTTAGAGAGACCAACAATTTCGCCGACATCATTTTTGCCGACTTCAAGCACTCCACCACGAGTATTTGCAAATGCACATACAGTTTCTAAATATTTATCGTGCCATACTGACTTATACTCCAGTTTACTGTGTTCCATAAACTTTCCACTCCCTATGTGGTAATTATAGCAATTAGTATTTGAATATCAAATTAAAAGATTCCAACCTCAAATATAAACATCATTTTATTTAGTTCTATATGATGACTTTTCCTGTTTTGTTACTTCTGCTTCACACTCGATTTTCAATTAAAGTTTTATGACATTTCCCACCGTAACTTTGCAGTTTTATGCCATAGATTGGAGGTTTAAGGCTGTTTTTGTTTCGTTTTTGATTTTTAGTCGTAAATCTCAAAGAGCAGTTACGCCATAGTTACGCCATATGTTATAGATTCTTTAACTGGCACAAAAAGCCTCTAAAAACAAAAAACTCGATAAAATGGCCATAACCTATGGCATAACGATGAAAAGTTAAGGTTCCCAGTTTTATTATCCACTCACTGTAGCAACATGAAATCATATTGATACATACCCGTCGTGTCTGAACCCGTTCTCAATATCCCCAAAAATAATGTCAGCTAACGCCGCCTTGAAAGCCACTTACAACTCCTCCCACGACCTAGCCCCAAGCTTTCGCAAAACAGCCTTCACCTTAGACAACACAAGCGAAAGTCGGATTAAAATCAACAGAATACCTAAAGACAAAAACCAAACAAACGCACATCTCTCATAGATAGGCTCAAGTACACCATCCACCTTGTGAGACGACAAATTATCCAAAAACCCCACAGGAATTGTAAGAAAGTAACTTGTAATGCCTTAGAAGCAAAATAGGCTGTTAACGGTTGTAAAAAATGTTTTTAATGGGAACCTGAACTGCATCAGCTAACTAAATATTACAAGTTATTCTATTACAGTTCCTTGTGTTGCCATAGGATTGTGGTGTTGTTGGGAGTTGGTTTGCTTTTTTTTGGTGGAAAAAGGTTTGGTATTCTGTTAAGAATTCGTGTAGGCCTTTGAGTTGGGGGTTGATTTTGTGTTCTTGGGTGATTATGCCTCTTGATTTGAATTCTTTTAGGTAGTGCCAGAGAGTGTTTCGGGCAAAACCAACCAACTTACTATTATTACTACTACTGCTGCTGCTGTTATCGTCATTATTGTTATTGTTGTTGGTTGAGATTTGGGTGAGGATGTTGATTGCTTTGTTGTTTAGTGTGTTTTCCCAGTCTATGTGGTCATAGTTTGTTAGTAGGTTTTTTAGGAGGGTTGCGTGTTTTGTGTTGTTAAAGGTGGTTTGTTTTTTTATGCCTTTGCGGGTGATTTTTATTAGGTCTTTGGTTTGTAATTTTTTTAGGGTATAGGTTAGAAGGGGCGGTTTTATGGCTAGTTGTGTTTGGAGGCTGTAGAGTTCGTGGTGTCCTTTGGCTATTTCTTTTAGGGTTTTTAACTCAGTTTTACTAAATGCGTATTCGTCGGCAAACAACTTCATAATGTTCCATTACATTGAAACACTATTTAAACATTTCAACATTATCGAACACACAAAACCAACCCAACCCCACTACAACCCCACTCACCCAAACTTTTACAATTATACAAAACACAAACCTCCATTATACTGCCTCCATAAAAAAATAGTTGACTACATGTTTAAGACTAATTGATAGTATTTGAGCAACATCACAATTTGAAAATACGTTTAAACACACCCATCACTTACCACACCCTCTTTTTAAAACTCGCTATCCCCTTACTGTGTTTTTATAGTAATTATTATATTAGTAAAACATTAGCAATAGACAGGGACATGAAATATGCCTTCAGTAACAGTAACAAGACACTCACAGGTTACCATACCTAAAAAAATACGTAAAATAGTGGGAATAACTGAAGGGGACAAGGTAAATATAAAAGTTGTAGAAGGCAACAAAATAGTAATTGAAAAAACAGACCCGCAAGTATGGAATGACTGCACAGACTTTTTACCTAAAGACTTTAAAAAAACACTCCTTGCAATGCGCAAAAATTCTACAAAAAATTCAAACATCTCGACCTAACTCCCTAATGTCTCAAAAAAACAAATCTCCAAACACACCTCTAAAAGTACTTGTTGACACCTCCATAATTGTTGATGTAGATAGAGGCAAGCAAGACGTGATAGAGTTATGCAAACAATTAACCAGCACCAACAACGCATACATAAGCACGGTAAGTGTTTCTGAAATTCTAACAGGCTCATACCTGCGAAAAGATCATGAAAAGGCAGTAAAAAAAGCTGAAAAAATACTTGGACAATTTCGCTGGGTTGATTTAAATGGGGCAGTAACCAAATTGGTGGCGGAGCTTAACGCCTATTTGATTGCAAAGGAGCAACCCATAGAGTATCAAGATGTAGCAATTGCCGCTTGCGCTCTTTTAGAAAACTGTGACATACTGCTAACTGAAAACAAAGAACACTTCAACCGACTACCAAACCTAAAAAACAAAGTTTTAACTCCAAAAGAATTCCACCAAAAAAACAACAACAAATCCCCACCCCAACAATAAAAACAACCAAATCTCATAAAGTAAACTTTCATTGAAGTGCAATGGAAAATCCAGTTTGCCCTACTAACTAACTACCGTAACTCTTGAAATTTACTCACATAATCAAGTTTTTATAGGTGATTTTGGGTTATTTTGATTAATTAAACCTATAATATCGCGCTTATTTACCCACATGTTTACCCACATATGATTTCTCTCAGCGACCATACTTAAAACCGCTCAACAAAGAAAAATCACAAAAACAACCCCAAATTGAGCCTATATCCCACAACATATGGGTAAAACTCAAAAGTTACGGTTACTATATGGATTGTTCCATAATCGTCTCAAAGCAGCCAAGACACTGTTTCTGTTAAAACAATCCCCACAAACACGTCACCACACAAAAGAACAGATAATTACTACTTATCTTTCTTTGTTTTAACGGTCTTATCTTCTTCAACTCTGTATTCAATAACATCAGCTAAAAGCTGCGCAAAATCAACCGCCTTTTTAGACGTTATAGCAGACTTACCAGTCTGTGCCTCAACAGCTTGCCGCGCAACCCCTGCAACACTCCCACCACGCTTGGCAACATCTCTATTTTTCTCAAAAGTATCAGGCTTTTCTTGCCTTGAAATTTCCGTCGTTGTAACCTCCGCAAGCTGATTAAGCGTCAACTCCAACATTGACATGTTATCGCGCAAATTTTCCCGCGACAACCCCTTCAAATCTTTATACTGTCTAGTCGATAAACCCGCCCAAGCCTTAGTAATCTCATCAGTCAAAATGGCAAACTCAACCCCCTGCTTTACACCCCGATCTTCCCACTCGTTAACAAGCTCTTTTCTAACCTGAATCGCCTGCAAACGCTGATTAACCCAATCACGAGAGTAACCCTTCTTCAAATAAGTAGCCAAAGCACGATCAATCGCTAATTCCGGATCTACAGTCTCATTTATACGCTCCACACCAACTTTTGCCAACCATAACTTAAAAGGCTCGGCTTTATGAGAGGGTATAGACTGAATAATGCGTAAAATTTGTTCCGTATTGCCAGCTAACGTTTTCCGCTTTTTACCAGTTTCGGTCATCATTTCTACGTGGGGACATTTTGTCCCTATGTAACTTCCTAAAATTTCATCGCGTTTACGCATTTTTTTCAGATAATCCGTAGGATTTGGACTATCGGTCAATACACCCACTACGTCAACTACCGAAAAATACCACTCCTCTTTGTCCTCATCCCATGCGGTGCGTACACGTTTGTTTTCAAAGAGTTTGATGTTTTTATCGTCCATGTAACCCATCTTTTAAGATACACTTTTTGCGTGTTAACACATTTAACATTATGCGACAGATTTCAAGAAAGTTTTAGGTGGGATACAGGTTTTTATGAGAGTTACTGTTTATAATTTCACGCGTCTTTTTAGTCTGATGTTTATGTACGTTAATTGCGTGAATGCTTTAGTGTGTTTAGTTCTGTGGGAATTATGAAAAGGTTGTAATAATGTCTTGATATTGACTGCACATTTTGATGTACCCTAAACACGTACTGTTAGTTTATTGGCTGGCTGTTTTTCTTTTTAGCAATTCAGCCATTATGGGATCCGTTATTTCGTAGTGGCCATCTTGGGGTCTTTTTTCAATATAATTTAGTCTCTGAAGCATATCTAGGTGTTTTGAAAGCGCAGAATTTGTTGACTGTCCAGGTGTAGATAAGAGTTCGGTGAAGCTTTTGTTTCCTGATGAGAGTTCAGTTAAAAGTTTTAAGTGTGTTGGCCATCCGCGGGCAAGTTTTCCAATACTGTCCGTTTCGTCGCTAACAATTTTTAAGGCTTCTGTCAAAGTTTTGTTTACTGCATCACTATAGTTGGAGGGTTTAGCTGTATAATAGTAGCCAAACATGGTAAGCCATCCTGGGAGTCCGTCTAGGAGTTCAACAGTTTTAACTAGGTACTCGGTGTTTAGGGAGAGTTTGTTTTGTTCTAGACCTTTTTTGAGAAAACTCATACTAACTGAGGGGTGCCATTTTTTAACGTCTATTTGCATTATGGGTCGTCCAAATAGGGGGGATTTGTTGTCGGGTTCCAGTATGGATTTTAAAACGCCTACTGCTGATCCGGTGATTATGGGTGTTACTGTATCGTAGTGGTAGTCGTAGAGGTGGGCTAGCATCATTGTTAGGGTGCGTCGGTCGCTAAACCATTGGGCTTCATCTAGTAGGAGGATGGTTTTTTTTCTACCCTTTAGGATGTTGTCGAGGTTTTTTTTTAGTGCTTGTTTGGAATAGCTGGCGCCTATGGAAAGGTAGGGCATGTTGGGGACAGTTATGTTGCCTGTGAGTTGGAGGTTTGAGTTGTGGGTTAGTGTTTGGAGTAGGTTGTCTGTAAAGTTGGCGTTTTCTCGGGCGTCAAGTATTATTGGTTGGTGACCCGATTGTTTGATTGCACATTTAGCTAGAGAGGTTTTGCCCACTCTGCGGGGACCGATGAGTATGGTCCAACGTTTTTCTCGGATGTATTTTACTAGGTCGGCTAGTTCTTTTTCTCTGGAAAAGAGAAGTTTTGGATCATGTTTTGGAGGGACGTCAAACAGAGATATTAGTATCACCTGATACTTAGTATCACCTGATACTTAGTATCACCTGATACTTAGTATCACCTGATACTTAGTATCACCTGACACTAAGTATATAGTGTATTTAAATATTCACACCACAACAACAAAACAACCGCTTAACGCTTCCTTTAGACAATAAAAAAATGAAAAACTCAACCAACAAGGAGAATACAAAACTCGTTACTAAACTGCGAAAACAAGGATACATAACAACACATCCCACAAGACATGGAACGGCTTACACAATACCATCATGCCAAATGGCAGCGATCAAGAAACTTTTTGATCTCCGAATTCCCATTTTTTCTAGAACAGGGGAACATAAACATTGCGAAAATAGGACAGACCTCCATATGACGTGGGGCTCCCTTAAACCATTATTTTGCTTGTTTTGTTGTTTGATTATTGTTTGGGTTTTGGGTTTCTTGGTAGGTTTGGCATATGTCGCCCTTCATTTTGGGTCTTGTGGTGCATGTTTTGTTTGTGTTGTGTGTGCAGTCGTGCATTAGGCAGGTCTGCCCGGCTTCTTGTTCTATGATTGGGGTGGGGTTTTCTTTTTCTCTTTTTTCTTCTTCGTCTACTATTTTTTGTAGTCTGTCGCAGGCTTGGTGGTTGGTGAATTTTTCTAGGATCATGGCTGTGGGGTTGTTGGTGTTGTATTTGTACATGTGGGCTAGGCTTACTTTTCTTGTGTGTTTTATCAGTCCTTGTTGTTCTAGGTTTGGCAGTACTTTTAGGGTGTGTCGGAAGCTTACGCCACTGTATTTGGATATGTCGTTTTTGCTGTAGTCGCTTTCTTGGGCTGTTATTAGGAAGTCTAAGATTTTTGCTTCGGGGCTGCTTGTGAATATGCGTTGGAGTGGGCCTGTTTTTGTTTTTTGTTCCATGTTTTTCAGTGCTCGTTATTGTTATGGGTGTTCAACAATTTAAACATTATGTTTTTACATAATTATTATTACTTTATATCATAATGCTTATATGGTGGTAAAGAGTATATAGCAATTGTGGAGCAATCCACATGAACGCCGAACAGCTGAAAATCCTCAGAGAAATGCGAAACAACGACATCATATGCTCACACCACCTAACCATAGACACGCTGAAACATTACTTGCCACGAAAAGACCGCGGAAAAATCAACGCAATCATGAAAGAACTGGTAAAACTTGGATACATTGAAAAACACCCCACTAACCACGGAATGTGTTACGCCATAGCCCGTGGTAAAGTGGCAGAGATTGAGAAACTCCTCAGTCTCTGATTTCCCTCTTTTTTCTAGGTGGAGGGAAAAATAAAAACCTTGCGTAACAACAGGGTGGTCTCCACACGCTGGAGGCTGCCCTTAAACCTTAACGTTGTTTCGTTATTATTATGTTGAAAAGCACCCTAGAGCACAGGCTGAGTTACAGCATCCTCCAGCGACGAGTGGCAGAGATTGAAAAACTAGTTTTTAACCTCGTCATTTCCCCTCTTTTTCTAGAGAAAGGGTGAAAAATAACTGTTGCTGTAAAATTGACCTATCTGGTAACGGCTGAGTCTGTGTGTCGGATTTGGGCTTTTTCTTTCCACAGAAGAGGAAACTTGAGCCTCAAATTTTCCCTTAGTTATGCTTGTTTGACAAGTTAGCTTCTATACCCTAGTGGTGAATTGGCGAAAAAGTGTAAATTATGGCTCGGGGAAAAAACTATGGGCTATAGGATTCCCCGAGCTGTTCGACCTAATCTATTTTCAGAGCAGATTTAGTCATATTATTATTGTACGACATATATTTTAGTTTTTTCTTTTCCCCCAAAACACACACAACTTACAATAAAACCCCCAAAACACACAACAAATAAAACAACAACCAAACACAAACAACCCATAACATTCAACCAACAACAAATAACCCCACAACACCAAACATAACTAACCAACACAACAACAGAAACCAAAAAACAAAACACAACACACAAAAAAACAACTTAGAGCAGAAAATATTGAATTCTATGAACCAACCGGCTATGTCATAGCTTGCAATGTTTCTCTAACTTACTTAATCCCCACCCACAACATTTCCACATTTAAATTAATCTTCAAACATAACGTTACTTTGTTAAAAACAATCTCCACCAACAACATTTTCTTATCCAAATTAATCTTTCACCACAATATTTCTTTGATTTGATTAGGAGTTAATAAGCATCTTAAACAACAAGATACGTATAGGATGAAAAAAATAAATGAAAAGTATAACACAAAAAATAATATCGACCCCTAACTTCCCGAATTAAGTAATATGTTTTTGATTCTAGGTTTGATTCTGGGTTGATTTTGTAACAGAAGCCTTTTAATAGCAAATGCATATTACTTATATAAGTAATATGGAGAGGGTTAA
>WQYG01000047.1 GCA_009781395.1 Candidatus Bathycorpusculum sp. | reverse complement strand
TTTATCAATGAGTTTAAGCGTAAGGCTTCTCCTGCAAAACTTGAGGGTTTAACGGATCATTTGTGGACTTGGCACGAATTTTTCTACTCTAAATTAAATATTCTAAATTAGGTCACTGCCAAATAATGTTATATGAGGGGCAAGTAAAGTACATTTAGTTTTACCCTTTTTTCTCATTTTGACAAGTTTCATTTGCATTTTTTCAATTGAATAAAGCACACACCAAGGCTTATTTACAGTCATATTCCGCGTATGCACTGGAAATTTAAAAACAGTGATTTTTTATTTTAATAGCCAAAAAAGTGAGAATATAACCAGATACATTTGTTTGGTGCGGAGGGTGGGATTTGAACCCACGAACCTCTGCAGGATAGGAGCCTCAGTCCTACGCCTTTGACCATGCTGGGCGACCTCCGCAAATAACATTGTGTCTCTCTTTTTGATCCTGTTCTGATATAAATTAGTTGTTACATTTAAAGGCTTTACTTGAGAGTGGGGTTTCTGTTAGATTTGTTTATTACTTTGGAGACATGTTTGTTTTTTAGTAGCAAATTTATCCGTGTTCGTAAGCGGTTGTATAGAATCATAGTTGATTGAAATGACAAAAATCTATGACAACGTACTTGAAACAATTGGCAATACACCACTTGTGAAGATAAACAAGTTAACTGAAGGTTTAAACGCTATTGTTGTTGGGAAATTAGAGAGTAGAAATCCCAGTAATAGTGTTAAAGATCGCATCTGTAAAGCCATGATAGATGAGGCAGAAAAACAGGGTCTAATTAAACCAGGGACAACTATAATTGAGCCGACTAGCGGGAACACGGGTGTTGGCTTAGCCATGGTTGCCGCGGTTAGAGGTTATAGACTTATTTTGACTATGCCTGAAACGATGAGTGTTGAGCGTCGGAAACTCCTTAGAGCTTATGGAGCACAACTTGTTCTAACGCCAGGGTCTGAAGGTATTGAGGGGGCTATTAGAAAAGCAGAGGAACTTTTCACAAACACACCAGACGCGTTTATGCCTCAGCAGTTTAAAAATGAAGTAAATCCAAAAGTTCACAGAGAAACCACGGGTTCGGAAATTTGGGCAGATACAGAGGGTAAAGTAGACATTGTTGTTGCTGGTGTTGGCACAGGGGGAACCATAACAGGTATAGCTCAGTTTATAAAGCCCCTTAAAGCAAGCCTCAAAGTTATTGCTGTTGAGCCAGTGGCCTCACCTGTTTTGAGTGGCGGCAAAAAAGGTTCACATGGAATTCAGGGTATTGGAGCAGGTTTTGTATCTGATGTGTTAGAATTAGATTTGGTTGATGAAATTTTCAAAGTTTCAGAGGAGGATGCGTTTGAGACAGCAAAAAGGGCAGTTCAGAAGGAAGGATTATTGGTAGGTATTTCTGCGGGGGCGGCGTTGTTTGCGGCAGTGGAAGTTGCAAAACGTGCGGAGAATGAGGGAAAGCTTGTTGTGGTTATTTTGCCAGATACTGGAGAGAGGTACCTTAGTACAGAATTATTTGCAGAATAGAAGACTGTTGTTTGAAGGTTTTTGTTTTTTACGCTTTTTTTATATTCACCCTTTTTGGTTTATATATTATAAAAGAAGGCTATCTGAGAGATGGAGTCCAAAGGTAATTTGTCTGTTGCTAAAAATTGTGAAGAGTGTAAGAAGAAGAGAAGCTGTGATGAGTCGGATTGTTGGAATCCAGACAAGATGATTGAAGTGCTCATGAAAAATCAGGATCAAAGTGAGGAACATTGGGTTGAAGAGGGCTTGCCTAAACTTGTAGAGAAAATAGCAGTGAATTACGATACTTTTGGCGGGATGGATCATCTTGAGGGAAAAGATTTGCCTTCTAAAAAAATTGTTCTAGAAGTTTTAGATGACCTCTTTACAGTTTTGTTCCCAGGTTATCTTGGAGATTCAGATATTAGTAAAGCAAATATAAAATACCGTTTAGGGACTAAGTTAACTGCCATTTATACTAACTTGACAAATGAAGTGGAAAAAAGTCTCAAATATATCTGTAGAAAAATTAGCGAATGCCCTCAAGACATATGCCAGAAACGGGCACAGGTGGTTGTAAAAGAGCTTTTGGAGGCACTTCCAGAAATTCGCTCAACCCTTAGTAGCGACATAGAAGCAGCATACAACGGAGACCCAGCTGCAGTAAGCACTGATGAGGTTATCTTGAGTTATCCTTGTGTGATGGCGATAACAACTTATCGTATAGCACATGAGCTATACATTCGTTGTGTACCATTGATTCCGCGAATTATGAGTGAACATACACACTCTTTGACAGGTATTGATATACATCCGGGAGCAAAAATTGGCAAAAGTTTCTTCATTGATCATGGAACAGGGGTGGTTATTGGGGAAACTGCTGAAATTGGTGATAACGTAAAGCTCTATCAGGGAGTAACTTTGGGTGCACTGAGTTTTCCTAAAGATGAAGAAGGCAATGTCATTAAAGGTCGTAAGCGTCATCCAACTATTGGTAATAATGTTGTTATTTATAGTGGGGCAACTTTGCTTGGGGGAGACACTGTTATAGGGAATAATGTTGTGATTGGTGGAAATACATGGATAACCACGTCCGTTGAGGCAGACACAAGAATTACAATAGGAACAGAAGAAGCTACTTATAGGAAAGAAAAGAATCGATAACGCTAAAAGACAAAATGATTGCAGACTACAGCAACTCAAAGTTTTCTTTTAGTGTTAACAAAACTACAGATGAACTAGTTCGTTTGATAAGAATAAAACGAGAAATGTTTTATGGAAATTTTTAATTCAACTTTACTTTTAAATTTAGCTATGGCAGCATTATTGAGCCAAGTACATCGCAGATACATAGATCTTGAAATTTTAAATATTTCTACTTCGGTCCATAGCAACATGTCTTTTGAGACAGCTATTTCTGTCACGACCGTAACTGGTAACAAGTTTTTCAGGGTCTAAGTGACAGCGTAGCCTTTTATAAGCCTTCGACTTATTTTTGATGGATAAAACCATACCAGAGGATACTCCATTTGAATTTAACGTTTGAGAGACACATAGAGTCTATGAGGTTTTGAGAATTTCAGCATTAGTTTCATTAGCTAAACATAGGTCTCTTTCCTGCATGTTTTTTCAGCTAAATCAGGGTTTTCCAAACATGTTTTTTGACAGACAGGCGGTTATGTTTATAAAAGTTCAGTTTAGGAGTATTTAATAACGCAAACGAGAATGTCACATAGTATTAACTGTGTTTGACAGTTTCATAGATGATGTTAAATTAGGATAATAAATTCAGACAGTGAGGCTAAGAAAATGCAAACTAAAATTGACACTATACTAGTACTTGACTTTGGAGGTCAATATTGTCACTTAATTGGCAGAAGAATCAGAGAACAAGAAATCTATTCTGAAATTGTCCCTCACGACATTTCTCCTAAAGAAATTGAGACTTTGAAAGTAAAATTTAACGTTAAAGGGTTAATTTTGTCAGGTGGTCCTGCAAGTGTTTATGGACAAAATATTCCAAAATTGGATCCAAAGATTTTGAAAATGGACATTCCAATTTTAGGTTTGTGTTATGGTCATCAGATTTTAGTGCAGTTAACTGAGGGAAAAGTTGAATCCGTGTCTTGTGAGGAATACGGCATAGTTTATGTTACTGTTGATAAACCTGTAGGAGTGCTTGAAGGGTTAAACTGTAAAGAAAAAGTTTGGATGGGTCATGGTGATGTTGTTTGTGGCTTACCCGATGATTTTGAATCTTTAGCTCATACGGATAATTGTCCTGTTGTAGCTTTTAGGCATAAACATATGCCGATTTATGGTCTTCAATGGCATCCTGAAGTTATTCACACTGAAAATGGGGCCCGTATGTTACAGAATTTTATGTTTAACATATGCAAGTGTGAAGCTAATTGGCATATGGAAGACTTAATTGAAAAAATGGTTCAAGAGTTAAAAACTGAAGTAGGTGAGGGGAGAGCCATTATTGGTTTAAGTGGCGGGATTGATTCAAGCGTGTCTACTGCTTTAGCCGCTAGGGCATTAAATGAAAAGTTGACTGCAGTTTACGTTGATCATGGATTTATGCGTGAAGGGGAAACTGGAGCCATACGAGAGACCTTTAACAAATTTAAGATAAACTTTGTTGTTGTAGAGGCTCAAGAGAGGTTTATGAAAAAACTTGACGGCATGACTGATCCTGAATGTAAACGTAAGGCAATTGGTGAGGAATTCATTCGAGTGTTTGAAGAAGTAGCCATCAAATCGAATGCGCAATATCTCATTCAAGGCACAATTTACCCAGACATTATTGAATCAGGTTTTAGCAAGAACAGCGAGAATATTAAGAGTCACCATAATGTGGGCGGGTTACCTGAAAAAATTGAGTTCAAAAAGATTCTCGAACCTCTTCGAGAGTTATACAAAGATGAGGTACGTAAAGTTGCAAAAATGCTGGACTTACCTAACGAGTTGGTTAACAGGCAACCGTTTCCAGGTCCAGGTTTAGCTGTAAGAATCATTGGACCATTAACAGAGGAAAAAGTTAGAATTGTTAAACGTTCAGATAAAATTGTTCGAGAAGAGATTGAAAAAACAGATTTAGCTGAGAAGCTTTGGCAATACTTTGCAGTAGTCACTGACACAAAAGCTACAGGAGTTAAAGGCGACACAAGAGCGTACGGCTATGTAGTTGCAGTTAGAGCAATGGAAAGTCGCGACGCCATGACAGCAAGTTTCGCCAAGCTACCCTATGAAGTATTAGAAAAAATTTCCACTCGGATAACTAATGAAATTCCAGAAGTCACCCACGTCGTTTACGATATAACCCATAAACCCCCAGCAACCATCGAATGGGAATAGAAAACCTGAAAACCTATCTACAATACTACAACAAACACTACTTCAAACCACACCCAACCAAACCAAAAGTCCACAAAAACACCAGAAAACATCCGCCCCCAACCAACAACACCCACAAAAAAACACAACCCCTTAGCCATAGAACAGAACAATCAACCCCCTATTCGGTACAGTAATAAACAGCAAGAAATAAAACAGCGTTGAAAAATCGACAGAATACGTTTACAAAACGGACTTCCAAATAGTACAAGGTTAGAGAAACCTCATCGGGGAAAATTTTAACTTATTTCGCCAGGTACAGGTTTACCTTGGTACAACAGTGTTGAAGATTAACTGTGAAACAAACGCAATTTTGAAAAAATCAGATTTTTAAGATAACATCATTTCGTCATATTGTTTATATAAAAATTTGTAACTATTATAAGTCAAAGGTGATGTATCTGAAGGCTGTGATTTTAGCAGGCGGGTTTGCAACAAGGTTACGACCCTTAAGTTGTAGTAGACCTAAAGCGCTTTTTCCAATAGTAAATAAACCGTTACTACAATGGATTTTTGAAGGACTCGCTGCCAATGAAATAACAGAAGTTATCTTAGCAGTAAACGCTTTAACACAATTTCACATAAAACAACAAAAACCACCTAAATGTGGCTTAAAAATCAAATACGCAATCGATCCCCCTAAAACACCACTAGGAACTGCGGGGGCAATAAAAATTACAGAAAAAATAGCAAAATACGAAGAACCATTTATCGTTTTAAACGGAGATATTTTTACTGAAGTTAACTACAAACAGTTAATGGACACACACGTAAAAACTGGCGCATTAGCAACCATAGCCTTACACAAAGTTGAAGACCCCAGCAGATACGGAGTTGCAGAATTAGAAAAAGGTAACCGTATAAAAAACTTTATTGAAAAACCAACTAAAGAGCAAGCACCAACTAACTTAATCAATGCAGGAATCTATGTCTTAGACCCAAAAATATTCAACTACATTCCCATAGACAGACAATGCTCAATAGAACGCGAAATTTTCCCAGCTCTCGCAAAGGAACACAAACTCTTTGGTCACATAAATGAAGGATTATGGATGGACATAGGCACCCCCATAGAGTATTTACGAACAAACAAAATTATCCTCGACAAATTGAAAGAGAAAAACAATCTTAAAACACCAAAAAATCTTGAAATAAAAAAACCAGTAGCAATAGACAAAAAAGTCACTATAGGCGAGAAAACCATCATTGGCCCATATACAGTATTGGGAAAAAACGTTACAATTGGAGATAGAGTACAAATTCATAATTCAATAATTTTTCCTGATACAAAAATCGGCGATAACACCAAAATTAACGGAGCAATAATAGGAGAAAATGCAATCATCGGCAAAAACGTTCAAATTAACAATGGTTGCATCATTGCAGACCAAGCAAAAATCAAAGACAACATAAACTTAACTAATGAATTTGCTGTTTGTCCAGCTAAGGAAGTATCTGAAACTATTTTAAAAAGAAACGTTATCTGTTAGAACAGAAAGGTCAGTTATCTATGAGTACATCAAAAAAACTTTTTGGCACCAACGGCATACGAGGACTCGTCAATGTTGAATTAACTCCCGATGCAGTAGTTAAAATTGGTTTAGCAATTGGAACCTTTTTTGGAAAGAAAAACATTCTTTTAGGATATGACGCACGAACCAGTGGTCCAATGCTAGCTAAAGCAATAACGTCAGGCATAACCGCAACGGGATGCAACGTATACTTCACCGAAATGGTGCCAACACCATCACTTCAATTTGCCGTTAAAAACCATAAAATGGACGGCGGAATCATCATCACAGCATCACATAATCCAGCTGAATACAATGGAATTAAAGTTATCTGGAACGATGGTATTGAAATCTCACATGAACAAGAAGTAGAGATTGAAAAAATCTATTTTGACAACAAAATCAATTTTGCCCCATGGGATAAACTAGGAGAAATAAAAGAGTTAACAGACATTAACAGTGAATATATCGTCGCAATTAAAACTCATGTCGATATAGAAGAAATAGCCAAAAAACAGTTTCATATAGTAGTTGATGCTGCAAACAGTGTAGGTGGATTAACCGCGCCATCTCTGATACGAGAATTAGGTTGTAAAGTGACTAGCATAAATGCAAATATTGACGGAACCTTTTCTAGCAGAGAACCCGAACCACGTCCAGAAAGTTTGGGTGATTTAGCTGCAACTGTGAAAGCCATTGGAGCAGATATAGGAGTAGCTTTTGATGGAGATGCAGATAGATCAATTTTTGTTGACGAAAACGGCGAGATTTACATGGGAGATAAAACCTTTGCAGTTATACTAAAATACTTCCTTCTAAAAAATAAAGATGCAAAAGTTGTCACACCTGTAAGCTCATCAACATTGATTAAAGACATCGCAGACACTTACGAGGGAAAAATTGAATGGACAAAAGTGGGCAGTGTAACGGTCTCACAAAAGATGAAAGAAATTAACGCCCAATTAGGTGGTGAAGAAAACGGCGGAGTCTTTTACGGACCACACCAAGCAGTCCGAGATGGTGCCATGACCACAGCACTACTGTTAGAAATAATGGCGAAAACAGACAAAAAACTCTCCGAGTTAGTTGCTGAACAACCACAGTACTTTATTGAAAAAAGTAAAATCAACTGCCCAAATGAAAAGAAAACAGTTCTTCAAGAAAAAATTTACCAACAAGTCAAAAATGAAAACCTCAGCACCATCGATGGCGTAAAAATCTGGTTTAACGACAAAAGTGCCATACTAATTAGAGCCAGCGGTACAGAACCAGTTTACCGACTGTACGCTGAAGCAAAAAACAAAGAAAAAGCATTAAAACTAGTCGAAGAATACCAGTCAAAACTTAAAGAACTACTCCAAACTATCTAACACTTTTCAAGTCATAAACAAAAGAAAAAGAGGATGCGGTCAATATGCCTTCGGTATTAAATCTGCAAACACAAGATGTAGATTCAGAAGAAAAAAGAGCAAAATATACGGTCAGCATAGTTGGCTGTGGACAAATTGGAATACTTTACGCAGATGCATTTGCCGGAGCAGGATACAAAGTCACATGCAACGATGAAAACCCAAACCTGTTAAAACGTTTAACCAAAGCCAAAAACTGTTGCATAAACCATGAAATTGAAACACGTTTAAAAAAACACATTGATACAGGTAACCTGACTACCTCAAGTATGAGAAAAAATACAGTTGCCCAAAGCGACATAATTGTTTTAGCCATAAACATCAGAATGGATGCAAAAAAGAAATCCGACACGTTAGAACTTGAAGGAGCATACAAACAAGTAGGAACTGCCCTAAAACAGGGGGCACTTTTAATTTATGGAGGTATCGGTGGTTTTGGCTCCACAGAAACTTTGCTAAAAGAAACTCTTGAAAACACTTCAGGATTAAAAGAAGGTAAAGATTTTCTTTTAGCATACAACCCATTGCATCTGCCAAGAACACGTCCAATGAAATCACTAAACAATACAGAACTAATTATAGCCTCAGCAAATCAACAGAGTTTGGATGTAGCAACTATAGTTCTTAAAACACTAACGTCTAAAGTCAAACAAACAAACCAAGTTAAACTTGCAGAACTTGCAACACTCTTCAAAGGGGCACAACAAGATACATGCATGGCTTTAGCTAACGAGTTAGCATTTTTCTGTGAAAACACTGGAATGGATTATTTTAAAGTTCAAAAATTAATTAACGATGAAAACTCAAATTTTTGGCCGTCCATTGAGGGAGAAGAAAATCGAAAAGAAACTTGTCTGTTGATTGAAAGTGCAGAAAACCTTAACATAAAACTTCGACTACCACAACTTAGCAGACAAATTAACGAAGAAAGAGTAAAGTACGCAATCAATTTAACTCAAGAAGCGCTCCGTAGCTGTGACAAAAGCCTGCGAAGGTCCAAAGTAGCAGTATTTGGAACGTCTAATCAAAACACTATAACAGCAAAATACATAGAGGCTGCGACCGCTAAAGGCGCAAAAGTCACGCTCTATGAGCTCTTACTTTCAAAAAATGAAATGGTAGATACAAGTCCTGACTTGAAAAGAAGTTTAAACGAAACCATAGAAGGTGCTGATTGTCTCGTAATTCTAATAGGACAGGAGCAGTTTAAACGGTTAAATCTTAAAAGACTTAAAACAGTTATGAAAAAACCCGCAGTGCTTGTAGATTTGATTGGTATCACAGAGCCAGAGAAAATACAAGCAGAAGGCTTCATATATCGTGGAATAGGAAGAGGAATGGATAAACTTTGAACAAGCTTGGAGTAGCAGTAATCGGAACAGGTTTTTGGGGAAAAAATCACGCTCGAATCTACAAAGAATTAGAAAACACAAACTTGGTTGCAATTTGCGATGTCAACTTAGAACGCGCCAAAATTATAGCAGAACAATATGGAGCAAAAGCCTACACCAACAGTTCAGACATGTTAAAAAACTCTGAAATCCAAGCAGTCAGCGTATGCACATGGTCAACAAAGCTAGCAGAAGAAGCACTCAAATGTCTAAACACAGGTAAACATGTGCTTGTAGAAAAACCCATGTCTACTGACACAAAACAAGCACAAGTACTAATAGATACCGCCAAAGTAAATAATTTGTGTCTCTCTGTTGGCTTTTTAATGCGTTTTATTCCTGGAATACAACAAATCAAACAAGCAGTGGAAACAAAAAAAATTGGTGAACTGGTCTCTGCAACAGCAAAAAGAGTTGCTCAATGGCCAGAGAGAATTGGAGATGTCGGAGTAGTAAAAGATACAGCCATTCATGACATTGATGTTATGTACTTTATCTCAGGTGAAAAACCCGTAAGCGTTTATGCAAAGATGGGCAGCATGCGACATCGTCAATTTGAAGATTATGCTCAAATAATGCTCACATATGAGAGCGGTAAAACATCCTTCATCGAGGCTAATTGGTTAACGCCATACAAAATTCGCGCCTTAAATGTAACAGGAAGTGAAGCTATCATGCGACTAGATTACAATAGCCAAGAGCTATGGATTGAAAATGCCACAGAAACAGTGCAACCAAGAAGTCCCTTCAAAGAACCTTTGAAAGCGGAACTTGAACACTTTACTGAATGCATCATTGAAAATAAAACACCTATAATTACAGGTGAAGACGGCTATAATGCATTAGAAATTGCCACTGCCGCCATGGAGTCATCAGCTAAAAATGCAGTAATAAAATTAAACAGATAAACAGAAAAACTGTTTAACCCTTCAAATTGAAGGGTTTACCTTCCTTTACAATGTTTTCTGGAATTTGCTCTCTCCACTTCTTAAGAAAAGGCAAATCTTCAGCTTCCTTACGTAACTCGTCGGGAAGCATCTCAGGAATTTCATCACGAACTGGATACCATCTATGGCATTCAGGGCAAATAATTACGCCCTCAACAATCTCGTCTTTTTCCTCAAACACCATCAAATCAAGAGGGTGATGTTTGTCAATTGGACAAGCAAGAATCTCCATTAATTTACGTTTCATATCAGCATCACAATACATAGTTAAAACCTGTTAATATAAAAACTTGCTTGACAAACCCGATACACAAATATCCAAAACTACCTGATACCAATGAGGCCCAACACTGCGAATAACACGAGAAAAACCAAAACTATAACGTACACCTAAAGCATCCAAACACACGATTACCTTTTGCCGAGTTTTCTCAATTGGATCCTCCCCCTTAGTAGCATGCTGAAAATCAAAAAAATGAATCCACCCACTAGACGACTTTAAAGCCAATAGAGCATAAGGTAAATACTTAAAAGCTAATTCAGGCAAAGGCATCAAAACACGATCAGCCACACCTACTAGTTGCGAGGTGATGATTTCTTTGGAATCACCCAATAATGGAACAACACAATTAGAAACACGATTAAGTTGCACATTTTCCTGCATACACTCATACGCTACGGGGTTAACATCAATCGAATAAACTTTAGAGCCAGAAGTTTTAGCAATCAATATAGAAAAACAGCCAACACCCGAGAACATATTAACAACTATTTCACCTTGCGTTACAAGGTTAGATACTCTTTTATGCTCAAACAAAAGTCGCGGAGAAAGATAACAATGCTCAATATCAACCTTAAAAAAACAACCATGCTCCTTATAGATAGTAACCGTATGGTTTTCTCCAGTCAAAAACTTTAATTGCCTAACCCTAAAATCACCCTGTACCGCACTAATTTGCATAAAAACCGCCTTAATCTTGCGAGGGTAAAGCTTCATTATTTCATCTGCAGTCTTTTTTGCATTTTCTGCATCATCAGCGGATACTTTGATAATAGCTATGTCACCTACAATATCATAAGACTTACAAACATTAGTTGAGTTCACAGCAGTTACTCGCGCTTTTAGTCTTCGACGCATTTTTATTTCGGTATCTATTGGAAACGTTTAAAAGTAAAATGCTTTTCTTTGTAGGAAGAGGTATTTTCAATGGAAAAATCAGGAATTGTTTATGAATGTATGCGGTGCGGATCACGCGTTCCATCTGAAGAATTAGAGCTACGAGGCGGAGAAACAAAATGCATCATTTGCGGTTACCGCATTTTAAAGAAAGTAAAACCGCCAGTAGTAAAAAGAATCCAATCAAGATAAAGTAAAAAAAAAATGGAAACTCGCTCAACTGCGAGTAAACCAATTTTTTAAAAGAAACTAGTAATCATCGTCTTCGTTACGACTAAGTTTTCGCAATGCTCGACCTTTCAGAGGAACATTCTTTAGTTTTAAATCATCCTTAAAGAGATCGTCATCAGGTGGTCGTTCAACGGTTTTTCGTTTCACAGTTTCTCCGCAAATACCTTGGGACAGCAAACGTCGTTTATTACACATAGCATAAGTACACTTTACAACACTACAGTATTCGTCGCCGTCTTTACACCATACACCGTCTCGTCGGAACCAAGCAACATTTTTACCACATCTAAAAGATGAGCATGATGGTGAACAAGATTTTGATTGAGCCATACATTACACCTCAAGTTAGTTTCAAAATCTAAACATTAACATTTTATATTTGTTAATATTGTTGTTCATTAGAAATAATATAAACTTTATTGTAACCCACACACAAACACTACATCACAATCCAAAATAAACAAGGAAACATTAAAAACACGTCAAAATATATAGAGACAAATCAGCATGGAATGTGCCGTATTGGAACAAACAATTCCAGAACCTCTTAAACAAACACTAAAAAAACAAAAATACCATCTTATAGGCAATCATTCAGCAGTTAAACGCTGCAAATGGCTATATGAGTCAATAGTAAACAACAGAGTCTGCTACAAAGAAAAATTCTATGGCATAAAAAGCCATCAATGCCTACAAATGACCCCTTCTCTATATTACTGTACACAACAATGTCTATTCTGTTGGCGCGCCCAAAGTGGCGATCTACAAGTCACATGGAACGAAATGAAACTACCCACACTAAACCAACCAGAAGAAATCATAAACGCAAGCATCAAGGCACAAGAAAAAATCCTCAGTGGCTACAAAGGTCACCCAAGAGTAAACTGGCGTAAACTAACCGAAGCGCAACAACCCAAAAACGTAGCAATAAGCCTAACAGGCGAACCTACACTCTATCCAGATATCAGTGAACTCATCAGATTATACCGACAAAAAGACTTCACCGTTTTCCTTGTAACCAATGGTACCCTACCCGAAAAACTAGCAAACCTAACCCAAGAACCAACACAATTATACATCTCCCTCTGCGCTCCAAATGAACAAAGCTACAAAAAAATCTGTCGCCCACTCATACCTAAAGCTTGGGAATATCTCAACGAATCATTAGAGCAACTTCAAAGTTTCAAATGTAGAACTGCATTACGAATGACCCTTGTTAAAAACCATAATATGAACAACATTGATCAATATGCTAAACTGATCGAGAAGGCTAACCCCACCTTTATCGAAGCAAAAGCATACATGCATATTGGTTTTTCTAATTTACGACTAGGATTTGACGACATGCCCAAACTTGCAGAAATTAAAACATTTGCAGAAGAACTATCAGAAAAAACAGGGTATAATATAATTGATGAATCAGTAGACAGTCGCGTAGTTTTACTAAGTCATAAAAACGTAAATAGTAAAAACATACAAAAATAAAGTATCATCGCAACAAGCCAATAGTTGCATCTTTGTTTTTAAACGGATAAATAAGAAAGCCCATTTAAGTATCTTAAGGTGAAAGATTGACCACCCTTAAAACTGTTCTTGAAGAAATAAAACAAGACTTAATGCAAAAAAATCAAATCCGTGAAGACACACATGAAGACATGCGTAAAGTAACTAGTCTGTCCAAACAAGCTATATTGTTAATCCATCAGAAAAAGCCACTAGAAGCAGAAAAAATGGTTAAAGACGCGACAAAAAAAATTGACACACTACAAAACCTCGCCAAACAATACCCTAACATCATTTACTGTGGCATGTTTAGTGATGCACTACAAGAATACGCAGAGGCCAACATCTTTTTAACACTTATAAAAGAAAACAGGTTTATCACACCTAAAGAGATCAATGTACCATCAATTGAATACGCACTTGGCTTAGCAGATGTCGTAGGCGAATATAGACGCCTGTTCCTTGACACTCTGCGAGAAGGCGATGTGGAAAAGGGAGAAGAATACCTCAAAGGGATGGATGAAATCTTTATTGAACTTCTTGCACTTGACGAAGCCTACATGCTTGTACCAGGATTAAGACGAAAAACCGATGTTGCAAGAAAGATCATTGAAACAACACGCGGGGACATAACCCAAGAAGTAAGACGAAAAGCCCTCGAAGACTACCTCAAACACTTTAAACAAACAAACACAAACTAATTCTAAAAAAGCCAAAAAAAAATAAACTTCATTTTTTGGAAACCTACAGGGAACAATAATCCTTAGTTGAATGCACTATCAACTTTAATTCCCGATAACTTTTAAGTGAAGTAACCAGATAGATAAAACAGTAACCCAGTTTGTATTTATTCTATTTTTTAGTTGTAGGAAAAGTAAATTATTTAGTAGGATGTAATTGTTAAAGTTACTTGTGGAAGGTTACATTAATGGCGACAAATGAAGAAGCACTTATGTGGGTAGAGAAGTATCGTCCAAAAACTCTTGAAACTGTAGTGAATCAACATGACATTGTAGAGAGTCTCAAAGCGTTTATGAGAAATCCAAAAACTATGCCACATCTAATGTTTGCAGGCATACCAGGTACAGGAAAAACCACAACAGCTCTATGTATTGCTCATGAACTGTTTGGTATGCAAAATTGGAGAAACTTTACGTTGGAACTTAATGCTTCAGATGAAAGAGGCATTGACACCGTTCGAGAGCGCGTTAAAGATTTTTCACGTTATAGTCGAGGTGCATTTGGTGATGTACCTTTTGCATTGATTATTTTAGATGAATGTGACCAAATGACGGGTCCCGCTCAGACGGCACTTAGACGTATCATGGAGACTAGTAGTCGCACGTCAAGGTTTATTCTAATTTGTAATCAGTCAAGCAAAATAATTGAGCCTATTCAAAGTAGATGCGCAATTTTCAGATTTTCACGACTTGATAGAGCTGCTATGATAGAACATCTAAAGGATATAACAAAAAAAGAAAACGTAAACATCTCCACTGAAGCCGTTGAAAGAATCGTAGATTATGCTGAAGGTGACTTACGTCATGCCATCAATGCTCTACAAACCGCAGCAGCCTACACGGATGGCGCCGCAGTAGATGAAAAAATCATAGCTCAAGTCATAGGTGAAGCTAGTCCCAAACAGGTTCAACTTATGCTTAATAAAGCCATTAATGGTGACTTTATGGAAGCTCGTCGAGTGATGTATGATATTATCGGCACTTATGGGTTCACAGGTGCAGAAATCATCCGTCAAATGCAAAAAGAACTCTTCAAAATCAGCTACATATCCCCTGAACAGAAAGCTGAACTTAGCAATATTCTTGGGGAATACGATTACCGCCTAACGCAGGGCGCTAACAGTGATCTACAGTTAAGTGCGCTTTTAGCTCAATTTACCAAAGTGGGTAAATCTTTAGGGGAAAGCAGTTGAAAAATGACTTGTGGGTCGAAAAATATCGACCAACAACAATCAAAGACGTCATAGGCAACGAAGAAGCAAAAACACTTTTTATTGAATGGTTAGAAAATAAACGGCCCACCAAAAAAGCGGTACTATTATATGGACCACCAGGTGTAGGCAAAACTACCCTTGTCAATGCCGCCGCAAACGAGTACAAATTCAGAATCGTAGAAATGAACGCCAGTGACACTCGATCAGAAAAAGCAGTAAACCGTATAGCAAATCCAGCAACAGCATTTACGGGGTTAGACAAGTTTTCCAGTGAAATCAAAGGTAACATGTTGTTTATGGATGAAGTTGATGGCATCGCGGGTAACGAAGATCGCGGTGGAGTTAATGCCATCATGAAAATTATTGAAAACACACGTACTCCAATTATAATGGCAGCCAATGATTCTGACCTAGAAAAGTTGCGGCCCCTCAAAAAACTCTGTCTGTTAATAAGATTCCAACAAACTCGCATTCCCCTAATTATAATGGCGCTCAAAAAGATATGTGAACAAGAACACATCAAATATGAATTTGAAGCTCTTGAAAAAATTGCAACAAACAGTCAAGGCGATGTACGTTCAGCAATTAACGATCTACAAGGATTAAGCGAAGAAGGCAAAACTCTAACCGAACAAGACACATTAGCCATAGGACTAAGAAATAAAGACATCAGCATGTATGACACCCTAAAAGGTTACTTTGCCACAAAAAACATTGCAGAGGCAGCCACTCTTCTTAATTTCTCAAACGTAGAATATGATGACTTGTTAATAACCATAGGCGACAACATGCCCCGACGTCACACTAACCCCGATAATCTTGCAGAAGCCTACGATTATCTATCCCAAGCAGACGTTTTCCGAGGAAGAATAGGAACAGAAAACTGGCATCTGCTTAAATATGTCTACAACAATCTCGCTCAAGCCGCAGCAGTTAACCCTGAATCATACAAACCCTTCGAATTTATTTCCCCGCCAATCAGAATTATTACACTGTTTTGGACCAAAAACAAACGCACAATGTTAACCAGCATCTGCACAAAGATCGGCACCCAATGTCACATCAGCAAATACGAAGCAAAAATGATTTTCGTGCCATACCTTAGACTAATGTTGCAACAAAAAAAGAAAGCCCCTCCACTGATTGAATGGTTAAAACTTACTCCTGAAGAAGTAACGTTCTTAACAAGTTTAAAAATGTTTTAGGAGCAAAAGATAGTTGTGTTATTAAATAAAAAAGGCTTCAAACTACCACGTGTAGAAAAAGAAAAATTCATCACACTAATACGTTTAGGTTTAGAATATGATAGCCAAAAAATGCTATTTAGCATAAAAAACTACAACAACGTAAACCAACTCCGAGACACCTTACAAGATATTTTAAAATCAGAAATATCATTTACCCAAACCTGCACCATCTGCAACATAGACTTTGGATGCAGCATCTGCAAATACGCTAAAACTTGTTCCACAAAAGACCTACCATTTAACTGTGTATGCACCCAATGCCTCCGACCTAAAAAACAAATACAACAACAATTATTTTAACCCGTAACTTTCGGTCTCTAGGTAATATGTGATTTTGAGCTTTTGCATATTATTACCATATATCTCAGTTAAAACATAAAATTCAGCCCAATTAAAAAAACATTTCATCAAAACTTCAA
>WQYG01000046.1 GCA_009781395.1 Candidatus Bathycorpusculum sp. | reverse complement strand
TTACAAAGGATTCTTACAGTATTTCCTACAATGTGGGTGCTGGTTCAGGTGGTCCAGCTACTGAGTATGGTGTGTCTGGTGGAACGTATACTTTGAATGTTGATGATGTGCCGACTCATGCTCCAGAAGGTGGCGTGAATGTAGTGTTTGTTGGCTGGAGTGAAACTTCAGTTGCAGACATTCTTAAAGCAGGTGATACGGGCTTTGCAGTGATTACTGAGGTTACACTTGGTGCTGCGGATACTACGGTGTATGCTCTTTGGGGCTTTGATACTAATGGTAATGGTACTCCGGATGTGTTAGAGGCTTCTTACAGCATTATCTACAATGCTAATTGGCCTGGTGTTGGTGGTGTTGGTGGTGTGCCTGGTTCTGTTGTGTGTGTGTCTGGTTCGACTGTTACGGTGTCTGGTAATACTGGTGGTCTTGCGATAGATGATTGGACTTTTGTTGGTTGGAGTCTTTCTGTTGATGGCAGTAGTGGTGTGTTTGTTGCTGGTGATACGTTTGTGGTTGTTGAGGACGTGGTGCTTTATGCGCAGTGGAAACTAACCCCTGTGGCTGTATATTATTCGGTGACGTATGTTGGTAGTGAGTTTACAGGTGGTTCTGTTCCTGTGGACAATTCTAGCCCGTATGTTAGTGGTAGTGTTGTTTTAGTGCAGGGTTCTGGTAGTATGGTTAAAGAAGGCTACAGTTTCCTTGGTTGGGACACAAGTTCTGATGCGGATACGGTTGTTTATGCGGCGGGTTCCACGTTTAGCATCTTTAAAGATACAGTGTTGTATGCGGTGTGGCTGGAAGATGGGGGTGTTGAGGTGCCTGTTTCGTATGTGGTGTATTATTATTTGCAGGGTACTGAGACATCTTTGGTTGGCAGCAAATCTGGTACTGGCTTTGTAGGGGATTCTGTTACAGAGTCTGCTGTTGCGATTGCAGGTTATACTGTGGTTGAACCGTCAAGTCTTACAAAAACTCTTGATGAATCAGGTAACGTGTTTGTATTCTACTATACGGCAAACACTAACATTGAATATACGGTGCGTTACTACTTGCAGGGTACAACAACGTCAGTGGCTGCAAGTAAAGTTGTAACTGGTCAAACTATGGCTACTTCGGTAACTGAAAACGCTATTACTATAACAGGCTATACTGCTGTTGCTCCTACATCTGTAACTATAACCCTTACTGCTACAGGCAACACAATAACATTCTACTATACAGCAAACTCTGGCTCAGGCGGCAGTGGCGGCGGTAGCAGTGGTGGCAGTGGCGGTTCTCAAGTAAAACCCTCTACACCCCCTCCTGCAGTTACTCCCCCTCCAGAAACTACACCACCCCCTCCTCCAAGCACTACCCCTCCAGTTGAACCTACCGAACAGATGATGTGGTCTCTTACAAATCTAGTACTAAGCATAACAGGTCTTCTGCTAGCTATCGCAGCAACTGTTTACGTCTTAATGCAAAAGAAAAATACAGGACAAAAACCCCTTTTGAAACAACGCATACACCTTTGGCTATTTACAGCACTCGCTATGGGCATCTTAGGCGTTACACTGTTCTTACTAACCGAAGACACCAGCCTACCATGGAAACTAGTAAACACCTGGACCATTGCAACTACTATAATCTTTACAGCAGAAATAATCGCCCTATACTTCATCTTTAAACCCAACAAACACGCCAACAACAAAAATATCAATTAGAGTAACACCTAAAAACCAACCACCATCCTCTTTTTAGTCTATTTTTTTTAGTTTAACTTTTGTGTGTTTGTTTAGGGGCGGTATCCGTTTAGTGTGCAAAGTGCTAGAGTTGTAGCGGTGATGTCTGCTGTTGTCCCGGGGTTGTGGGTGTTTCCTTTTTTGCGTAGATCATGGTCAAATTCTGCTATGGCTGTTTTGCCTTTGACGGTTGCGGCGCCGCCTACTTTTATGATTTTTTGTGCTTGAGTTGAGATTTGTTTAGCTTTTTCTATACCTGCTTTTCTAGCTATGAAAGTGTCGGGATGTTGAGCTAAAATTTTTAAAAAAGTGTTTACGATGGCAGTATTTTGATCTACTGTTTTTGTTACTAATAATAATTGTTCTTTTAGGTAGGGGTATGCTTCATCGAAGGTTATGGGGTAATTGTTTATCCATTCACTGCATATGTCATCATAGTTTTTGGCTATGTTAAATACTTGGTGAAGAGGTATGTTTTCTGTTATTAGGCGTTGCTTAGAGTTTGGATCGTTAACGTTTAGGTCTGGGGGGGATTGGTTTAAACCGTTTGGCATGGCAAAATCTATAGCTTCATAGAGATGTACTGCATCCGCGGCAGTTGAAGCATAAATAAGAGTGTTAATGTTTTTACGTAAAACTTTTAAATCTAGCTCATTTTTTGCGTTTGTAGGGGTCATGCCTGCTGCAACGCTAATTGGCATAAACAACATTATAGTGCCTAAAATGGTATTGCCGCCGTGCTGCCATTGCATTACATCTTTTACACAGCACTTAATTAATTCTCCAAGACCTGCACTCTCTATGGAGCGTTTATTTTCGGCTATTTGGATGCCTCGGTTGGCGGCTTTTTGAAAGGTTGGACCGGCTGCTATAGCAGAGGCTAAAAAGTGTTCAATGCGTGTGTTTTCAAAGTTGGAGGTAAAGTTTACGTTACCAGGTTTATTGGCGCTAACTTCCAGTATAATTGCAAGTTGTAAGCATCGGCTGATGTGTATTGTTTTTTGATAGTTTTGCCTTGTCATCCTTAAGTCATGATGTAATTTTGAAGTGCGAATTGTTTAAACGTTATGTAAATATCTCTGTTTGAGGATGTTATGTTAGCTCGTGAAGGCGATTTCATACAACATAAAAGCAACGTTATTTTTGATGTAAAGGGTTTAATTCATCCTAAAGACCGAATTGTTGCTTTTCCACGCTACATCCCTAACCCTAAAGGTTCTAGACACGATAACAACGGAGTAAGTTATGGCAAAGTTTACAGTCTTGAAGAACGCTTCAAATTTTTACAGAAACATTTACCTAACTTACTAACATTTGATAAAGTTTTTAACGAAACCCTCTGCGAAGTACCCACAAACGAAATAATAAACCATTTTCAACCACAAAAAAAACTCTCCCAACTCCTCCACACCAACAACAATAACACTGATACGGATGACAATAAGGGTAGTACTTACAGTAGTAGTGGTGGTAGTGGTGGGGTTGGGGGTTTTTTGGAGGAGAAGGCTTTGCGTTTTGCTTTAGATTTGCATGATGTGGCGGGTGTTTCTTTTGATGCTTTGGGTGTTTCCGGCTCTATTCTTGCAGGTTTAACCACTGCAACCTCTGATATTGACCTACTAGTTTATGGCGTTGATAACTGTCACAAAGTTTATGCTACGCTACACCACATGTTTAAAAAAGGACATCCACGCGTTAAAGCTTACACTTCCCAAGAACTTGAAGCCTTGTATGATTTTCGCTCCCAAGATACTCATATGAGCTTTAAAGATTTTCAACGTGTAGAAACCCGCAAAGCCTTCCAAGGCATGTATCAAAACACCGATTTTTTTATACGCTTTGTAAAAGACTGGCCTGACCTCACCGAACAATACGGCGACATATATTACCACAACATAGGCTACACAAAAATAACCGCCACCATAAACAACAACTCTGAAACCCTCTTCACACCCTGCACCTATCAACTAAAAAACGTAACAAACACAGAAAACCCAAACCTACCTCCCCCCTACCCTATACGTGAAATTTCTTCTTTTCGCGGCCGATTCTGTGAACAAGCCCAACAAGGAGAAATTATCACTGCACAGGGCAAAGTAGAACTTGTAATAAACAAAAAAAATAATGAAAAATATTACCGCCTAATTTTAGGCAGCAAACCCCAAGACTACATGATCTTAAAACCCTCTAATGCAGAGTTTTCAAAACTTGATCATAATAACGAGAACAATATGTTAGGGTAATCTGATGAAAACAACCCTCAGCATCCGGCTCTGGAGTTTGAACCTCCTCCAAATTCCCCTCCACAATAATAATCTCATCTTTATGAACCTGCTGACGAAACTCTTCCATATAAGAAAACACCCGCGTAACCTCCCCTGCAACTCTTGGACCTTCTAAAACCTCCAAAGGCTCAATTTCATAAACTGAAGGAATAAACGGACCATTATCATCTGCCGTAACCCGCGCCTTAATTCTTGCCCACCCACGCTTAGTAATACAATGCCTAGCATTGTACTCATTAACTATTTCTTCCCAATTTTTAACAGGCTCAAACTCTGCTTTAATAACTCTACCACTATGTTTACGATCATCATAGAGACCATAAATTTGTTTTCGCCGCTGATGCCATATAAAGTCTTTAACGTCAAAATTAGTAAATAACCACCGCTTTCCCTCCATAACATTATCTGAGGCAAACTCGTTGCTTAAACCTGATGTTTGGTCTTCATAAAGTTCTTGGAGGGTTTGACGCATTTTGGCGTTTTGTTCTTTACCATAAATGGTGAAATCTATGTCAGAATATTTTGGATGATGGAAAGCATGCAGCATAGAGCCAAAGACTCCAAAATCACTTGTTGTAAGTCCTGAGTGGTCAGTGACAATTTTCAACGTACGCTCCATAGCATCAAGTAACTCATCTGTTGAACCCTGCTTTAATGATAACCGTATTTCATTTAGGCGTTCTTGGGGTTTATGTATTTTATAGAGGTCTTTTTCGTTGATGCCTACAAATTCTAAACCTAACATTTCATGATATATCTTGTAGTGAGGATAGTTTTTAACGGTAAATTTCATCCCCTCGTCATTGTAGAATTTGTAGAATCGCTCTGTTTTGCCGTCTCTTGGAGCTCGGGGATCGGTGGATTGAAAAATTTTACTTGAGGCGTATTCGGCATCACATAGGTATGCGTTTGGGGGATGGTTGTAGCCAAAGACGCGGAAAAGTAAGCCTTCTTGGGTGAGAACGCTGTCGCGATCACGCAGTTTTAACTGGTTATTGGCCAAATGTATTCTTCCTCCGAGGTGGCTGTTCCAACAACAACTTGATAGAAAACCTGCTTATTCTCCTCTGCGGTTGTGTTGGTTTCCACTTTTTCAAGTTTACCTGAAACTTTAATTTCATTCCCCTGCTTGGCAATGTTGCGATAACACCCAATATTTGATACCACTTGTACCGGAATTTTATCTATAGCTAACTCTGATTCTGGGTTTAAAGGTTTATAGTTTGTAATCTTGTACGTTGCAGGCCGATACATTGTTTCTCGGTCACTACTTATAGTAGCCTGAAACTGTACCTGTACAAGAGGGGTATATTTGTATTGACCAAATTTAGCCACCGCAGCAGATGAGGTTTTTTCGTTGAATTGCCTTGTGGCATTATACATGTAAATTTTACCTTGATATCGGCCTTGAAATTTACGAGCAGCATCTAACCTGTTACCTACAATATATGTTAATTTACCTGTTGTATTTACCAGCCTCTCTATAGCCGCTTCTACTAGACGAAAATTATCTGTACCATACACAACAAAGTCAATATCTGAATGAGAAGCATGCATATTAAGCGCTAAGGATCCATGTAAACCCATATCCGACATGGCTACCTTTGCTTCTTCACTAATTAACCTAATTAAATCTAAAGCCTTATTTTGCAACTCATCCCGCTGAGATAAATTTTGCAACCAAACCAAACAATCTCTTGGAACAAAAACTTTTTCTATACGATCTAAAGGTGCACTAATTATTTCCTTATCCCGATTCTTATCATAAACTATATAATTCGAAAAATTTTTACGAAAAGCTTCCATGAAACTTTGGTAGTTCTTTGCAGTATAGAGCTTCTCTGCACGAAACAACTCTGTTTGACCATAACGCCAAGTACGTTCAAGCATTTCTACATTAAAAAACAAATCCTTGTATTTTGCAGGAATATATTTGAGAAACGCAAACACATGCTCCTCAGGATGCTCATACCCAAACGTGTTCATTATAAACCCGTCTTTGGTAACAAAGGTGTCTCCATCCATAGGAACCCAATTTTCAACTACCATAATATACACAACCTACAACAGAACGTAAAAGATTAAAAAACATATTGCAAACAACCTTTATTTCCTTCCCTAATAAATCAAACCTTTGTCTAACGTATGCGCTAACTGCTTGTCAACTGCACTATTAAATAGACTGTTTTACGCATTTTTGTTTTACTTGCTTAATCTATGTATTTTATATAGTTATATATAGTTATAATATTGATATTGATACTATTAACAGAGTTTTTATATCTACTTTTTGGACAAATGTAACTTGAAAGCATTGCTTTCTTAAAACCTATCTATAGAAAAATAAAATGTATGATATAAAGGAGAAAAATAAAATGCAACAAAAAATGAAATTAAGTATTCTTTCTATGCTGATGGCCGTTATAATGGTGGCTTCTGTATTTACGGGAGCCCTATCGGCAACAGCGACAAACCAACCGGGGCTTTTTGTTATAACCAGCCCATACGCAAATGTAGACTGGGCCACCTATGGTCAGTACAAGGCTGATTTCCATTCTCACTCGACAAACTCTGATGGCGCTAACACAGTAGCACAAATGGTCGAAGACCATTATGCAAAAGGTTTTGACATATTTACCGTGACTGATCACAGTGTTCTTACTCCAAATTGGGATAAGATCAACGGCGGAGTTACCTCTGAAAGAAAAGCTGAAATCGAAGCTGGCGTAGGACGTGATGGCAGAGGTATGATTGATCTTGACAACTGCAATGAACAATCAGCCACAGATCACATTAACTCTTTCTTTGCCGCATATAACGACGTTGTTGGCGGAACACGCACAATGGCTAGCACAATTGCAGCAGTAGAAGCAGCTGGCGGCATCACACATATCAATCATCCAGGCAGATACACCGGCGGCGCAGCAGGCGGTACAAACGGCGCAATAGCATCCAACAACCCAACAAACATACAAAAATATGTAGACCTATTTCTAGCATATCCATCCTTAGTAGGCATGGAAATAGTAAACAAAGACGACAACGAATCCAGAAGCGACAAAATACTCTGGGACAACATCTTAACACAAACAATGCCCCAAGATCGATTCGTATGGGGATTTGCCAACGACGACACACATTCTCTTGGCGCTACAGGCTACACCTGGAACGTAATGCTTATGCCCGAACTCACACAATCTCAAACAAGAATCTCTATGGAAACCGGCACTTTCTACACTGTAAGCCGTATTGACCGCCGTGAAGGCATAAACGCAATGAACCTTGCACTCACCACTCCAAGCATCACTAACATCGTGGTTGAAGGCAACACAATCGCCATAACCGGTGTTAACTATGATGTAATTGAATGGATCTCCGGTGTTGACGCTACAACAGGTATGGTCAACGTCATCGCCACTGGTGCATCAATTGACGTTAGCAATTACGCTGATATTATCGAAAACACCAACTATGTTCGTGCACAACTTAAAAGCCAAAACGGCATCGCTTACACACAACCATTTGGTGTTAAAAATCCAGTGCCTGCTACTGTAACTTTAAACGGTGTTACAGATGTTATTGTTGGTAATGATGCTGCATATACTGTTTCTGTTAGTGATGTAAGCAAACTTGCTACAGTTACTCTACAGTTTGAAGTTGATGGTGCATACTTTAGCGGCAAATCTTTCACGGGTCTTAACGGATTTGATGTTCTTGGTGATGTTGTGTGGACTCAAACTGGCAATGGCGTCTGGATAGGCCGTGCTATTCTTGTTAACCTCAATGGCGGCGTGAGCACTACTACTACTGCTGGTTCTTTAGATATCTTTGAGATGGTGTTCTCTTCAAACAGTGACTTACTTGGAATTACTGATGTTAGATTGGTTAGTGCTGTCTTAAGCGGCTATGATACTGCTGATGTAGCGGTCTATATTGACTCTTTAATAGCCAACTGTCTTGTGCAAACATCAATTAGCCAATACTTCTCTATATATGATGTTAACCGTGACGGTGTTGTTGACCAGCTTGATCTTACTGCAGCTCAATTGTTCTTTATGACAAAAGAAGGCGATGCTAACTGGAGCGCTGCAAAAGTTGCTGACGTTAACGGGGATGGCTGTGTCGATATTGAAGACTTAATTCTCATCCTCAAAAACATCACATGGTAAACCTCCAACCTTTTTTTATTTATCATTAACCAATTTTTTTACATGTTTTAATTAATGTGATTGTTTTTAACTGACCCTTCTCTCCGGTTTTATTATTAATGCTGTTCTAAGGTTTTCTAATAATATAAAATGTAGCTTGAAATTATTTTGTGTTTAACGGTTGTTGTTTTCATGAAAGCATTTGTTGGTTTTCGTGGTTCTTCCAGCATCGGCCGCAGTCGATGGTGTAGTATCTCATGATTTGATTAAATAAACTGTGTTCTTATTTTGTGTTTTAAATTTTTTGACCCTGTTTAAAAGAGATCTATATTTTCATCTGATTTAGGATGCAATCTGAAAACGGTTTAAAGATGATGTAGTTTAAATTACATGGAAAAACAAATAACACGTATTTTATATATCACTATATAGTTCTAATGTTGCTATTGATTCTATTAACTTAATCTTTATAGTCTACTTTTGCTAAGAACGTCCTAATGTTGTAACTCTCAATAGTTCAACACTAAAACATCAAAAGTTGTAAAACTATTCTTACAAAAGGAGATAAAAATATGAAAAACCACAAAACAAATAGAAACAAAATAAGATCCATTCTTTTTTTGATGACGGCTGTTTTTTTGTTAATGAATGCTGTTTCTGTCTCGCTTGGCGCTGTCAACAATAATGTTGACCGACAAGTGCAAATACCTTTAGTTATTGACTTGTCTTACCCTATTGCAGGTGCACAATTTGCTTTTGAATATTCTACAGGTCTTGAATTTGTTTCTTATGAAAAATCAAACACTGTTTCCTCTGCTTTAACCACACCGGTGGTGGTGAAAAATGGGCGCACTCATTTGGGCTTTTATACTGCAGATAATAAGTATGTGCCTAAAGATGGTAAACTAGATATGGGTTATCTGGTTTTTAATTGTTTAAATAATGATCCTCAAAAAATCACCTTAACCGAAATCAAATTGGTGCAAATTACTGATAATGGTGCAACACATGGTGCGTTTCTATCCCCTGTTGAAATCAAAATATCTTCTGAAAATGTCCTCGAGATTTCGTCGGTAGATGGGGCTTCATCAGTTGGTGCTAAAAGTTCGTCGGTAAATGATGGTGATGGTGGTACTCCTTCTTCTTCTTTTGGTGCTAAAAGTTCGTCAGTAGATGGTGATGGTAGTGGTGATGGTGCTTCATCAAGCGGTATTAAGGATTTGTTGATGGATAATTCTGAGGACTCTTGGTTGTCGGTTAGTTTTTGGGTGACTCTTGCGCTTTTGTTTGTTGTGGCTTGTGTTGCTGGCGTTTTTATTATTCTAAAAAAACGATCACATCAAACACTATAACCCTCTATCTCTTTTTCACGGATTATTTTACACAACAACACCAAGTTTTTTGTGAACAGATTTAGCCGAACTGTTGAGAAAAATTTTGTTATTTTAAACTCTTAGATCTTTCAAAAAAGGCCTTAAATTAAAAAACTGCTTATGGTGTGCTGATTAAATTTAACAATGCACTTTTTGGTTATGGTTTAACTGTTAGGTATAGAATTATATTTATTGGTTGTTGCCAAAGTTTGTGTGAAGTGTCGTAGTAGTATGTTAAGTGTTTGGAAGCTTCGTTTGTCAATGATTGGTACATTAGCGATAATTTTTGGTTTATCTACCCTTGTCTTCACCATAGTTTTAATGTTATTTGGCGGCAGCTTGGGTTTTATTGCTATTGGCGTGTTTGTAGTGATTTTCTATTTTGCACAATGGCTGCTTTCTCCTTATCTTGTAGGCGCTATCTATAAAGTTAAAGAGTTAAAACCCAATGATAACCCCCAAGTTTACCAGATGGTTAAAGAATTAAGCGCTAAAAGCAAAATGTCTATGCCTAAGGTTATGTTAGCTCAAATTGCATTACCAAACGCGTTTGCCTACGGTTCACCTCTAACAGGAAACCGCGTAGCTGTAACTCAAGGACTACTAAATTCCCTAGACAAAGGTGAGATTGAAGCTGTCATAGGACACGAACTTGGACACCTAAAACATCGAGACGTACAAGTCATGATGACTGTATCCTTTTTACCCACCTTATTCTTCTACATAGGCTACTCTTTAATGCTCTCCGGCATATTTGGCGGCAGAAACCGCAACAACGGTGGCAGCAACGCACTAATCGGCATAGCCTTTATCGCCTTTTCTTGGCTCTTAAACCTATTTACCCTCTCCCTTAGCCGACTACGCGAATACTACGCGGACCGACACAGCGTAGCCATAGTTGAAAATGGAGCCACAAAACTATCCACCGGCCTTGTAACAATTGTAAACGAAAGCAAAAACCACAATCGATTCCGACGCAACAACACAAACCGACAAAATCAACAAAAAAACAACTCTTCCTTTAAAACCCTCTTCATAAGCGACCCTGACAGCACCACCACAACAAACACTGAAGAACCTTCCTACACCAACACCCCCAACAACAAACAAGCATTACTAAACGAATTTTTATCCAAGAAAATAACCGGTGCAGAAAAATTTGCTGAACTCTTCTCAACCCACCCAAACATTACAAAACGCCTCCGCGCACTACAAACCCAAACCTAACAACCACCTTTCTTTTCTTGTTAATATTTTTCATATACCTGCGCAAACATACACGATATTGATGAGTCATTCCCCCTTAGGGACTGTTTGGAAATAACTTTTACAGCTAATATTTATGATGACAGTGTAGTCAAACATTATCCTTGCTTCAGCCATTTCCATTGCCTAAAGTGTAAAGTTTATTCTCAGGCACTCCATTAGTATGTCTACTACGCCTCATTTTTGTTACTGTTCTCTTTTAAAAGTGATGTATAAAACCTAAAATTGTTTGAAGCTGGGTCTGATTTTGATTGTACTGATGATGATTTTAAAGTATGTTAAGTGTTGGTATCTGTTTGAAAAGTATTCTGGGTTGGCTGGGTATGTGGTGAAAAAGGGTTAAGCCTTATTGTTGTTGTTTTGTTATTTTTGTTATAATTGTTATTTTAGTTTTCCGTTAGTATCCTTTAAAATATGTTTTATTTTTCAGAAAATGTTAAGTTCAGCTTTAACTATTTTTTCATTAACATATGTTGTGATGTGTGTGTTTGTATGGATAAGTCTGTGGTTTTTGCTCAAATTGATTGTTTAAGGCAGGAGATGGTGGAGGCTTTAATGTCTCTTATTAGTGTGCCTGCGGTTGCTCCTGAGAATGGGGGTGAGGGGGAGTTGCGGAAGGCTGAGTGTTTGGTTCGGATTTTGGAGGGGGTGGGGTTTGATAAGATTGAGCGTTATGATGCGCCGGATGTGCGGGTGTTTGGGGGTTTGCGTCCAAATGTTGTTGCTTATTTTTCGGGTGTTTCTGATGTGCGGCGGCTTTGGATTGTTTTGCATTTAGATGTTGTTCCTTCCGGTAATTTGGATGCGTGGACTGTGACTGCGCCGTTTAGTCCTGTTTTGTCTGGGGATTATGTGTTTGGCCGGGGCAGTGAGGATAATGGTCAGCCTTTGGTTTCTTCAATTTTTGCTCTAAAAGCTCTTAAACTGTTGGAAATTAAGCCTATGTTTACGGTGGGTCTTGTGTTTGTGTCTGATGAAGAACAAGGCAGCCGATATGGTATTGAATATTTACTTAAGCATCATTCTCATCTTTTTCAGCCGGACGACCTTGTTGTTGTGCCCGATGCCGGTAATGCTTTGGGTGATTTTATTGAGGTAGCTGAGAAGAGTATGTTGTGGTTTAAACTCTGTGTTATGGGTCGTCAAGTGCATGGAAGCCGTCCTGATACAGGTTTAAATGCCCATCGTATTGGCATGCAAGTTGCCCTAGCCCTAGATGAATTCTTGCATGAAAAATACTCTGCCCAAAATCCACTTTTTGATGTACCTATTAGCACCTTTGAACCCACCCGCAAAGAATGCAACGTAGAAGCCATAAACATAATCCCCGGCGAAGACATCACTTTTTTTGACTGCCGCATCCTACCCAAATATGATCTAAATGAGGTTTTAGCTGACATCCAAAACGTGTTAAACTATTATGAAGAAAAAACAGGCGCAAAAATAACCCTAAATATCCTGCAAAAAAACCAATCCTCCACCTCTCCTTCTTCTTCTTTTATGTTTGAAGCTGACAAGGCTGAGGTGGTGCTTTGTTTAAAAGCCGCTCTAAAAGAAGCCCGTGGTATAGAGGCATCTGTTGGAGGTGTAGGCGGCGGCACATGTGGAGCTTTTTTCCGTCAAATAGGCATCCCCGTGGCTGTCTGGTGCACCCTAAACGACATGGCTCATCAACCAAATGAATACGCCAAAATTTCTGCTATGATCGATGATGCAAAAGTTTTTGCCCTCTTAGCCATGGGCTACAACACATTATAATCAAAAGAATTTTAAAGGCAATCTACATGTCATAGCCTGCAAATTAATGGAGACGTTAAACGTGAATACGACTGATAAAATTATAGCTCAAGCCCGCAGCGAAAACCGCACTGCCCTACTTGAGTCAGAAGCTAAAACAATCATGACCGAATACGGCGTAGCCGTTCCCAAATTTCAATTAGCCACTAACGAAAAAGAAGCCGCCCAAATAGCCCAAAGCATCGGCTTCCCAGTTGTAGCAAAAATAGTTTCCCCCGAAATCATCCACAAATCCGATGCCGGAGGCGTTAAAGTCGGCTTAAAAACCGCTGCAGACGTCGAAGCAGCATACACAACCATTATAGAAAACGCCAAAAAATACGATCCAAACGCCCGACTTTTAGGCGTACTCATCATGGAAATGGCCCCCTCAGGCATCGAAGTCATCGTAGGCGCCATTAAAGACCCCCAATTCGGCGCAACCATAATGTTTGGTCTAGGCGGCATATTTGTCGAAGTCCTAAAAGACGTCACCTTCAAAATAGCCCCCATAAACACCGACGAAGCCAAAGAAATGATAAACAACCTTAAAGCCTCCGCCCTACTAAAAGGCTACCGCAACACCCCACCCGCAGACACAGACGCCCTAGCCCAAATCCTAGTAAACGTCTCCACACTCCTAACAGAACACCCCGAAATCAAAGAACTAGACCTAAACCCCATACTAGCATACGCCAAAGGCGCAAGCACAGTCGACGCAAGAATAATACTAGAATAAAAAACCCAAACCCTTCTCTTCTTTTACATTTCTGATAAACACACAATGTATAATTTATACACCACACATATTTTTCAAAGACACCTTTAACCTCATGTGCAATTGCCATCAAATTAATGCTGAAAATCTATTGTATGCAGATGTTAAAAACCTAAAATCCTGGAAAAATTGTGCCTACAATAAGTTAAAAACTTGAAAAACCAGTTAAACGTTAAAAGAGTCTTAAAAAAGGCAAATTACTGTGTCTGTGTAGTTATAAATTTTATACCTGCATACAAGAGAAAACTGGTGTTTTTAAGCCTTTATTGCTGTTTTACGGCTTTTTCAGGCTTTTTAGTTGTCGTAGGTATGAAAAATTCGGGAATTTGGGTAAAAAGTCAGATATTTAGTTTGCGTTAAAACTTGTGTATGCTGTTGGAATGTGGTTGTGTTGTGGTATACAGTTTTCCGTAACCCTAAATATGTGCTTTAGATCCATTTAGTGTGCCTTAATGAACTGAACATCTACAATTTAGTGTAGCGTGTTTTAGATCTTCTGTGCTGCTTATAAATAGTTTTGAATGCTTCTTTTATTCGCTCCTTTACGTGTCAAGGGTTTTAGTTTGCGTGTGGTATCTGGGTAGCTTTGGAGTCGATGTACTATGGTGTCTGTTTTGTTTTTTTCAATTGTTGCATTTAACTTTGTCTGTGTTTTTGATGGTGTTGTTTTTTTCTAAATTGATGCTAAGGGTTTTTTGTATTTTGTTTTAAGGTTGTGGTTTTTAGAAGGCGGGGTTTTTTGGTAAATGGTTTGGTGTTTGGTGCCTGTTTGGTGAGGGGGTTTTTTGTGTGAGTTGGTTAGATGTTGTTTTGGTGGTTTTTGTTTATTGTGTTTTGTGAGTTGTTTGTGATGTTTTATAGTTTGTTTATGGTGTATTAATACACGCGCTTAGTTATATCTTATTTGGAGATATGATTTATAAGATGGATTATGCATATTGACTCTTATGTTTCTGTCTAACTTTGACAAAATGATGTGCCTATCTCAAACATTGCCGTCTGTAAATAGCTCTGATGCTGTCTCTAAACCTTTTAGACAACTATCTATTTCAAATTTTGTCCTCATAATGGCATTAATGCTGACTATGGGTGCAGAGTCCTTTTTGCTACTTACAGGCATCAATTATGGCATATGCAATATGCTTATGTTTAACACATTTCAAATAAACTACCGCGACACTCAAAACATGCCTCGAATCTTTTGTCAAGAATCACAAACTAAACTAAATGCATACAACTTGGAGGATGTGTAAATGATTTTTAATATGGGTATACGACATAATATGTGTGCTCGTAAACTTGGTAAACAATTTTTAAGTCTATTTTGTTTATTTCTATCCTTTATGCTTTTAATAGGTATAATGCTCTATGCAATAAAACCTGTTAATGCTCAAGCTGGTGTATTTACTTTTACAGGTTTTGATCCAGAAACAACAATAATTGACTCAAGCGGCGATGTTTACAAAATACCTGGTGCAGATTGCATACGTATTTACTTTGATTTTGAGTCACAAGCTAATCATAAATATCCTGATTATACACACGAAAATGATCTGTCTTTTGATCCTGTGTTATATCGCAGAGACGGTGCTGTATTAAACATAGTGTCTGGTGTTAATGTTGTCATTAAAGATTTCACACATTACGACAAAAATCCTCTGAAATATTTTAAGGGCACATTGGAAATTTATGATTTAGATGCCATGATACCTCTTGGAATATATCATATACGCGTCCATGAAAACGATAATGTTTTTAGCTATTATGGTACTCTTACCCTTAGTACAACGATAACAGCTTATCATAAGGTTTGCTTTTTTGATTGGAGTGCGGATGTTTCGGATTTTACAAGAGTACCTAGTATGTATGGTGAACAAATGGTTAAACCTGGAGACTCTGCTATTGCGCCTCCTATTGTTCGTGAACGTTATGGATACAGTTTTGAAGGCTGGGATAAAAGCTTCAATAATGTACAAGGATCATTAAATGTCTACGCCGTATATGCGCCAAACACTTACACTGTAACCTTTGATGCTAATGCAGACACACATCTTACTGCAGAACCTAATCCAAAAAATATAGACGTGACTTTTGATAGTGCATATGGTCTATTAGCCACTGTAAATAGAGATCACTATACCTTTGACGGCTGGTTTACTATCAATGACATCCAAGTGACTGCAGATACTATTTTGAAACTTGCAGAAGATCACACTTTGTATGCACACTGGACACCAATTGTATATACTATTACATATGAACTGGCTGATAATGAATTGTACCCAGGCGTTAAAGCAATTGGCAATCCTGCAGAATACACCGTAGAGAGTAATTTTCCCATAAACATTGCGGCTCCTACACGGTTTGCTTATGATTTCCAAGGCTGGACAATAACATATGCCGATATGTCACCAGAGACGTTACCCTCTGAAGGTGTTCCTGATGGCACTACTGGCAATATTATATTAACTGCAAACTGGACACCTACAAAATACAACATTATCTATGATTTAGGCGATGATGGTGTAAATGATCCCACCAACCCTAATTGGTACACTGTTGAGGATTTTCCAATTAGCCATATTGTTGATCCACCTGACATTGACCGCTATGTCTTCATGGGATGGACAGTAAAATGTGAAAATGGTTCCACTGTTCCCGGTTTACAGTTTGACTATGAGATTCCTGAGGGAACCACGGGGGATATTACCTTGATTGCACAGTGGATACCGATGGGTAAAGTGTCTAAAACCATCGTAGACGGATCCGCATTTAATGTAAATAACCTAATTTCTTACGATATTTCCTATGCTTATGAATTACCTGACGATATATCTGACTTTACCGAACT
This sequence comes from Candidatus Bathycorpusculum sp., assembly GCA_009781395.1. Taxonomy (GTDB): domain Archaea; phylum Thermoproteota; class Bathyarchaeia; order Bathyarchaeales; family Bathycorpusculaceae; genus Bathycorpusculum. The sequence continues at coordinate 633 of WQYG01000046.1, read as the reverse complement.
TAGAATTATTGATTCTTGGTCTCCTAAAGACAGCATTAGCTATGTTAACCATGTTTTGATGATTGAAAAACAGTCTATTCCAGCATCCATAGATACATCTGTTGATGGTGTAGTTACTTTTGTAATTGATCCAGCTGATCTTGCTGATAATGACGGTAAACTGTTAACTCTCAAAGTTACTTTCACGGTTAACGATGCTACACAGGGTATTTCAAACAATGTCCAAGTGCTTATTAATAACGTGTACATAGGTACGGATGCAGAAGCTCTACGTCTGGTTCATTATGATGCTAACTGGCCAATAGTTGATGAACAAACAGTTGAGGGTAGTGGTAATGTACCTGATTCTTATTTGTATGAGGACGACTCAAAAGTTACGGTAGCTGGTAACGTTGGTGTTCTTGCAGTGGATGACTGGGTTTTCATTGGTTGGAGTATGACTGTTGATGGTAGTAGTGACGTGCTTGTTGAGGGCGACACCTTTACAGTTGAGAAGGATACTCTGCTGTATGCGCAGTGGGTGCCTTCTGGTGGTGTAATTAAGGTTCTTGGGGGTTCAGTTAGTTCGTATGAGTTGGGTGAGCAGGTTGAGTATGTGGTTAGTTACACAATTCCAAACGGTATAAGTGCTGT
>WQYG01000045.1 GCA_009781395.1 Candidatus Bathycorpusculum sp. | reverse complement strand
TTGCATTGCTAAGATAATGTTTTCTCTTGTTTTATCGTCTGTTGCCCTCACATCAAACAACTGCCTGAAGAGACCTACACAACCAAGATATATAAACTATCAATGTAAAATCAAGTTGCTATATAGCGCGGAGAGTCCAGAATTGTTAAATAGAGAAGGAGTTTGGAGTGTGGGCTCAGGTGGAGAAGCAAGAGGTGTATGGGTTGATGATGTATGGTATAACGTTACATGGGTTGATAGGGCTACGCCATACTTTAACCATAATGGTGTGGTTGTTGATGAAAATGGCAGAATAGTTGCACGGCCTTTCATTGATTCTTCTCAGAAATCTTACTGGATGGAAGGCGTGCAATATTTCATAGTTACATACCGTAATGATGCGGTAGGCGTTAAAACCTGCTATTATTTGAACATGAACGGCACATGGGTTGACGTAACTGGACGAGTTGTCTTTGATAGAGAGGAAACAGAACCTGCAATAGATTACAGGACAAGAGGAACAAGTGTGAGCCAATCGACGTACTATCAAAAAGGTAATAATAACGATGATGGTTTTGGTCTTTATGGTCTTTATATATCAAAGTCAATTGATGTGGGAGATAATGCTTTTGACAACCGTTTTGCGCCAGGTGAATCTCGTTTACTGGTAATTTATGGCAGTTTGGATGTTCGAACAGTTTGTGTAGAGAGTAACGGAGGCATAAACCCTGCTGACGCTATTTTATCAGAGATCACTCAAACGAAAGTTATAGCGCATACATATATTGACATAGATCCTTTCAGAGAAAACAATACTTTCATTAACACTCATACAGTTACAACATCAGTTCAGCAGATTGTCTTATCACGTGTTGGGAACAGCTACCTTTACAATACAGTTCTATCAGATAATCAAATGTTCCAGCTTGATCAATACGGTGCAGAAGTATTCATCGTGCCTATAGGAGCTGAATGAGATGGCTGATGCGGAGGTTGGAGATTTGGAAGGTAACACTTTGAGTGTTTATGCCTTTGTGGTTAAAGAGGGGAAACCTGTGGGACCTCGGGAGGTTATGCGTGGTACTAATCTATCTAGTCCAAGTACGGCGTATCGGCAGCTACAGAAGTTAGAGTCAATGGGTTTAATTGAGAAAACCGTGTATGGCACATACGTTGCAAAGGAGAAAACCAGTATCAGTGGACATGTATGGATTGGTAAAAATCTTGTGCCTCGTCTAATCTGTTATGCCCTCTTTTTCTTTGGTATTCTAATTACTGAAGTTACAATTTTAGTGACCCAGTTTTTCTCTCAAGGCTTAACTCCAAATTTAGCACTCCTATACTTAGTTCCAGTAACCGCCAGTGCTGTAGGACTGTTTTTAGCGGAAGGAATAGTTTTGTGGCAACGCAACAAACGAGCAAGCATTGAAAAATAGAGTTTGCAAGTTTTCATTGAATCAACTTTTTTGGAACGGTCTCCGATTTTCAACTCTAATTTTTTCCATTTAAGTCAGTGGTTGTTTGGTGTTATGTTTTTATTTTTCAAAAGCTATACAATAGTGTTATTGGGTGTATTTGATGACTGATCATGTTGTTGTTTCGCTTTCAGGTGGCAAGGACTCTGTTTACGCATTGTATTCAGCCCTTAAAGAGGGGTTAGATGTTAAGCATTTGATGTTTATTCAAACAGGCGGTAAGGCGCATCTTGAGAATAAGCGTATGATAGAGTTGATCTCTGAAGCAACAGGTATCCCAGCTGTAGTTGTGGGTAAAACTTCGCAGGATGTAGGTAAAGCGCTTAAAAAACTGGGGGCAACCATGCTGGTTTCAGGAGTAACCACTACACCAGAACATCTTGATTATTACAAAGATATTTTAGACCCAATTGGTGTTAAACAGTATGCGCCTCTTTTTGGCAAAGACCCCATTGCAGGGTTAGATGAGATGTATCAACTGGGTTTTAAATGTCTAATCATTGAGGTAGACACCGTTCTTGGGGCAAACAAGGATTGGCTAGGCAAAGTAATGGATCAAACTATCATCGATGAAATCAAACAAAGAGTTGCTGAGAAGAAAATCAATCCCATAGGTGAATGGGGAGAATACCACACTCTAGTTATTGATTGTCCTATCTACAAAAAACAAATCGTCATAGAAAAAGACAAAATCGAATGGAAAAACACCAAAGGCTACTATCTAATCAAAAAGGCCAATCTACAACCCAAAACGTAACAAATGTGTTTTTATCAAAAAACAACAACATAAAATATTATACGCATATTGGGCAGTTTGGGAAAAAGTATGTTGAATTATTTTTGTGTTCTATTTTGGGTTAGGTTGTTTGTGCTTTAGTTTATCCATTTTTGGGCATTTGTTGGGAGACATAGTTCTTTGTTGTTTCAGTTCAAGCTGCTGTATGTAAAGCAAAGGTTTGTAGATACAGGTTTGTGTGTTTAGGGGTTGTTAGGAGATTTTGTGTTTTATTTTGTTTCTGGCTAGTAGAATTTCTAGGGCTTTTTTGGGGTTGCGTATTGCGCGTATTATGCGTTCGTGGGTGACTGTTGGGTTTACTAGGTTTGCTTCTGCGGCTATGCAGCGTAGGTCGTCTGCGGTGAATTGTGGGGTTTCTATTAGGGGTTGTACTGCTGAGAGGGCGTCGTCGTTGAAGTCGTTTGTTAGGTGGTTTCCTTCTTTGGCTTGGCGGTATAGTTCGGTGCCGTAGAGGGGTGTGGCGTAGCTGAAGTAAAAGTATTCAGCGCCTAAGTGGCGTAGTTTGTGGGCGAATTGTATGGTTTGTTTCATGTCTTCTTTGGTTTCGCCAATCATACCTAAGATGAAGAAGCATCCGACTTTAATTCCAGCTTTGTGTGCGGCGCTCACGGTTTTTTCTATGTGTTGGAGGCTTTGTTTTTTCTTGAGGACTTCATCTACGATGCGTTGGACGCCTGATTCGGGGGCTATTAGGATTTTTTTGCATCCTGCTTTGCGCATTAGAGTTAAAAGTGGGGGGTCTAAGGCGTCTGCGCGGACTCCGTTTGGGGTGCACCATTCGATGTTTAGTCGTTTTTCTATTAACAAGTTGCAGATTTTTACTAGTCGTTCGCGGTTGAAGGCTATGTTGTCGTCTAGAAAGTCAATTTGGTGTTTGCCGTAGGTTTTAACTATTTGTTCTATTTCAGCAACGACGTTTTCGGCACTGCGGGCTCGCCATTTGCGTCCCATGGTTATGTGGTTTGAGCAGAAAACGCAACTGTAGGGGCAGCCACGGGTGGTTAACATTCGTATGGAGGGTTTTTTTAGGTTGCCGCTTATGGGGATTTTTTTGGCGGCTTCGAAAAATTCTTTCATAGGTAACAAGTGGCGAGCGGGGAAGGGTAGAGAGTCTAGGTCTTCGATGAATGGTCGTGGTGTGGTGAATATGATTTTATTGTTGTTGTCTTTGAAGCTTAGGCCTTTAACGTTTTTTAAGTCTTGGGGGGTGCCTGTTTCGAGGGTGTTGGCAAGTTCGAGAATTGTTATTTCGGGTTCGCCGATTACTACAAAGTCTACATTAGTGTGTGTTAGGCATTCATTAGGACGTGAAGAGGAGTGTAGTCCAATGAGGGCTATTTTGAGGTTTTTATTATCTTCAGAGGTTTTTATGGTGTTTATTACGTCGAAAGCGGCTGTTGACCAGCCAGAGTATGGTATAGATATTATAACAAGTTTGGGTTGAAAGTTTTGTATTCTGGTAACAATTTCCGTGTTTGGTAGGCCCTGTCGATATTTGCCGCCTTCAATTTCTTTGAGAAGTTCCCAGCCCTCGTTAGGTACATCTATAATTAGTACGTCGTGTTTTTTTTCCAGTACTGCAGCTACGTATGCTATATCCATGGGTTGGTAAACACTGGGTTTTCCCCAGGCTTTTGGTTGGATTCTAGGTGGGTTTATGAGGCAAACGTGCATAGGGCATCTTGTTGAAGTATTGTTTTGGGTGTTGAAAAACTTTGCTAAAAAGAAAAGAGTTGGGAAGGTTTGGAGAGTGTAGCAGATTGTTTAGTGACCTTTTATGCGCCAGATTATGTGGTTGACTGCGACGCGAGACATTATGCGGCTGTAAAAGTTACGTTTGAACATGTGTCGTAGGGCATATTTTGGGGAGTAGAAACTATTGTAAAAGTTTTTGCGTATTTGTAGGGCCTCTGTGTCTGGGAGTAGTGGGTTTTCAAATACGGGTGTGGTGGTGTCGTAGTGGCTCCATTCAGGGGATATTTTGTAGCCGAGTCGTTCAACTTCTGTGCGTAGTTCTGTTCCAGGGTAGGGAGTAGCAACACATAGATAGACATCGTCGGGTTCTGTGCGTCGGATAAAGTCAAGGGTTTCTTTGCGCATCATGGCGGTTTCGCCGGGGTATCCAATGATGATGGATATGGCGACAAAGAGGCCTGTTTTTTTTGCTAATTTAATAGCAGCTTCGTTCTGTTCAACAGTGGTGCGTTTGTTTACGGCGTTAAGTATATTTTGACATCCTGATTCTACACCAAAGAAAACTTGTTGGCAGTTAGTTTTTTTCATTTTAGTAAACATTTCTTGGTTAACTTGGTCTACACGGGTTTGACAGTCCCAGGGGATGTTGAGTTTTCGACTGTTTATTTCATCGCAAATGTCATAGAGGCGTTTCTTATCAAGGGTTAAAGTGTCGTCATAGAAAGTAAAAGAGTTAGCGTTGTATTCACGTTTTAATAATTCAAGTTCATGTCCGATGTTTTGGGGGCTACGTACGCGGTATTGTTTACCTAAAATGCGGCTGGTAGTACAAAAGTTACATTGAAAAGGACAGCCACGGCTGGTAATTACCGGAAAGAATAGTTTGCCAAAGAGTCGGTATTTTTCAAGTGGAAAATGGTTGTAAGCGGGAAAGGGTAAATCGTCCAGATTTTGGATGTATCCTCGAGGGGGGTTTTGTACGGTTTGTCCTTGATGGCGATAAGTGATGCCGCTTGCAGAGTTTAAACCAACGTTGTTTACGATTCGTTTAGTTAACTCTGCAAGAGTTACCTCGCCTTCGCCGCGTACAACCACGTCAACTGCAGGTTCAGCTGCAAGAAGTTCTTTATCCATAAAAGTAGCGTGAGGGCCTCCTAAAACAACGGTGGCGTCAGGGCAGACTTCTTTAGCACCGCGTGCTGCCATCAACGTTGAAGGCACCATAGGGGTCATGGAGCTTATGCCAACAATATCAGGGTTAAGTTTGGCAAGTTTTTGTTTAAGTAGATTTTGATCAATGCCCTCAGCGATACAGTCTAAAACGGTTACTTGGTTGCCTTTTTCTTCAAGAACAGCAGCTAAATATGCTAAACCTGTAGGTAAATAGGGATGATGGTGAAAGACGTTTTGTAGTGCTGGAGGGTTAATCAATGTAACTTTTGCAGTTGTGCCCATTATTATTTCACCATTCATCAACATAATGAGAAGCCTGTTAAAAGGCTGCTTTAATTTTTCTACGCAAATGTGCTAATGCGGTTCGTGTAGCAGATTTTCCGTAGACTCCGCCTTTACGCCACATTTTCCAAATGTAGCTTGGGCGTATGTAGAAACTGTGGAAGGCTTTTTCACGCATGTCTACAAGTTGCTTTGAGCTAATGTTTGGGGTTTCAAAGATGGGGGTAGCAGTGTCGTAGCGGTTAAAATCAGTGATTTTAAGCCATCCCTTTTGGGTTACAAGTTCATGCATTGGAGTGCCGGGGTATGGGGTAGCTATATAGTAGCCAACATCATCAGGGTTAAGGGCTTCGATGAATTTAGTGGTTTCTCGCAGAGTTTCAGGGGTTTCTTCAGGAAAACCTAAAACAACACTTGCAACAGTCATTAAACCAATGTCTTGAGCGGTTTTGAAAGAGTTTTTGATTGTTTCAAGTTTGTAGCCTTTGCCCATGGCATCTATGACAAGTTGTGAGCCGGCTTCAACACCAAACCAGACGGCTATGCATCCAGCGTCTTTCATAGTTTGTAGCAGTTCACGGTCAACCATGTCTACACGTGTTTCGCAGTCCCATTTGATTTTTAGACCTCGTTCCTGTATGAGTTTGCAGATTTCTCGAACACGGTTTTGGTCAACAGAGAATGCGTCATCATAGAAAGTGAATTGTTGAGCGCCAAAGGTTTTGACGAGGTGTTCAAGTTCATCAACTACGTTTTTGGGGCTTCTCATACGGTAGCTTCTGCCAAACATGCGTACGGCTGAGCAGAAATTGCACCAAAAAGTGCAGCCTCGGCTGGTGTATACTGGGAAGATGACTATGCCGAATTTGTTGAGGTAGTCAAGGGGGAAAAGGTGATGTGCGGGGAAGGGTAGAGAGTCTAGGTCTTCGATGTAGGGGCGGTCAGGGTTTTTGATGATTGTTTCACCGTTTCTGCAGGTGGTGCCTACTACGTCGTAGTAGGGCTTTTCTGTTTCGATGCGTTGCATTAATTCGAGGAGGGTGTTTTCGCCTTCTTTGCGTACGATTATGTCAAGTGCGGGGTATTCATTTAGGGCGTTTTCATCCCAAAAAGAGACATGGGATCCGCCAAGTATGGTTATGATTTTTGGGTTTACTTCTTTGGCGATTTTTGCGCATTCTGCACCTGATTTGTAAATCAGAGTGGTTGCGGTCATGCCTACAACGTCAGGGTTGCGTTTGGCAAGTTCTTCGCGTAGTTGATCAAAAGTTAGTTTCATTGCCTGACAGTCAATAACGTCTACTTGATAGCCAGCTTTCTCTAAGACAGCTGCTAAATAGCCTATACCTAATGGAATAAAGGGTGGATGCTGGTGTGATCCTTGTGGATAAGGGGGGTTAATGAAGGTAACGTGCGTTTTCAAATTTTTTCCCTACTCTTAGTCGTTTGATAGATTGGATACTTGATTAATATACGTTTTTGAACACATGGATTTCTATTGAAAAATTATAAAAAAGCAAACTAGAAATTTGTCCTAAAAGATCTGTGGTTGGTGGTTGTAGTTGTGCTGTAAAAAGGAAATGTTGTTTGTATTTTGTTTTCTGCTTTTTGTTATTGTTTTGGAGTTTTGTTTGGATTCTGTAATGCTTAAATTGTAGGGATTAGTCAATTAGAGGTTAATGACAAGTGGTATTAAAAGCTATATTCATGGAGTAGTGTGGCTCCTTAGAAATCCAAAGCAGGTACAGCACATTATCATACGGGAGACGTTGTATCGTCATAGAAAGTCGAGTCGTCAGGGTTGGATTGAGTGGCAAAAGTATGATACGTATACAGCTGCATTTCAGCACAGTACTGCGGTTTCTTATGCAAGGCCTCTTAATCAGGCGAGGATTCAAACTTTTCTTGAAATGATAAGTAGGGGGGGTAAAAATTTAAATGTTTTAGATGTGGGTTGTGGGGATGGGGTGTTAAGTGAGCCAATTGCAAAGCAGGGTAACACTGTAACAGGGTTTGATTTGCCAACAATTACGCCCATGGCTCATAGGCGTCGGGTGTCAAACGTTTTTTCGGGGGATGCTGAAAATTTGGCTTTTAAATCAGAAGTTTTTGATGTTGTTTTAGCTTCAGAGGTTGTGGAACATCTTTGGAATCCGCAACGGTTTCTTGATGATGCTTATCGAGTGTTAAAACCTAATGGGTTGTTAATTTTAGAAGCCCCTGAAGGTATTGAGGGTTTGCGATATGATGCTCATAAAAATTGGTTTAACACAAAAAGGTTTCAGCACATGTTAGATAAAAAATTTGTTTTGTTGCAATCAAAAACTTATTCGCCCAAATGGGGTGCTCCAACAGCAACGTTTATTTGTCTATTTCAAAAAATTTAAATTAGTTTTTCGTGTGCTTTTTTAAGCAGGTTTTCTATGGGTAAATTGTAGGGGCATTTTTGTTGGCATAGTCCGCATTGGGTGCATTTGTTGGATTTTATCTCTAAGCCATTATAGAGTTTATGGGCCCAATTTTTTAATCCGTAAATGGAGTGGAAAGAGGTGAAGCGTAGTATTGCGGGGATGTTTATGTTTTCGGGGCAAGGCATGCATGAAGCGCAGTCACGGCAATAATTTCCGAGTTTGAAGGTGAACTGTTTTTGTTCTAAATCAGTTAAGTCTTTATAGTTTATGCCTACTTTTGCGGCAGTTTCAACTTCAACTTGTGAACGGACGCCTACAAGGGTTGAAGCAATGTTTTTTGACAAGTTGTATCTAAGAAGATTAGAAATCATTGTTTCATTATTTTGTCCTAAGAGTGTTTTTAGTTCAGGTTCATTGGAAACCAGTGAAAGAGAGGGTTTATACAGGCAAGTTATGAGGTTGGATGTTTTAGCAGAAAGGGGTTTCATTGCCACTACACCAACGTCTAGGTCTTTGGCTGTTGGTAAGAGTTCTTCTTCAGCTTGGCGGGTTATAATGTTAAGGGGGATAAGAACTGTGTCAAATTCGCCTGTTTTAATGGCTTTGACTAAAATTTGTGGTTTATGTCCGGTTATGCCGATAAAATTTGTTAGTTTTTCTTTTTGTGCTTTTTTGCAGGTTTGTAAAGCGCCGTTGGAACTCATAGCTTTTGTTAGAGTTTTTTCGTCATCAATGCCGTGTAGTTGGAGTATGTCAATATAGTTTGTTTGGAGGAGTTGGAGGCTGTTTTTTAAGTCTTTGAGGGATTCTTCTTTAGTTCGGGAACCTGTTTTTGTGGCAAGGATGCATTGGTTGCGAATATTTTTTAGGGCGTGTCCAATTTTTTCTTCACTATCGCCATCCCATCGGGCAGTGTCAAAATAGTTAATGCCTAAGTTAAAGGCGTGTTTAACAACGTTTATGGCGTCAGGTTTAGTTATATCAGATATCCATGTGCCGCCGAAACTGATTATAGATGTTTGAAGATTTGTTCTGCCAAGTCGTCGTTTTTGCAAATGCAAGTCGCCATCGTTGATTATTAGGCTATGCCGGCATTGTCGGGTTTTTTTAGGCTAAGTTGACGTTTGGTAAAGTTTATTACGCCTTCTCTTTGAATACGTTGCAATATGCGTTTTGGTGCGCGGTGGTAGTCTTTGAAAAATTGTTTTTGTATACGCATTAATTCGTTATAATCGAATTCGTCAGTTTTGTAACTGTAGAGAAAGTCGTCAAGTTGGGTGTATTTGCCTGTTTTGAGCATTTCACGCCATAGGGGGCTGTCGGGGTAAGCTATGAATACGTTGAATTGACACCAGTCAGCGTTGAGTTTGTCAGCAAATTGGTAGGAGGCCTTTAGGTCTTCTTTTGTTTCACTTGGCATGCCTAACATAAAGGAGCAGGCCACTTGGATGTTGGCTTTGCGGCACATTTTGAAGGCTTCCTCTATTTGTGTTAAGGTTATGTGACGGTAAATGTGGTTGAGGACTTTTTGTGAACCAGATTCTATGCCAAACCATATGGTTTTACAACCTGCGGAAGCCATTTTGTTGAGAATTTCTTGGTTTACAAGGTCAACTCGGGTATCGCAAACCCATTCAAGATCTAATTTGCTTTCAATTAGCAAATCACAGAATTCTGCCGTTTGGTTTTTGCGCATGGTAAAATTGTCGTTAATAAAGTATATGCCCTTGGTGCCGTATTTGGTTACTAAATCGTTTACTTCATCCATGACACGTTGGGGGCTGAATTGTCGGTTAATGTTTCCCCAAAGTTTTGTGGTTTCACAAAAACCGCAACTAAAAGTGCAACCGCGACTTATGCTCATCACATCAGCGGGTTTTGCTTTTAAAAATTCAATGTTGCGATCATATTTTTCTAAAGGCAAAAGATGACGTGCAGGAAAAGGTAATTCGTCCATGTTTATAAATTTTGACTCATTCTTTATAACCCCTAAGGAACCTCTACAAGCTACACCTGCAACAGTTGAAGCCCCAAGATAGTCGTTTTTTGCAAGAAAAGCAGCCAACTCGGTTATAGCACGTTCGCCCTCACCCATAACAGCGTAATCAATTTCGGAGGTTTCAAGTAAACTCTCAGGCATATAAGATGCGTGCCATCCACCAACCACAATTTTGCAGTTTGGAACCACTTGTTTTATGGCTTTTGCGGTTTCAACACATTTTTTATAGGTAGCACTTCCGCAAGTTATACCAACAATAGAGGGTTGAAGTTTTAAAACAAGCTGTTGAACTTCTTCAGTACTTTGTTGCATTAAGTAATTATCAAGCATATGTACCTCATGTCCAGCTTGCTCTAAGGCTGCGGCAACATACATAAGTCCAAGGGGAGGAAGTCTTTTTCCGTGAAACCATGGCGCGTTAGAAGGAGGCGCAGTGGTCATTAACAAAATCAAATAACATACTTCTCCTGAAAGAGGTTTATGTATAAGCAAAGGAACACAAATTTTGCCTCATTTAATTTTCTACTTAACAGTTGATAGTTTACAATTTAATAAGCTTAACCGAACAAACCCATTTATTTACAAAAAGAGCCAAACAACAGAAAAATTAAGCACTCAAATAAAATGTCAAGGGATTACATTTTTTGTGACTACAAATGACTGTTTTAGTTCATCGTAAGGTTCAAAACATTATTGCATTACTACTGTACTGATGTTTGTAGTTTTTTACACGTGGTAAAATGTATCTTTAAAGTTTTTAGCAAGCATAGTTACTACTGGCTACGACAAAGTTTATGTTAAGATTTTTGTTATTGTTAATACCCGTGTTTGATAGTTTAAAATTATCGTAATATTGTCTGTGGTAAAAACAGGTTAGTTAGTTAGTTGGTTTGGTTGCTATTTGTTTAATAAAGGATTTAATGTCATTTAGTTGGCCGTATACTATAAGGTGTCCGTCAGTTTGTTTATTAGTGGTTAGTTGGTGTTTTTTAGCCAGTTTGAGTATGTATTCTTCGGGTAGTTTGTTGTTTGTTTTAATGCGGATCCATTTTTGGTTGCGCGGTACGCCGATTACAAACCTGTTGTCAGCTATATCGTTGTGTTCTTTTTTATTGGTTGTTTGTGGGTTGTTTTCTTTGAGGCATTGGAGCCATTCGTCCATTATGTTTGGTTCGAAGATTTTTTGGGCTTGATTTATCAAGTAGGTCTCAACATTTGCAGTATATGCGGTGGCTTTTGTTGCAGCTTTTTCATAAGCGTCTTTATTGGAGGAGGATAGTTCGATCATAGATCGTGCTGCCCGTAAATCTTCGAGGATATTTGAGGGGATGTGGATGTCTTTTTTTCGAAGTGTCAGTAAAAGGTCTTCAAGAGTTTTCCAAGTAGCTACAGTGTGGCTCATAAAGTGTAACCTATTGGGGTAAGTTAGTTATTGGCTATAAAGGTTTAAAGTAAGTGTAGAGAATGGTGTTTGGTTAGCAGTAGTAGCAGCATCAGTAACAGTATCAGTAAATGTTTTTGGGGTTGAGGCGAGGGAGGTGTTTAGGTTTCTTTTTTGTTGGTTATTGTTTTTGCTATGCGTTTTGTGTTGTCTTTGGGTTCGAGTAGTTCTTTGATGAGGTTGTATTGGCGTTGGTAGATGTGGCAGTTTTTGCTGTGGAAGATTAGTTTTCCGGTTTTTAGGGTTAAGTTGTTTTTTTCGTTTATTTCGTTAACGAATGCTTCGTTGAAGAGTTGTAGTCCGGCAATGTTTGCGGGTAAGCCGCCAAAGGCGTCCCAGCTGCGGAAGTAGCAGGTTAGGTGTAGTTTGTTGTCTGAGATTTCGGTGTCAATTATGCTTAGGCATGGGGGTTCGCTTTTTTTGTTATTTGTGTCGAATTTTTTAATGTCTGTTGGGATTCTTATGACCATGGTGACTTGGCGGTCTTTTTGTTCTTCTGAGTAGCGTTTTATGGCTTCTTCGACTTGGTTAATTGGGTGGTTTAGTCTACTGCCGTAGGTATAAGTTTCGTCTTCTTGTTTTTCTCCGCACCATAGATATTCAAGGGCGTATCCTTGGACGTATTTGAAGTCGCATGATGCTTTATCGCTTACAAGGGGTCTGTTTTCAGGGTGTTCAATTTCAATAGTAAGATTCAGCTTTTTTGTTTCGGTTTCTTCAGAACCGAATCCAACAGGAAAAATATCGCCTTCATACCAGATTCTGTTTAAAGTTTTAAACCAAGCGTCAGGGCAGTCAAATGCTGAAATCTTTAAGTGTTTCATAGGTTCTTCAAACATCCCATAAAGTTTGTTACTTTAATTTTACAGTTCTAAATAATATTAAGCCTGCGGTTTAGTGGGTAAGTTTGAAAGAGAGAAAATAATCAATTTGTTATGAATGTGTTTGGGTTACAAAAAGTGGGTTGGGTTAGTAGGGCATACCGCCCATGCCACCCATACCACCCATGCCACCCATACCACCCATACCACCCATTCCTCCTGGGGGTGCTGGAGGCATTTTGCTGCCTTTGATGCTGATTAGGTCATCAATTTTTAGTATCATGTTGGTGGCTTCGGTTGCTGATTTGACGACTTGTTGTTTGACACGTAAAGGTTCGATAATCATTTTTTCGCACATGCAAATGATTTTGCCTGTGGTGACGTCTATGCCCATGGTTTTGCTGTTTTGTTTTTCGTGTTCGCTGCGTAGTGCGACCATGATGTCAATTGGGTCTAAGCCGGCGTTTTCGGCAAGTGTTAAAGGAATTGCTTCTATGGCGTCAGCGAAGGCTTCAATTGCAAGTTGTTCTCGTCCGCCTACTTTGACTGCGTATGCGCGTAATCCTTTTGCGAGTTCAGCTTCTGTTGCACCGCCGCCTGCAGCGATTTTGCCATCTTCAATTACGTTACGGACTACACATAAACCATCGTGTAGACTGCGTTCAGCTTCATCAATTACGTGGTTTGATGCTCCGCGGATAACTAGGGTTACTGCTTTGGGGTTTTTGCAGTCGCGGATGTAGAGGAGTTTGTCATCGCCGATTTTGACTTCTTCAACGCGATTGGCATAGCCTAAAGTGTTAGATGTTAGGTCTTTTACGCTTGCAGCAATGCTTCCGCCTGTTGCGCGGGCGAGTTTTTCGATATCGCTGCTGCTGATGCTTTTTACTGTCAATATGCCTGCTTTTCCAAGGAAGTGTAGGGCCATATCGTCAATGCCTTTTTCGCAGAAAACAACGTTTGCACCAGAGTTTTGGATGGTGGTAACCATGTCTTTTATCATACGTTCTTCTTCGTCTAGGAAGAGTTGCATCTGATCGGGGCTTTCGATGTTAATTTTTGCATCGAATTCTGTTTTTTCTATTTCAAGTTTAGCGTTAAGTAAGGCGATTTTGGCGTTGTTAATGATTTTTGGCATTTGTGAGCTGGCTACTTCTTTATCAAGGACCATGCCTTTGACTAGTTCGGAGTCGTCAAGGCTTTTGCCGTGTTTTTTAACTACTTTAATTAGGTCAAGGTCGGCTTTGTATTTGCCATCGACTTTTTCAGCGACTTGTTTAACTGCATCAACAAGTAGTTTTGTAAAGTGTTCTTGAGCAATGTTAATTCCTTTGCTGTTAAGAGAGGTCATAGCTATTTGTTTAATAGTTGCATCATCGTCGAATGCTACGGGCATTGCTATTGTGTCAAGAATTTCTTGAGCTTTTTCGCTTGCTTTTTTAAAGCCCTCGATGATAATAATAGGATGTACATTTTTATCCAGCAAACTTTCAGCTTTGGAAAGTAACTCTCCTGATAAAACAACTGCTGTGGTTGTGCCATCACCCACTTCGTTGTCTTGAGCTTTGGCAACTTCTACAAGCATTTTTGCTGCGGGATGTTGAACATCAAGCTCTTTCATTATAGTTGCGCCATCGTTTGTAATTGCGATGTCTCCCATACCAGTTACGAGCATTTTATCCATACCGCATGGGCCTAACGTGGTTTTTACTGTTTCAGCCACAATTTTTGCAGCCATAATGTTACTTCTTTGTGCTTCACGACCAATTGTTCTTCCAGTGCCTTCTTTTAGCACTAGAATAGGAACTTGTCCACCTTGTGTTGACATAATATTCACCAAATATGCTTTTTCTAATTTGAGATTTAGTGAAATGGAACAAGCAAAAAGAACATATAAATTTTTCCCAGTACATCAATGGACAAATAAAAAATTAAAATGTTAAAACCAGACAAAGACAAGTTTGTTAAGTTTTAATGATGTGATATCCTGAAGCTTTTCGCAGTCGGTTCATAACGGCTAGGCCTAGGCCGTCTAAAGGTATGCTTTCTGCTAAAATAATCTCGACGGGGGTTTTGTTGAATTCGCGTAATTTGTTAAATAATTGGTTTGCAATGAGGTTTATGTTAGAGCGGCTGCCCATTGATTTTATTGTATATGTTTGAGGGTATTCGTTTTTTGTTTCGTCTGTTGTTAATATGCCTACTTTTTTTCCTTCACTGCTGTATTGTTTAGATAAAGTGGTGATTTTGGTAATGATGTTTTGGAGTGAGCCGTCAATTAAGAGCATTTGTGCGTTTGGGGCGTAGTGTTTATGCATCATGCCAGGGGAGGGTGTGTGTTTGATTGTTGTTAGTTCTTGTTCTGAGGTGGCAAATGGGTGTAATGTTGCGTTGGGCAGTATTGTTTGTATGTTTTCAAAGGGTGTTCCGCCGGGTCGTAGTAGTTGGGGTGGGTTAACGCTTAAGTCTAAGACTGTGGATTCTACACCTATGTTAGTGGGGCCGCCGTCGATTATTGCGTCAATTTTGTCGGCTAGATCGTCGTAAACGTGTTGTGCGGTGGTTGGGCTTGGGTTTCCGGAAAGGTTTGCGCTGGGGGCGGCGATTGGGGTGTTGCTTTGTTTTATTAGGGCTAAGGCAATGTTGTTGTTTGGTATTCGTAGTGCTATGGTGTTTAGGTTTGTGGTGGTTTCTTTGGGCAGGGTTGTTGTTTTGGAGCGTTTAAATATTAGGGTTAGGGGGCCGGGCCAGAATTGGTTCATTAGGGTTTCAGCGTTTTGGGGTATTTCTTCTGTGAGTTGATAAGCTTGGTTAGTGTTTGCTATGTGTATTATGGGGGGGTTGTCTAGGGGTCTGTTTTTGGTTTTAAATAAAGTTGAAACGGCGTTAGGGTTTAGGGCGTTTGCTCCTAGGCCGTAAACGGTTTCTGTTGGAAAGGCAACTAGTCCGCCTTTTTGGATGATTTTAGCTGCAGTTTGGATTTTTTTAAATTCAGGATTTGTAGGGTTTACTTGAAGGATTTGTGTTTTGATGTTTGTTTTTTGGATTTTTAGCACCGTTGAGTTTTCAATAAAGTTGTGGTTTCTATAAATGTTTATGGTAGATTAATTGTGTTGCATGTGTTTAGTTGGTCAGCGTGTTTTTTATTTTTGTTTATTTGTTGTTTGTTTTTTGTGGTGGTGGTTGTTGTTTGTAGATTTTTGTGCAAGGTTTATTGTTTGTTTGTTTGATTTAGCAAAAGTTTATAGTGTAACTGTTGTTTCAAAAATTTGCTATGTAGTTGTTATAAAGAGGGGGAACTTTGTTGATGTTTTTGTTTTTGGTGTTGGATGTTTTAAGGATGTTTAATTGATGATACTGATGATTATGAGGGTTATGTTTGTGTGGAGTTGGAGGGGTGTGTTCATAAGACGTGGGGTTTAAATAATAATGTTGTGTTCATTAGCGTTTTTGTGGATTTGTTTTTTCATCCGTGTATGGGTGGGTATCCATTAGTGAGTAGTTTAGAAGTATCAAGTTATGTTGGAGAAGTGTTAGGTGTATTTCAGGGTTAATAGTGATGTAGAGTTATATTATGAGAAAGTGGGGCAGGGCTCTCCCGTTGTTTTGTTGCATGGTAACGGTGAGGATCTTTTTATTTTTGATGTGTTAACAAAGCAGCTTTCTTTGGGTAATACTGTGTATGCTATTGATAGTCGTGATCATGGCAAAAGTAGTAAAGTTGAGGGTTTGGATTATAATGTCATGATGGAGGATGTTGTTGCGTTTATTGAGGGTTTGGGTATTCAAAAGCCTGTGTTGTATGGGTTTAGTGATGGGGGAATTATTGGGCTTTTGTTGGCAATTAAGTATCCAGCAATGCTTTCCAAGCTTGTTATTAGTGGGGCAAATACGAATCCTAATGGAGTTAAGAGGGAGATATTTTTCTTGATGAAAAGCGTATATTTTTTTACGAGAAATCAAAAATATAAGTTAATGTTGACGCAGCCAAACATTGCAGATGCTGAGTTAAAAACAATTGTTACACCAACTCTTGTGTTGGCAGGTAGTAAGGATTTTATTAAGGATAAGCATACAAAAAATATTGCAAAGAATATACGTAATAGTGTTCTTAAGATTGTGGAGGGAGAAAGTCATACGAGTTATGTTGTTCATAGTGAGAAATTGTTTGAAATTATAAAGCCGTTTTTAGATTTGTGAGGATGTTTGCCTATTTGTTGTGAGTCTGTAAAAGATAATTTTGAAGTGGTTTGTGGCTGTTAAGAAGGTTTGGCTATATCGTGTTTGATGATGTTACACATATAATATTTTTGGCCAATGTAGGGTATACTCCAATTATGGCCGAAATAAAGGGGGGTAGAATTTAACCGTTATTTGGAAGAAATTTAAACTTGGTTTTATGTGTAGAGGTATAGTGAAACAATTATTTCAGTAATCCCTATGTTTGATGTGTTAAAAGAGGATTCTCTAGTTTTGATTGTTTTAGTAATGGCAGGGTTGTAGAGTGAAATGTTTTGATGGCGGGTTTTGGGATGAAGTTTGTTATCCGTCTATTTGTGCGAGTTTGTGTCAAGGGTTTAATTCTATGTGGGAATTTTGTTTTGTTTTTTTGGTAAATGCAAGGGGGTGTTGATATTTTTGTTAGTTTAATCCTAAATTCTGCGGTGTTTTGTGCACATACAAAAAGTGAGTTATTTGTTTGTGAGATAGTTTTTTAGGTCGTTTTCTGTTAAACCACACGCTTCTAGAATGGCACGCTGAGTTTTAGTTAAAG
>WQYG01000044.1 GCA_009781395.1 Candidatus Bathycorpusculum sp. | reverse complement strand
TTGCTTTTTCGGCGGATGTTCATGATGATGTTGTTGATTGTTCAGATGTTAAGTATGGTAAGCGGACGGTGTGTGGTAGGTTTGGGTCGGAGGTTGCGCTTCTTGTGGGGGATGTTTTATTGGTA
Organism: Candidatus Bathycorpusculum sp.; assembly: GCA_009781395.1. Classification (GTDB taxonomy): domain Archaea; phylum Thermoproteota; class Bathyarchaeia; order Bathyarchaeales; family Bathycorpusculaceae; genus Bathycorpusculum. The sequence continues at coordinate 17,111 of WQYG01000044.1, read as the reverse complement.
CAAGGCTATACATTGCTTCATAGTGCTTGTGAGAATCTTTTACCAAAACAAAAACAGGAGATTTTTGGTTTAACCCTTAAGGCTGTTTTTGAAATGAGTTCTGCTCAAGCTTTAGAGCGTAAATTAACTAAAAAAACACGTATCGACCCTGATGAATATTTTGAGATTATGCGTTTGAAGGGTGTTGTTGCTGAGCTTCAATGTAGGGTTGGCGGAATTATTGGGCAAGCTGATGATGCGACATTGGAGGTTTTGACGAGTTTTGGTCGAACGGTTGGTATGCTTGGAACAATCCATGACGAGTTTAACGACATGCTTGATACGTCTGAGTTGCAGCATCGTATAAAATTTGAATGCCCCCCTTTACCTATGGTCTATGCTGTTCAAGACAAAAAAATAAAAACTGCTGTTGAAAACTTTGTTAAAAACCCCTCAGCTGTTTCTTCAAAAGTGATGACTAAAAAAATTGCCAAATTAGTTCTAGAATCTAAGGACGTCTATAACCTTAAACAAAAAATCAACGAACAAACTGTTAACCCAAAACTCAACGCCTTATTAACCAAAAATGGTAGAGTAGGACATGACGTATCCCTACTCCTAAACTTATTGACCTCTAACAAATAACTCTTTATTTACTTACCAACCGCCAACGGCTCGTATTGATTTTTTTTTCATCTTCTTCTCTTCTCCTAAGATACAATGTGTTTTGTTGCTTAAAAAAGTTGTTGTTAATACGGTTTTTACTGCATTACCTTTAATAACATAGCTTTACGTAGAATTATATGTTTCTAACATGCAGAGTAGTTTGCAAGAAGAATCTACTATAAACATAAAGAATGCTATAGTTAACATTATTTTAGTAGTGTCTACCCTAGTTTGGTATCTTTGTATTTTTAGTTTTTTAAAAGGCAATTCAGGTTTCACAGGTAAATACCTTGTACTGCTCTTTGGTATTAACCTGTTGGCTGTTGTTTTCTTTGCAGTTTTAAGCACTGTACTTATTCAAAAAATTGAAAAAAGACTAAAATTCATAACCTACTGGATGATTGCAGGTATATTTGTATCCTCTCTTGCTTTACTAGTGGGTGGCAGTTCTTTCTTTTATGTTGCAATTATTTCAGGTGTTGTTGGCGCATATTTTGGGTTCGGTTTTCCTGTAGTATTGGGCTATTACTCTGCTAACATAAAAAGTGTGTATCGCGCAAGAATAAGTGGTTTAACTATCTTCTTTAATGGCGTAGGTTTTGCTTTAACAGGCGTGTTTATCTCTAACTCTACTGTTGTATATGTTGCGTCGGCTTTGATATTGTGGAAGCTGTGCGGGTTACTTGTTATTTTACTTTTAAAACCCTCTGAAGTACTGGTTAATAAAGAAGAAACTGTTTCATACAAAAGTATTCTAAAAATGCGTTCAATGTTGTTTTATTTTCTTCCTTGGTTAATGTTTTCTTTAGTGAACAATTTTGCGTTTCCAGTGTTATATTCTGCCTTTCCTGTTGACCTTGTTAACAACATGACGACAGTGGAAGCTGTTATTGCGGGGGTATCTGCAATATTTTTTGGTTTTTTTGCTGATCGTTTTGGTCGAAAACGTTTACTGTTCTTTGGTTTTGTTCTACTTGGGTTAGGCTACGCCCTTTTAGGATTATTTCCCCATTATGATAGAGGTTTATTGTTTTACACGGTTGCCGATGGTGTAGCTTGGGGCATTTTCTTTACCCTGTTTCTTTTAACTTTGTGGGGCGATATTGCAGATAAACGTGGGAGCGAAAAATTTTTCGTCATCGGCTTTTTGCCTTATTTGCTTTCAAATTTCCTGCAGCTTTTGTTTGGTAGCTATGTTGCTACTTCCGTGGTTGAATTGTCTGCAGTGTTTTCATTTGCCTGTTTCTTTTTGTTTATTGCTGCAGTGCCTCTCTATTTAGCGCCTGAAACTCTGTCTGAAAAAGAGTTGCGTGCTATAGATCTTCAGGATTATCTTGATAAGGCAACGGCTAAGGCTGAAAAGGAAGCGGAAAAGGCTCATTTGAAAGAAAAAACTGATTAACAATGTTTTTGAAGTGTATGTTAAGGGTGGTAGAAGGTGCTATTAAGTACGGTGTGTATTTAGTGGTATGTTCTTTCATGTGATACTTGCAACTGGATGTAACCTTCAGTGTCGTTATTGCTTTGGGGAGTCTCTTGATGATTTTGATGAAGATTTTAGTGATACTTTAGAAGTGGATTATTCTTTGTCCCGTAAAGTTACTTATGATGTTGGTCTTCTTAGGGATTTTTGTAGTAAAGATCCTAATTGTGTTTTAACTTTTTATGGCGGTGAACCTTTGACGCAGTTGGAGTCTCTTAGGCAAATTATGGATAATGTTGTGCCTAAATTGTATATGTTGCAAACTAATGGTCTTCTTCTTGATAAACTTGAACCTGTGTATGTTAATCGTTTTCATACGTTGCTTGTTTCGATTGATGGTGAAGAATATTTAACTGATTTCTATAGAGGTAAAGGTGTTTTTCGTAAAGTTTTGGAAAACTTGAAGCTTGTAAAACAAAATGGGTTTAAAGGAGAGTTAATTGCAAGAGTTACTGTTATGGAACAGACTGATATTTACAAACAGATTCGTTTTTTGCTTGAAAATCCCGAGTTTTCGTTTTCGTCGATTCATTGGCAACTTAATGCGGGGTTTTGGGGTAACGATTATCCCCGACGTAATTTTAAAAAGTGGTCTGAAACTAGTTATATTCCAGGTGTTAAGGCGCTTGTTGATTTTTGGGTTGATACCATGGAACAGAAAGGCCAAGTTTTAAAGCTTTATCCTATTTTAGGTATAGCTTACTCTTTGTTGCATAACGAAGAGGTGAATTTTTTGCGGTGTGGGGGTGGTTGGATAAATTATGCCATTCAAACCGATGGTTACATTTTGGCGTGTCCTACCATGTGGGGTATGAGTAATCATTATTTGGGCCATATAACAGACTCGCATCCGTTAAAACTAGGCAAAGTGTTTGTTAATCAATTGCCTTGTTCTGATTGTGAAATTTTAAACATGTGCGGTGGTAGATGTTATTATGCTAATATTACGCAACGTTGGAGTGTGAATGCTTACAAAGAAATTTGTCTCACCGTTAAAGCTCTTGTTGACAATGTTTCAATGCAACTTCCGCGTATTAAGCAGTTGATATCTGCGGGGAGGATTTGTCTTTCAGATTTTGACTACATTAAATATAATGGAGCTGAAATCATACCTTAACCCGTTTTTTTATGGTTGATAAACAGTTTTTAGATGCATAAGTGTCTGCTTGGCTATTTTTGGTGGTTATTGTTGATGTGTTTGTTGGTTTGTTTGCGAAAGTGTAAAATAAGCTGTTGATTTTATAAAAAGTTGGACGATGAGGAAATCGAGGTACGATGAGGCTGAAAGCGGGGAATTTAAGCTGGAGGCTTGTGAAGTCTTTTTCCGCTACCGAGTCCAAGCTTTAGATGTTATTTTTTTTAGAAAATTTGCATTTGTTTGCTGATTTGTTATAAAGAAGAAGATGTTGACGGGTTGTCTTGTGGGTTATTGTTGTTGTTAGTATCTGTCTTTTTTTCCTGTTAGGTATGCCCACATGATGATGATTATTATTGTTAGGATTGCGCCTGCGATGCCTGCTATTACGTATTCTGTGATGAATCCGTTTGATGATATAGCTGCGCTTAGTCTTGGGATGATATAGTCTGCAGCAAGTTTGGCGATTATGCCTATGATGAAGCCAAAGAGGGCTATTATTGCAAAGGTTTTTAGTCTGTTGCTCATCTGTTCACCTTTCTGTTGTAGGGTGCAATTTGTGGCTTTTTAATGTAGCTTACATTTTTTTGTATAAATAGTGGTTATTGTATGTGTGATTTTTAAAGTATTGAGTTAATGTTCATGAATGCTCTAAAGGAGTGTATATACAGACGTATGTGTCATGTATATATGTGCATGTTAACAACCATAATTTACATCGGTGCTGTTGGGGTGCTATAAGGAGGAAAAATTAATTGTCAGAAAGATTTGCCAAGAAATGGGATAGTAGACGTGACGAGACTCCATTTACAGATAGAATAAAAGATGCGGTAAAACCGCCAACACCATTAAAACCACGGTTGGATTTTGCAACCCGCCGTATTGATCTCCAAGTTCAAAAGTTAGATCAAGCTAATGAAAGATTTACACAAAGGGATCGTGCAATTTTTGCAAAAATTGTTGACGCATACACTAAACATGATAGCGCACGCGCAAACGTTTTTGCAAATGAGCTCGCTGAAGTTCGTAAAATGTCAAAATTGATCATGAATGCAAAACTTGCCCTTGAACAAATTACCTTGAGATTACGCACAGCATCTGAATTAGGCGATGTAGTGTCCACCTTAGGTCCAGCAGTCGGTGTACTACGCTCGGTCAAAAGTGGATTAGTAAGCGTGTTCCCAGAAGCTGAAAATGAACTAGGCGAAATTGGTAACATGCTCAGCGGTATTATGCTTGAAGCAGGCCAAGGAAGCGGAATGACCCTCAACTTTGATGCAGTAAACGAAGACGCTGCCAAGATTCTAACTGAAGCCGCAACTGTTGCAGAGCAAAAAATCAAAGACAAATTCCCAGATCTGCCACCAGGAATGCCCTCAACTGCTACACCTGCTAGAGCAGAAAGAACAACCGAAGGATATTGAGCAGATAGGAGTTAAATAACAAAATGTCTGCCTCCAATCTTTTTCTTTTTTTGGGTAAACCCATAAAAAACGAGTATGGGAAAGTAATTGGTAAAGTCGCCTCCTTTGCATTAGATCCAAATGGTAAATTTGATGCAGTATTTGTAGAATTTTCTGGCGGTCAATTTTCAAAGCAAGCTATGGAAAATTTTAGATTTAATGATGGATCCGAGGTTATGTTCGTTTCAAAAATTAAATCTCAGGCAAACATATTGTGTGATCAAATACCTCTGCTTTGGAGAAAAGATCAAGCTGTAAAACATCTACATGATAAACAGAAAATTGCTCCTGAACTGTTCCAAGAATTACACAATAGTTTTGAAGGTGTTTTAAACCAACTCAAAAAAGACGGTCAAGTTATAATTGACGAAGCATCTGTAGAAATTGCTCGATGCGAGGAAGAAATAAAATCTCTAAGCTATGCTATAGCTAACCTTGAGCTTGAGCATGAAATCGGTCAAGTAGATGAAGAAACCTATCAAACAGCTTTTAATCTACTACAAGATAGTTTAAGACGTGCTTCTACAGAGAAAACTGATTATGAACTTACAAAGAGTAAAGTTTCCAGCATTTTAATCGGTGACCCGTCAACTCTACCAAAGGCCAACAAAGTTTACGCTGAAACCGTAACAACTCAACAAAAACCGGTTCCTATACCTGTTCCTGCTGCTACGACTACAAACAACAATATCAATAACAATAACAGTAGTCCTAATGCCCCTGTTGCTGATTTACCTGAGCCGCCTGTTGTTGTGTACGTGAAAGAAATCGGAAAAGCTGGGCTTTAAATATCGTGTGATGACATCACTGGAGGGATAGAGAGAAATGGATTATTTTGGAACAAAAAAAGTTTCTCCTTCTATCCGTGATGTTGCCACTAAAACTATTACTACTCTTCAAACTCAGAAAAGCAAGTTAGAGAACACTGCTTTTCGTTTAAAGCAACGTGAACGTGTTCTTTTTGATACTTGTATAAATGCTACAAAGATGAATAATCGTGAAAAAGCTAGCATTTATGCTACTGAGTTGGTTGAGGTTCGTCGTGTTGGTAAGCTTGTTTATAGTATGCAGTTAAATATTGAGGGTGTTATCCTTCGAATTGAAACTATACGTGAGCTTAGTGATGCAATGTTTGATTTGCGTCCGACTTTAAAATTGCTTCAGGATGCTTCGTCGGGTCTGTTTCAGGTTTTGCCTGATGTTAGTGCTGAATTAAATAATGTAACTAATACTATTCAAGAAACGCTTCATGTTACAAAATTGAACAGTGATGGCTCTGTTATCCCGGTTGGTCAGAAAACTGAGGGCGGTGAGGCAATTCTTAGAGAAGTGTCTGCTTTCATGGAGCAAAAAATTGCTCAAGACTTACCTGAGCCTCCTCTTTCTGTGCCTGCAAACACTGTTAGAACTCCACAGGCTCCCGTTAGAGAGCGTGTTGCTTTGTCGGCAACAACTTCTGAGGTGTTTGGTGCTAAGGAAATTAAGGAGTCAGGATTTGATGTTTCAAAAACTTTAATTTCATTTAAGTCTGAGGTTAAAGAAATTACTATGGAAGTGAAGCAGCCTGTTTCTACTAAGCAGCAGACATTAGAAGAGGTGCTTCTTGAATATGTGCGTAAGTGTGATGGTGAGCTTGATTTTTCGCGGTGTTCAAGCGAACTTAAACTGTCTGATAAGGAAATTGAGCGTGCCCTTGAGAACCTTGGAACTCAGGGTAAAATAAAATTGGAATTAAAACCTCCAGAATAAGGGGAAAATTAAGAAATGAGTGCTTCTCATGAATTGGAAAAGGCAGCAACAGCCTATGCGTTGGATGCTGTTAGGATGGATAAGCAAGGTCAAAAGGGGCGGGCTATTACTCTTTACCAAAAGGCAATAGAGAATCTGCTGCAACTTGTTCAATTATATCCTGAATATGGATTAAATAAAGTGTATGTTCAGCGAGCGATTGCGTATCAGGAACGGATAAAGGCTTTACAGGGTGTGGTTTCTTCTTCTGAGATGCGTGCTGAGGCTAACGCTGAGGCCAATGATGGTGGTAGTAGTGGTGCTGCAACTTTGGAGAATGATGGTTCTGCTAAATCGAGTAATGATGAGATTATAGTTACTGAGCGTCCTATGGTTAATTGGGATCAGGTGGTTGGGTTGGATGTTGCTAAGAAGGCGGTTAAAGAGGCTATTGTGTATCCTGTGCAGCGTCCTGATCTGTATCCTCTTGGTTGGCCTAGGGGAATTTTGCTTTATGGACCTCCGGGTTGCGGTAAGACTCTTTTAGCTGCAGCAGTAGCAACAGAGATTGATGCTAATTTTTACAGCATTGATGCTGCCTCTATTATGTCTAAATGGTTAGGTGAGGCTGAACAAAATGTTGCTAAATTGTTTGCTGCTACACGCAAATGCGCTAATGAGGGTAGAGCTGCAATTGTGTTTGTTGATGAGTTAGATTCTCTTATGGGTAAGGGTTCTGCTAATGATGTCGGTGGTGAGATTCGTGTTAAGAATCAGTTTTTAAAGGAAATGGATGGCATTACTGATAAGGGCAAGAATCTTCACGTTTATGTGATTGGTGCAACTAACAAGCCTTGGAATCTCGATTGGGCTTTTGTTCGTCGGTTCCAGAAACGTATTTTTGTTCCTTTACCTGACGGTGAAACAAGACTTAACATGTTGCAACATTATGCTAGTAATTTGATTGTCGGTTCAGGTGTGGATTTGTCAGAATTAACGCCTCTTACGGAAGGTTTTTCTGGTAGCGACATTCGCGATGTTTGTCAGTCTGCACAGCTTAGTTTAATTGGTGAATTCTTTGAATCTGGTAAAGCACAGGATAAAGCCGCAAAACCTAGACCCTTAACGATGAAAGATTTCCGTCAAATTCTAGAACAACGCAGGCCAAGTGTTAGCTTAGAAATGCTAACCGAATACAATAAATGGTCAGAGGCTTTCAAAGCCCTCTAACCATAATGGAGGTCATCTGAAGGCAAACATTTGCAATATTGGATTGTTGGTGGAAAGGTTTGGAGAACAATTAATTTTTGCACGCTCTCCCTTACCCCTTAAATTATCTCCAAGCCCCACAAACTTGAAACAATCCAAAATTGCAAAAGGATGCCTCTTTTTTTCTTTTTCTGTTTAATTATGTTGTGCGTTTTTCTCAACTTTTTGGTGTGATTTGGCAGTTAGCATAGTGTGTGGGTTTTGTTTTTTGGGTGTAGGTAAAATCTTGTACTGTTTGTGTTTTGTTTTGATGTTAAGTTCTTTGTTTTATTGTATACATTTTTTGTCAAGTTTGCTGTTTTCTATGAGGGTTGTTGGTGGGTATTTTTTGGGTGATGTTTTTATCTTTAAATTTTTGTGTTGAATTTTTAGTTATATGGTAATGTATAAAAAGTTTGGTGTACTTGTTAAATATGTATTATCTCTGTTTGCGAGATATAATTGGTTAAACTGTTTGATGAGTGACAGTTTGATTGTTGATGGTTGTTGAAAAAATGGTGACAAAAATAGTGTGGTTTCATGAGGTTAAAACGCAATGAAAAGTACAACTAGATTAGTGGCTATTCTATTAGAAGTTATGTTAATTCTAACAATTTTTCCCGTTGTGCCGTTGGTTATGGGGCAGGATTCTGCTGTGGATCAACTAGTTTATCGAATTAATGCAATATCTGGTTTAACTGCTGTGGTTGATGCTGTTGATTCAAATGTTGTTACTGTATCAGGTTGGGTTTTTGATGTGCGATCAACTTTGGTGCTTGATATTGGTTTAGGAATTACTGTAAACTGGGGTGCTAATTATCATGGTCAGGCGAATCCTTTGATACGTTTTACAGGTGGGGGTACTTTTCAGATTGGTCCGGATGGTTGGATTGAAAATGTCGGTAGTGGTGTTGCAATTAATGCCGAAGGTGCCAAAGTTGTTGTGACGGGGGACAGCCCTGCTAAGTGTGGTGTCGTGCAAGCTAATAGTGGTGCTGCCATTGTAGGCTCTGGTCCGAGAACTATTGTTATGGTAGAAGGCTATGGTTCAGTGTTTGGTGATGAAACATCTAATTTACAACCCGTTATCAACATGAACAACCCCTCAAATACGGGTGATAACGTGTTTATAAAAGATAACGGCAGCGTATGGGTTTTATCTGAAAACCTTTATGGTTACACAATTCAAACGTATGGTAATGTAATAGTAGATGGTGGCGATGTCTACAGCAGATCGGTTTATGGTCGTGCTATAAATCTTGTTGGCTCTAATTCTGTTGCCAGAGTTAATGGTGGTAAAGTGCATGTTGACGGTGTAAACGGTGTTGCCATAAGCACTGCAACCACTGATCCAAGTGCAGTAACTAACACTGCCGTTGTTGTAACAGGCGGTATTGTTTCAGCTACTTCGGGTTACGCCATTAGAACAACTGGGGCTTCTTCTTATATTGAAGTTTCAGGAGGTGCTGTTTTAGCTACAACAGGCAATGCCATCCGGTCCGAACGGTTAATTAACGTTGAGATAAGTGGCGGATTTGTGTTTGCATATGGCCGAGCAATTACAGGCGCCACTAATGTAATCCATATAGTTGGCGGTGGTATACCTAACATCCACAGCGATGGCATTGTAGTTGCATGGAACAAACCTGATGATAACCTGCCTATTGAGTATGATGAAGGTTTAGACACTCACCTTCTGGTCTCCACTGGCGGTAGCGCAACATGGCACAATACTAGCCCTGAACATAACAACGATGGCATCCGTTATGTCAATAGTGAGAATTCAGGCTTTTTACCTATAAAAGACGTAATAGTAACTTCTAACTTTGAATACAACATTCAATATGAATTAAATGACGGTAGTCATCCTGAGACACCTGCCTCATATACTGTAAATGATCTGCCTCTTGCAATTGCTGCTCCACTTAAGACAGATTACACGTTTTTAGGTTGGGTGGTGGTGTGTGATAATGGCACTATTGTGCCTGAACTTTTCTTTGATATTCCTAAAGGCACAACGGGTGATCTTGTTTTGATAGCCCAATGGACTAATGCTGAACCTGAATTTCCCATATATGACATCATCTATGAGTTAAATGGTGGAACAAATGATAACTCTAATCCATCTACTTATACCTCAAGTGGGAGTGACCCTCAAATTGAAATTAATGCTCCTACTAGAGGGGATGATGTTTTCTTAGGTTGGACTGTAATGTATGTTACTGATAGTGAACTATTGGTAAACATTACTACCCCTATAGTGTCTTATATTATTCCTAAAGATGCTACAGGTGTTATAACTTTGATAGCACACTGGGCCTTTCCCTCATACAATATTTTCTATAAATGGGATGACGAATTTGTTATGGGTTACCCTGATTCGTATAATGTGGCTGATCTTCCTCTTACGATTGATGTTCCCGATAGAGGGCCAGGTTATACCTTTTGGGGTTGGGCCATGGTGCGGTGGGATGTGTATGCTGGGTATGTTCTAGATTTTACAGGGCCTTTTCCTTACACTATCCCTGAAGGTACAGCAGGTGATATTACTTTAATAGCCATCTGGGGCTATGATGCTGAAGTGCCCTCTCAACACAGTATTGAATATAATTTGCAGGAGGGTGTTGATCCGGGAAACCCCAGTTTGTATACTGTGAATGATTTACCTCTTAAAATTGATGACCCAACTAGGGATGGTTACACGTTTTTTGGTTGGATTATGTGGTATAATCGTACTCAAAGTATTTACCAAAAATTTTCTTTTATATCTCCTTCTTTTGTGCTTCCTGAAGATATGGGTGATATTGAATTGTGGGCTATATGGGTGCCCGTTTCGTACAGTATTAGTTATGTGTTAAATGGTGGAGTTAATGCGGCTGGTAATCCTCTTGGGTACAGTATAGCTAGTGACTTCTCTGTTGATGTAGCGGATCCTGAGATGATGGGTTACACGTTTTTAGGTTGGACGGTGCGGTATGCTAATGGTAGTGGTGTAACGGTACCTGTGCGTTCTTTTAGTGTTTCTAAAGGTACTTTTGGGGATATTGTGTTGACCGCCCATTGGGGCTTAAGTGATGTTGGGGGGATAGTGTCTTACACAGTTACGTATGATGGCGTTGGGTTTACGGATGGTTTTGTGCCTAGTAATCATATGTATGTTAGTGGTAGTAAGGTATTGGTGCCAAATCAAGGAAGTATGGTTAAAGAGGGTTATACTTTTATTGGTTGGGCTTTAAGTTCAAGTGCCGAGTTCCCGTCACATTTGCCTGGGTCAACTTTTACTATATTAAGTGATACTGCTCTATTTGCGGTGTGGGAGAAAAATGTTGAACCCCTTGAACCTGAACAATATACTGTACGTTATTTGCGTGGTACACATGGTGTTTTTGATGAAAAAGTTGTGGGGGGGCTTTCTTTTGGCGCGGTTACTCCTGCAGCACCTGCTGAGGTTATAGGTGAGGTTGGTTGGGAGTTTATCGGATGGTCTCCTGAACTCTCTTCTATTGTCGAGGGGGATGTCACTTATGTGGCTCAATGGAAACAAATTACTTTTACAGTACTCTTCAGAGACTGGAACAATGCCATTTTAAAAACTGAGGCTGTTGTATATGGTGCTGCTGCTACTGCACCTGCCAATCCAACACGTACCGGTTACACTTTCACAGGCTGGAACCCCTCCGCCTTTAACAATGTAATCTCTGACCTTACCGTAACAGCACAATATACACAAAGTAACGATAGCAATAACAATAATAGTGGTGGCAGTTCTTCTTCAAGTAGTAGTAAGCCATCTGTGAATAATAGGCCCAGTCCTGCTCCTTTGGTTCCTGTGCTTCCAGATGATGAGGGGGCTGATAATTCTCCTCCTAGGGAAGTGGTTGTTGATCCTTTGCCTCTTGTATGGGCTCTTATGAATTTGGTGTTAAGTGTGTCTGGTCTTGTGTTGGCTGTCTTGGCGGGCATTTATGTGTTGCTGAAGTATAGACAACAGCGAGGTTTGGCATCTGGGGCAGAGTTGAAGAGACGGTTGCAGTCGTATGGCGCTTTGTGGTTAGTTGTGGCGTTTATTTTAGGTGTTATGGGTCTTTTTGTGTTCTTATTTACCCCTGGAGCTTTGAGTGGCGTTATGGTGTTGGTGAATGGATGGACTATTTTGTATGTTACTCTGTTTGTAGCGGAGGTTGTGGTCATATTTTATGGTCTTCGTTTCCAAATATTGAAGGAGTGACTGTAGTGTTTAATGGGTGAGGTTGTGTTGATGTGGGTTTGAGGTGTTGGTGTTTGGATGACTGCCTGGTTTCGGATCGGGTTAGCTGCTGTTTTTTATGCAAAATTGTTTGTTAATTTTTCGTTATGAGTTTTTTGATGGCTTTTTATATTTTATTACATGTTTTGTTTTTTTAGGTATTTTTGATTGAATTGTAGCATGTATTCCGCTCTTGGTGAAAACATGGTTTTAGTTTGCTATTTTTTGACGGTGTTTAAATTTTCATGTAGGTTTTATTCATCCAACAATGGTTGTGCATACATGTTTATGATACACACTTTAATTTGAAGTCTATAAAAACATGCGAGTTGCATACATACGAATTGTATATCACGTGTTGTAATGTGGGTTTATATGTGGTGCTTTTGCAATTTACGTTATAACACGCATAGTTGCGTCTGCTACCATGAAACATCTATATCCGGATGTAAAAATCACAACCAAGTCTAAATTTCACAGACTTTATAGCAGACGCGCTCTTATGACCCTTACCCCCATAATAATTATACTACTCCTACTTACTGCCCCCACAGCTACCGCACTACACACCACCACCAACATCAACTTCCTATCAAACACTAACCCCAACGAAGAAAAAACAAATACAACAAAACTACCTGAAAAAAACCCCCTAATCGAATCCAACGAAAACCTCATCACACCACACAAACCCCCTATATACGTTGAAAACGAAGAACAACTCAAAACAGCCCTCTACCCAACCAACTCTACCCCACCCACCCCTTCTGATACTGTAACAGAAACAGAACAAGAAACGTACGTTATCGCCTTAACCAACAATATCAACCTCACCTCTTCCCTTAACATCCCTAGCAACAAAATAATTATGTTAATAAGCTACAACGAAAAAGAAAACTTCTATCAGCTTGTCGGAACACAAGATGATTACGATGTTATAGTTATCGATGGCACGTTAATACTTGCCAACATTACTGTAACTCATTTAACCGGTCATGTGGGCAGCGGAGTAACTATTAACCCAGGCGGCACCCTCCTCATGATTGACGGAGAAATTTCCGGCAACACTGCCCCATACGGCGGAGGAGTACATGTTGCACCTGGCGGTGTTTTTGAAATGTCTGCCGGAACAATCTCTCTTAACACTGCCACCTATTCCGGCGGCGGAGTGTATACCTCTCCTAATTGCACATTCAACCTGTTTGACGGCGTAATCTCAAACAACACCGCCACCACATATAACGGAGGTGGAGTGTATAACAATGGCCTATTTTGCTTATTTGACGGAGAAATTTCCGGCAACACCGCACTACAAAATGGAGGGGGCATCTACAATAATTGCACTTTTTCAATGTTAAAGGGCACAATCTTTGACAATAAAGCCTCCTCTTCAGGCGGAGGCGTATTTAACAACAACAATACCTCTTGCACTTTTACCCTGTTTGACGGTGTAATCGCTAACAATACCGCCCTACTTGACGGAGGCGGCGTGTTTAACTATATACATAGTCTTTTCATCATGCACAACGGAGTAATCTCTGGAAATACTGCTCAACACGGCGGAGGAATAAACATTGGCACAAATGACCTCCCCTCTACTACCACGACTCTTTTGCAAAACAACACAACTAATGATGATGATGATGATGTCGTTGATGTTGCCAATGATGACGACAACAACTCATCTATCAACAACGACAACGGTAGTAGTGATAGTGTCGAATTTTTTGCGGTGATTTATGGTGGAGTTATCTCTGACAATATTGCATTGAAGAACGGCGGTGGAATATACAATGGCCAGCACGGTGTTTTTGCCTTATACAAAGACGGAGTGATTTCTGGCAATACAGCAGAATGTGGAGGTGGAGTATATAATTATGCTGACAGCCTCTTTGTGTTGTCTAAAGGCGGCATACTTTCCAGTAACACTGCATCCTCTTCTGGAGGCGGAGTGTACAATAGCGGCATCTTTAACCTGATAGATGGCACTATCTCCAGTAACGTTGCCCAAAATGGCGGCGGAGGCGTATTTAATAATGGCCACTTTACCCTATTTTCCGATGGAAACCTCTTTGACAATACCGCAAACATGGGCGGCGGCGTACAAAATGATCACATTTTCCTAATGCACGATGGAATAATTTCCCACAACACCGCAACAACAGACGGTGGCGGCATATATTCTAACGACCTTCCATATACAACCTTTAGCATGACCGGCGGAGTAATCTCTAACAATATAGCCAAACATAACGGCGGCGGCATAGCAGCCCTAAGCAATTTCAAACTCTCTAACACCGCCACAATTTCCAGCAACACCGCCAAACATAACGGCGGCGGCATATACACCCATACTAACACTTTCTCTACAATGACCAACGGCCAAATAATCCACAATAGAGCCAACTATGGAGGCGGCATATACGCCAACGGAGCCTTCACTATGACAAACGGCTTTATCTCTAACAACATTGCCATCTCAGGCGCAGGCATATATCTAAATAACAACCCTACCTCTACTGATACTACTATTAATACGAACATCTTTAACCTATTAGGCGGAACAATTTCCAGCAACACCGCCTCAAACAACGGCGGCGGAATCTGGATCACCGACACTTCTACTAACCAAGACGATTTTACAAAACTCTTCATCGGTGAAGACGTAACTTTTTCAAACAACCACGCAGCAACAGCCTATAACCGAAGCTCAACTCACGACGAAATATACAACTCCAAAATAAACCCCCACACCACCTGGTCAAAACCCTTCCTACAAGGCTACAACAATTACGACATCAGCTACTACAACGCCAACACAGAATTATACGTACTCTCTATCAAAGTCATTCATAATTATTCAAACAACAACGAAACAGAACATGAATCCACCGTACTATTTTTCGGCGAATACAATTTACGCGAATTATACAAACCTGTCTCCGAAACCGATGGACGAACATTCACTGTTTCAAAAATAGTCATAGAAAAACTATACTCAATCACATACAACCCTGGCCCAATGGGCACAGGCGATGGCTACACAGACTATGCCCTAGTCGGCAGCCCTTACACCCTTAAACTTAACACCGAAACCAACATTGAATCCACCGAACCAACAAACACTTTCATCGGCTGGACCCCTGATGACACTGAATCACAAAACAACCTCATGCACCACTCCACTTCTAACCCCTACCCAAACATCATAATCAACGACAACCTAGTTCTCTACAGCGCATGGACCCCCCAAGAAAACAACATCTGGTCCAAATTCAACCTCGGCGTCATAGGTTTTAACAACCAAAAAATCAACAACAACCTCTCCAACGCTAACAAAGCAAACATGCCCCACATTATCGATAACAACAACGCAGTTACAATCTTTAACATACAAGAAGATGACTCTACCAACCCACTCTACAACTTTGAACACGGCTACTTTTACAACATAACAATACACTACGAACTACCAAACTACTCTGTAACAGTTACCGACAGCTATGACACATCAAATTCCGGCGAAGGCACATATGTCGAAGGCAACACAATCACAATCAACGCCGGCAACCGCCCCGGATACAACTTCAACGAATGGATAGTCAACAACGGAAACATTACACTTGAAAACCCCACAAACAACACCACAACTTTTACCATGCCTACACATGACGTCACCATCACAACAACATGGACACCCACACCCACACCAAACAACGAAAACAACAACACAACAACTACCCTCTCTGCATATATAATATCCGAAAAACCCATTCTCGTCTACGATTGGATTCCACGATACACTCAAGACGACAATGACACCAATCCCATTGATGATTCTGACGAGAGTAATACCTCTGACAATATTTCTGTTGTTGGTGGTTCTGACGATGATTCTGGTGATGTTTTTGATGATCCTGCTGATAATCTTTCTGGTGATGATGGTTCTGTTGGTGGTGGTGATGATGGTTCTGTTGGTGGTGGTGATGATGGTTCTGTTGGTGGTGGTGATGATGGTTCTGTTGGTGGTGGTGATGATGGTTCTGTTGGTGGTGGTGATGATGGTGTCATTTCTGATGATGATGGCAGTGGTGATGCGCACAGTAATAATGGTGGTACCAATAATGGTGGTACCAATAATGGTGGTACCAATAATGGTGGTACCAATAATGGTGGTACCAATAATGGTGGTACCAATAATGGTAACATACCATAGCGTATCTGAATGTGCAATAATGATATTTTTTAAAAGAGTTGTAGTTTCTTATCCAAAACTTGTTTAATCTTGAATTCTGGCTGTTTTTGTACTATACACTTGTATCTTCTGAAATCTTGGAAAAATTATGTCTACAATATGTGTGAAGTTTGAAATACCTGTTAAACGTTAATAGGGGTTTAGAAATGGTAAATTACGGTTTTGTGTAGTTATAATTTTATATTTGTTGCATGAGAAGAATTTTGTGTTTTTAAGTTTTTATTGTTATTTGACGGTTTTTTCAGACGTTTTATTTATCGTAGGTATAAAAATTCGGGCGTTTAGGTTGTATGAGCCTTTGTAATCCCTCTTACACTTATGATTTGTAGTATTGTCCTGTTAGTAATGTGTTAACTGTTTTGCATTTGGGATCTGGAAGTGTTACCTATGAGTATGGTTAGCTGGCGTTATGTAGGATGGAAGCCTTGTCAACATCTAAAGGGGCGGTTGCTGTTGCTTGTGGAAAAATGGTGGCACAATTTAATCGGGGTATACCAATTGATATTTGGATATACATACTCTTTTGGGGTACAAAACAGACTTTTACACATTTGTAGCTTACCATGATAATGATGATAATAATCCTAGTGACTGGACACAAACTATGTGTACAACTTTGCAGAGCAGCAATAATCCTGCATGGATCTACTGTGGATTCTACACAAAAAATGATGCACGATTCTTCAGCATAGCAGCCCTCTACGAACCTGGCGGAAATGCAGCCAACATAAACATAGCCGCAGTCATAATCGCGTCCGATAAAAACTTTTATCTCACACAATTTTTTCTATAGCAACTTAACTTTTTATTGTTTATATCCACAGTGTTTAACCCACGCTGCAATTAACTCTGGTGAAACATTTGATAAAATAGAATGTATTGCAGTAATTAAAGTTTCCACAGTTCGA
>WQYG01000043.1 GCA_009781395.1 Candidatus Bathycorpusculum sp. | reverse complement strand
TCGTGGTGGCGTGTTAAGTGTGGAGGAGAAAATGGAGAATAAGCGTATTTCTCGTTTGCGTGTTTTTGTTGAGAATGTTATTGCAAAGTTTAAGGTGTTTAAAATTTTGGCAAACAAGTATCGTAATAGACGTAAACGTTTCGAAATACGAGCAGCCCTAATCTGCGGTCTAATCAACCATGAAAACCAAAACTAAATCCCGAGGAGGTCTAATATTTATAAATGAATATTTGTGCAATTAGACAATTCAGTAGTTCTGAAATTGGGACACATGTCTACAGAGGGTTCCTTTCCTCAAAATCATGGTATAAGTTTTGAGACTTTATATTGACTGATAGTCACCTAATTGTAGCAAGTGTTGTAGAAATGGAGGTTCATATAACAATTACTTTCACACCCTATTTCAGTGCAAACTGCCGAAGGGGCGAAATGTTAAATTTTTCGTCCAATTTTCATCAAACTCTATGGCAAATTTTTTACACCCTGCTATTGCATATTTTTCCCAAGTAGCAAGTGGGTCATCACAGTATTGCAAATATACAAGCATACCATGATTTGGTTCTGTGGTATTAGCCATTACGATAATGTAGTGCAACAATAAATGCTCCATAAGATCAACGATAATTGCTTGCCCTGTTTGATATTCAGGCATATCTTTCAAAATAGCACCACTTATTTTAATCTCATCAATATGATGCCTTGCATACTTCCAGCCACATTGTCCAACCATTTCATTGACATAGTGTGACTTTATATTCAATGATTTAAATACTCCCAAAGGTCTGCCTTGCTTTTTTAATGTCTCTATTAATTCATAATAGATTTTCACCCATTTATTTTCCATAGATTCTCACTTTTTATCTTATTCCGACATACTCAAAGGTATATCTGTTCCCAATTCAAATTAGTATATCAAAATTATCGAAGCCTATGATCCTTGTAAACTTTTTTTAATAGAGGTAAATAAGTAAAGAAAGTTAGGTTGTTGTTTCGCATTGTTTGAGTAGTTTTTGCCAGTTTGTGTCGGTTACTTGTTGGATTTGGTCTATGATGTGTTTGTTTTCGGGTTTGAATAGGTGGCGGAAGCGTCCTTGTCCTTCGAGATAGTTTGTGATTGGTTTTTTCTTTTGGGGGGATAGGGAGTACATTTTGCTTGGTGTGGATAGGGTTCGTTTGCCGTTGATTGCTTCCCATATGGGGAATGTGCAGGTTTCAACGGATAGTTTTGAGTAGGACATTGTTTTTGAGGGTTCTGTTCTCCATCCGCGTGGGCAGGGGGCGAAAATGTGTAGAAATGCGGGGCCTTTAACTTCTAGGCCTTTGCGGACTTTGGTCATCATGTCTTTCCAGTAGTAGGGTGTGGCTGTTGCGGCGTATTCTATGTCGTGTGCTAGGACGATGTCGGTTATGGGTTTTTTCTTTTCTAGTTTGCCAGGGATTATTTTTCCTGCAGGGGTTGTTGTTGTGGAGGCTCCTGTGGGGGTTCCGCCGCTTCTTTGAATGCCTGTGTTCATGTAGCCTTCGTTGTCGTAGAGTATGAATAGGAAGTCATGGTCGCGTTCGATAGCGCCGGATAGGGCTTGTAGACCAATGTCGTATGTTCCGCCGTCTCCTGCGATGGCAATAACGTCTATGTGTTCTTGTTTGAGTTTGCCTTTTTTGCTTAATGCTTTAATTGCAGCTTCTATGCCTGAGGCGTTTGCGGCTGCGTTTTCAAAGGCTGTGTGAAGCCAGGGTAGTCCCCAAGAAGTGTAGGGGTATATTGAGCCAACTATTTCCATGCAGCCGGTTGCTTGCGTGACTATGGTGGGTCCTCGAAGGGCTTTCATTACTAGACGAAGTACCGTTGCAGGACCACATCCGGCACAGGCTCTGTGACCTGACAAAAACAAGTCAGGTTTAAGGGCAATATCTCTTGCAGTAAACTTCCATTCTTCAGGAATCGATGTAGATGTAGATGTTGGGGTGGTGGTAGGTGTTGTTGTCATCTTTTTCTCTCTCTTCTTTTTACTCCTTTAAGCCTAAATATTGTACTATGTTCATGTCGATTTGTCCTGTTTTAGCTATTTGTTGTAGGTTTTCAAAGATTTTGCGCAGTCCTACGGGGTTGCTGTCTCTGCCGCCTAAACCGTAAAGGTAGTTGATAACAAGGGGACGTTGTTTGAGATCAAATAGTGCGTTACGAACTTCGTTAAATATTGGACCGCCTAAACCGCCAAAGGACATGCTTTTATCCATTACTGCTATGGCTTTTAAGTGTTTAAGAGCTTCTTGTAGGTGAGTAGTAGGGAAAGGACGGAAAGTGCGTAATCGCAAAAGACCCGCCTTTACACCTTCCGCTCGAAGCTCATCTATGAGTACTTTTAAGGTGCCGGTGGTTGAGCCGACAACAACAACTGCTAATTCAGCATCTTCAAGTTGATAAGTGTCAATAAGACCATTACCATAGCTTCTACCGGTTAAGGTAGCATATTCTTCGTTGACTTCTTGGATTTTTTTAAGGGCGGTTTGCATTGCTTCTTCTTGTTGACGTTTAAATTCAAAATAAAAAGTTGAGGAAACATTGGGGCCCATGGTCATTGGGTTGTCAGGGTCAAGTTTGAATGGAACTGATTTGCCTTCATGAGTCATAACCATAGGTAAAACGCGTTCACCAACAAACTCGCGCACAACATTTTCAGCAAGAACATTAACATTTTCCAATGTGTGACTAATGGCAAAACCATCTAAGCCCACCATAATGGGCAAAGAAACTTGGGGATCTTCTGCAATTTTGAAAGCTTGAATTATTGAATCATATGCTTCTTGAGCATTTTCAACATAAATATGAAGCCAACCACTATCGCGCTCAGCCATGCTGTCAGAGTGGTCGCCATGAATATTAATAGGCGCAGATAAAGCACGATTAGCAACAGCCATAACCACAGGCGCTCGCGAACCAGAAGTTACAAAAAGAATCTCATGCATCAACGCTAAACCAGCAGACGCACTTGCAGTAAAAGCTCTAGCACCCGTAACAGACGCCGCCAAAGACGCCGTTATCGCACTATGCTCAGACTCAGTACAAACAAACTCTGTTTGCACCTCCCCATTAGCAACATACTCACTAAACTTTTCAACTATAATAGTTTGAGGAGTAATGGGATATGCAGCAACAACATCAACATCAGAATGCTTAGCCGCCAAAGCAACTGCCTCATCACCATTAAGAGCCAAAGTCTCCTGCTTAACCAAAACTTTTCCTTTTTCTTGAACCAACATTATTCTTATACCCCTTCTTCGTCTTTTTCAGGCATTCTCATGGTAAGTGCTTTTGCCGGACATTCATTTGCACATATACCACAGCCTTTACAGAAATTAAGATCAAACACAACTTTACCCTGTTCAGAACACCCACGAGCAGCCCCTTCAGGACAAAGCATCACACAAATTAAACAACCAACACACTTCTCAACATCATTCACCGGCATAAAAGTTTTCCAATCACCAGTTAAAAACTCAGTACTGGCTTTTGGACTTACAGCAGCTAGGGCTAAGTCTTTCCAGCCTTTCTCATGTTGTTGTTTACTCATATGCCTTTAACCTCATTAAAAGCTTCTTGCACAACAGCAAAATTTTTCTCAGCTAAATCCGCTCGGAAACGAGTCTTCAAAGTTTTCGCAATACCCTCCAAAGAAACTATACCAGTAGCTTTGGCAACAGCACCTAACAATGCAGTATTTGTCATAGGAGTGTCTAAAAGTTTTAAAGCAATCTCTGTAGCAGGCACTGCCCAAACCTTGCCCTTCGCCACACGTAAAGACTGCCGTAACACCTCAGGTTGCTCATTTGAATTTATAATTAAACAATTATCATCCTGATTCAAACCAGCGGTCACAGGCACCGTCTTAAGTAAAGAATTATCAAGCACAATAACCACATCCGGATCATAAATTGCACAATGTAACCTAATTGGTTCAGTACTAATTCGGGTAAAAGCAGTCACAGGAGCACCCATACGTTCAGGCCCAAACTCTGGAAAAGACTGTATAAACTTTCCTTCGTCAAGAGCAGTTCGTGCTAATAACTCACTAGCAGTCCAAGCACCCTGCCCACCTCTACCATGCCATCTAAACTCGATCATTTTTTTCAACAATAACCCTCTCATCTGGCAATCTTTTCTAATTTTTAGTTTACTCCATTATTAAAATATAATGGTCATAAACTCTATTTTCAGATTAGCTATTCAAATGACCTATTTCAACTCAAGTACGTAAACACAGACTATACCTCTGCTTTGCGTAGGAAATCTTTGGCGTAGTCAAGAGTAAACTTGTAGAAAACCCCGGCAATAACCATTGCAATTACACCACTTATAGCAACAGCAACAAAGGGGTTTAAGCTTTGAAGGTTGAAAAACTCAAACATACCCATTGAAGAAAGTACTGCAGGTATAAGAGGGGTTAAAATTACAAGGCCTATTAGGGCACATATAATCATGCATAGAATTACCCAAATTTGACGAACCATACGGGGGCGTGGAACTTCGGTAAAGTCAGCACCTATAAAGCCGACATATACTGAAACGGCGCCTAAGGCAATTGTTAAAAAGAAGGCTTCTAAAAAGCCTACAATCATAACAGTTAAAGTTAAGCGGTAAAGTATCGTTCCAAGTATGCCTGTAATAGTTAACATGATTAAACCGAAAAATATTGTAAAAAAGTATTTGCTTTTAACAAGATTTTTAGCGTTAATGGGGGAGGCATAAATACGCCATATTGCTTGTCCTTCTTGGCCAATGATAAGTGTACCAAGGAGTATAACCATAAAAGAGCCGGGTAAAAGGTAAACCATGCCTGCATTAATTAGGGAACCATTAACTGCTGAACCCTCAGTTGTTGCACTAAAGGATTGAAGAAAGGGAATTAAAACAAAAATTACAGGTGTTATGAATACTGAAATGAGTTCTTTGCGTCTGGTAAAGGCTTTAAAGTCTTTGCGAATTAAAGCCGCCTCGTTTGTTGAGAAACCTAGTTTGCCTAAAACACCTGATTTTGGGGTGTAAAGACCGCTTTTTTGAATTTTTATAGCAGGAGGCTCATAGAGACCAAACTGTTTGTTTAACAAAACTGCTAAAGCATACATTCCACCTATGAAAGCAAAAGACAAAACCAGATAGATTACACCTAAGAAAAAACTGCCCCCCGAGAGGAAAAAGTTTGACAACATAAGCCCTAGCCAAACAAAGGGCATATAAAATACAGAGTTTTGAATGTTAGCCATCGTTGAGAGAAAGTTTAAACTACCATAGATAACTGAGAGGTATAGACTAAAGAAGAGCAGTAAAAACGCAAGAGAGCCTATAAAGCGCACCCATATGGCACCTCTGCCACTTGATTTATAGACTGCCCCTGTAAAGCGCACTTGAAGTAAGCGCAGAATTTCCATAAGTATACTTGACAAGACAACGGAGGCAAACATTGCTATAGATGTTGCTAGGGCTAAAATAATTAAACCGCTAAAAACAGAAAACACCAAAATTGCTGAAACAAAAAGTAACACCATACCTAAAGGAAGACCAAGTAAACCTGCAAGAATAGAAGCTAAAGTGTGTTCTTGCCAAGTAATAGGCAACCAATAAGGCGCTTCAGCCTGCAGTTTAACACCACTACGTTGAAGCTGGTAAAGCAAAGTTAAAACAGCACTGGCAATCAAAACAAACGTTGGAAGCACAACAAATATGCCAGAAGCAAACACTTGAATTTCACCAACAGTAGCAAATAAAACACTTGCCATAAACCATGCAAAAACCCCTACGGCAACACCTATACCTACAGGCAACCCGTAGGTTAAATAAGTAAAAACTTTATTATCCTTAAACTTTATAGTGTTTGTACCTCTTAACAGTCTAGCTGATTTACGCTCAATCTGCATCAGACGGTAAACGTTTTTCCAGTTCATTTAACAAGTGCCTCAACAACAGCTTTCAAGTCTTCAGTTCCAGTAAGCTTTAAGAAAATATCTTCAAGACCTGAACCAGGCAAACTTGCCTTCTGCTGCAACTCATCCATGTTACCAAGAGCCAAAAGATCCCCTTTATACATAATTGCTATCTGATCACTTAACGCCTGAGCAATCTCTAAAACATGCGTAGACATAATAGTAGTAACACCCTGCGCCTTCAACCCCAAAAGAATATCTTTAACAATTCTAGCACTTCTAGGATCAAGAGCATTAAGAGGCTCATCTAAAATCAACAACTTGGGTTTATGAATAAAAGCAGAAATCAAAGCAATCTTTTTTTTCATACCATCAGAATAACTACCTATCATATCCCCCTCACGACCATCAAGCTGCAAAGCCTTCAAATACTCAGTTATCCGCTGCTGCTTCTCAACATTAGACATACCATAAATATCACCAATAAAATCAAGATACTCAATACCCGTCAAAAATTCATAAATACTAGGCGACTCAGGAACATAACCCACAAGACGCTTAACATCCACAGAATTCTGCAAAACATCAAAACCTAAAACATTAACAAACCCAGCAGTCGGAGCAACTAAACCCATTAACATCTTTAAAGTAGTAGACTTACCCGAACCATTAGGACCCAACAACCCAAAAATCTCACCCGGCCGAATACTTAAACTAAGATTATTAACAGCAACAAGCTCACCATAACACTTAGTGACCGCCCTTAACTCAACTGCCAACTGACTCAAATCAACACCACACTAAACTAAAAATAAACCCCTATATGAACCTATGCAAACACTAACAACACAAACAAACAAATTACACAACAACACCACCACCACAAATTTTTAGATGTTAAAGCTCTTAAAAAAATGGAAAACTAGGAGAACATCACCTACCAAATGTTATGAAAATTGCACACCCCCTTTCCCAAACCAGACAAACTCAACTAAACACAAACTTTCCCCTACAACCCATTCCAACAGATAACCACTAAAACACTCATCCACTAACTCAAATAAACCCACTAAAAAAGTCCAAAATAATAAAATCTACAAACCATTAGACCGCAAAAACGCCAACCGCCTACTAGCTTCATCACGCACCTCACAGTCTTTATCACTCTTAGCAAGACCAGTCAACAAATCTTGACCAGTCAACTTTTTAATTGCCGCTATACGCACTGGACGACTCGACGTTTTTTTAGCTATTTCAGCTAGTTTAATTTGACTTGCTTCTTTTCCAATAACCTTTAACGCTACTTCGTCATCTTCGCTTAGCCAATCTATTTCAAAATCACCCATACAATATACCTAACCTTTTTGCGAACCACACATTCATAACACTTATTCATTTACTTTTCATTGACTTATAAAAATGTCTTTTTTTCGAAAAAGACACTTGTCGAACTAGCACATGTTAACGGGTGTCAAAACCCGTTTTTGCGCAGTCTAATCGTTGGAAATGCATAAAATCCTCTTTGGACTGCTCATAAACACACTATAATTCAGTCGTAGATTATTTTGATACATGACTCAAGTAAGAGTGGACCTTCGTTAAATGAACTTAAAAAAGACATTCAATTACTGGTTTAGGCCCTTGCTGTTAGAGGTATGTATGGCAATAAGAGTCCATTAAAAGTTGGGAGTGTGAATTGCGGTCTAACAAAAAATTTTTACTCCTGAAGAGTCAATCATTGAGGCCATACAGGTGGAAGTACAAGAGATAAATAGGAAAATTAATGCTTCTGAATTTGATCTTAAAAAAGTACATTGGAATGCAGTCAATGGGACTACAAATGTCTATGTGATTAAAATAAACAACCCAAGAAGCAGTTACTGTGGTGTTTTTGAAAGAATTTTGGGGTAGCGTTAAGAGAAGTTTAATAGTGTAGTAGGTGGTTACGGTTTATGAATTATAGGTTAAATAAAGTCAACGGTGATGAGCTTTCCATACTTGGTTTTGGATGTATGAGGTTTCCAAAAGATGAGGTTGAAACAGAAAAGCTTGTTTTGTATGCTATTGAGCATGGTGTGAATTATTTTGATACTGCTTTTGTGTATAAAAATAGTGAGGTTACTCTTGGGCGTATTTTAAACCGAAATAATAAACGTAAAGAGGTTAAATTAGCAACTAAAATTCCGCCGTATAAGATTAAAAAGTATGATGATTTGGATAAAATTTTCAGTCAAGAACTCACACGACTTCAAACAGATTATGTGGATTATTATTTTATACATATGATTACGGACCTTGGTGTGTGGAATCGTCTAGTTGTTTTAGGCATTGAAAAATGGTTTGCAGAGAAAAAGGCGTCTGGTCAAATTAGAAATGTGGGTTTTTCATATCATGGGGGTAGAGACGAGTTTGTTAGGATTTGTGATGCTTACCTATGGGAATTTTGTATGATTCAGTATAACTATTTGGATGAGAATAATCAGGCGGGTAAAACTGGACTAAAGTATGCTGCAAGTAAAGGGATACCTGTGATGATTATGGAACCCTTACGAGGGGGGATGCTTGCAAATAATTTGCCCAAAGGTGTAGCTAAAGTTTTTGAAGAGGCCCCTGTTAGGCGAACGCCTGCGGAATGGTCGTTTAGATGGTTGTGGAGCCAAGAGAAAGTTACCTGTGTTTTATCCGGTATGAACAGTATGGAAATGCTTAAAGAAAATATTGAGATTGCTAAAACAGTTAAAATAGATGAGTTTACTGAAGGGGATTTTGCGGTAATTGAAAAAGCAAAAAAAGCTTTTGCAGACGCCATAAAAGTTCCCTGTACAGGATGTAATTATTGTATGCCGTGTCCACAGGGTGTTGATATACCTACTTGTTTTTCATGCTATAACAACACGGTACTTGAAGGAAAAAAGGCTGCACTTATAAAATATGTAATGCAGACATCGCTAAAAACTAGACCTCAAATTGCTTCTCTTTGCAATAAGTGTGGGCAATGTGAAAAGCGTTGTCCTCAAAACATTAAAATCCGCACCGAACTTCAAAATACAGCAAAAACCTTTGAAAAATTTTACTTTAAACCAATTCTGTTTATTGCAAAGCGATTTATGAAAATCAATTCATAAACAGTGCAGTAGTAAAAATGTTAGTTAGTTAGTTAGTTGTGAGGTTGTTTAGTCGTTAGTTATTTAGTTCAGAGGTATACGAGTTGTTTCTTTTTGGTGTCAAGATGGAAAAACATTTTTGTTGTCATTCTATTTGAGACAAAGAATAGGCATTTAAGGTTTATAACACTGTTTTTTATGGCGTTTTTTGATTTAGTAATGGATGTTTCTTTCAAAAGTTTGCTGAAGAATAATAACAATTATAACATATGGGGTTTGTGAGAGGGAAGAGGTGTGGGTTAAAATGGTGGTAGGTATGAAAATTTCCCTCTCACAGTTTATTAATGTTATTTCACCCATATAAAACATGCTTTTAAAGATCTTTTTTAGTACGAAGGATAGGGCGTTTGTTGTGTTTATTTTTTTTTTGATTGTACTGTAAAGTGAGGGTTATTGTTTGAGTACTCCTTGTGTTGTATGTGGTGTAGATACATGTGTTGTAAGGTGGGGGTTTGGGGTTTGTGTTTGAGGATTTGTTGTTGTTGTTGTTGTTGTTGTTTAGTTTTTCATGCGGCTAAAGGCCCATGTGCCTATGGCGATCATTATTAGGTCAAATATTGCGATGATGGCTATGTTGATGTATAGGGGGTGGTTTGGTGTCCAGTTTGAGCCTAGTATGACGGTTCGTAGTGCGTCAACGCCGTAGGCTAGGGGGTCAAGTTTTGAGGCGATTTGCATCCAATGGGGTATACCTTCGCCTGTGGTGGGGAATAGTGCGCCGCTTAAGAAGAATAGGGGTAGGTTGATGAATGTTTGTATGGCTCCAAAGTTTTCCAGGCTGCCTATGAAGCTAGCTATGATTAGGCCGATGCTGACTAGGCCAAATGTTATAAGGAGCATTACGGGTAGGGCGACAAGTAGTGTTAGGGGGTTGAAGGGTATGCCTATTAGGAATCCGAAGATGAAGACTATTATGCCTTGTAGTAGGGCAGCTGTGCTGTCGCCTAGCATTTTGCCGATAAAGATGCTAAATCGTGATATGGGGGCGACTAGTATTTCTTTCATGAAGCCGAATTCTTTGTCCCAGATTACGCTTATGCCCATGAACATGGCGGTAAATAGTAGGGTTTGACCGATGATGCCGGGGAAGAGGAATTGTTGGTAGTCTATGCCCGGGATTGCTATGCGTGCGCCAAATCCGGCTGCAAAGACTACTAGCCATAGTAGGGGTTGGATGAAGCTTATTATGACTCGTGCGCGGTCGCGGATGAAGCGTTTAACTTCGCGTAGCCATAGGGTGTATATGCCTCTTAGTTCAGTCAACGTATGGCTCTCCTGTGAATTGCAGATAGTCCATGTAGTTCTTTAGTTGTGTCTTCGCGTATGCTGCCTCCGGTGTAGTGTAGGAAAACATCTTCAAGGTTTGGTTCACGTAAAACTATGGATTCAATGTAGAGGTTGTTTTGGTTTGCAAGCTCTACAATTCGAGGCATGACTGTTTTGCCGTTTGGGACAGTGACTTCTAGGGTGTCTTTTTCAAGATGTTGGTTAGTAAAGCCAAGCCATGTAGTTAAGAGATTTTTTAGGGTTTTGTTATCGTTTGATTTAATGACTACTCTATCGCCTTCTAGGGTTTCTTTAAGGTTTGGGGGGGTATCAAGTACGATAATTTGGCCGTGGTCCATTATAGCTATGCGGTCAGAGAGTCTGTCGGCTTCATCCATGTAATGGGTGGTTAAAACGACTGTTACTTCGTTTGCGTCTTTTAGGTCTTTGATGTAGCGCCAAATGTGGTCGCGGGTTTGTGGGTCTAAGCCGACGGTTGGTTCATCTAAAAATAGGACTTTTGGTTGATGGATTAGTCCTCTGCCTATTTCAAGTCTGCGTCGCATGCCTCCGCTGTATGTGCGCAGTAAGTCATCGGCGCGGTCTTCAAGTTCGACTAGTTTGAGAATTTGTGCTATGCGTTCTCTTTGTATGGATACAGGTACACTGTATAGGTTTGCATGCATTAACAAATTTTCTCTGCCGGTTAGTCGGTCATCGATGCTTGGGTCTTGGAAAACTATACCTATGGATTTGCGAACTTTGCTTGACTCTTTAACTATGTCGTATCCGTTTACGGTTGCGGTTCCTGAGGAGGGTTTTAGGATTGTGCAGAGCATTGAAACGGTGGTTGTTTTTCCGGCACCGTTGGGTCCTAACAGGCCAAAGATTTCGCCTCTATCCACATTTATTGTTAGGTTGTCTACTGCTTTAAAGGCATTGTAAGCCTTTGTTAATTGAAGAGTTTCTATAACATGAGACATTAGGGTCAAGTCGCTTTAGCATTGAGAATAAATGGTTGATTTAAGGCTATTGTTAAAATCAATGAAATATAGCATTTCAGCTTGAGAGTTAAGTATTAAGGCAGGGTTAAGCGAGGGTGTTGATGAATAATTTGACAAGTAAACCTGTGTAACAACGTATTTGTTGTGTGTATTGTTAGCTCCGGTTTTTGGCAACCCAAGCCTAATGCACCATTTAATACAAATAGTTAATTTTTTGTACTGTATTTGTCACAAACTTAATAACGTTGCTTAAACTCTACATCAAATACAGACTGACAACAAGCCAAACAAATGTCCCAAACAGGATTAAAATAACAAAAACACACGCATTTAAACCTGCCCTAACGGACATACAAACACAACAGCAACACCTAAACAACACAAGGCCTAAACAAACAAAAAAACACCCACCACTACTATGCGACATAAACACGCTTCCGATAAACTGTTGCAATAAGCTCAAGTCAAATCTGAACACCTAAACAAAAAAATAAATAAATAGAAAGTGGAAAAAAGAAAAGCAAGCATTTCAACCTCCACTTTTTTTTAAACCCCACCAACACCACTATCATCAGCAGCATTATTAGGTTTATTTAAGGCGTTAAAAAGAGCCAATTCTTGCGCCGTAATTCCAACCTTACAGAGCTTATCAAGACAAAGGGCATACTGTTTTTCTGAAAAAACAACAGGCACCAAAGGATCAACTGTAAAATGACCAGTTTCCTTAAAGGCACGCCCCCTTTTTAGAGCTAAACACTGTTTTTTAAAACGATCCAAAGCCCTACAATCCTCAGACAACATACCAAACGGCGTATTAGGAAATTGACGACACCCCATAGGCCTAACCGCATAAATAGAACAAAGACTACCCCTTTGAAAAAGACACCTATTATGCGCAACATAACGCTCATACTCAGCTTCATCCCGCTCAAACATCACACCCAACTGCTCCTTTAAAACATCAAACTTTGCATAAACCTCACAATCCACCACAGAAGAACCCAAAAGCTCACCAGCCATCAAAAAATCCTCCAAAGTACAACAAACACCACACCTATCACACAAAAAAGGCAAATTAACCGACCAAACACCAGCCTTAACCTGAAACTCTAAATGAACATAAAACGTCTCCAACATACAATTCAACTACCACCATCAACAACAATGTATGTTCAATATTTTCTTTTTGTCTAAAACATGAAAAACAACTCACCAAGACAAACTAACGCTTAATTTTATAACCTTAACTGTCCAGTTTTTGGGATAGGTAATACACTATCTGAAACGTTGCTAATAGTGCTTCTTTCTAAAAAAACCAAATTACCATAAAAATCGTTACTCCGTATCACTACAATAATGCATTATATCAAAAACAGTTTTACACACTAAATCTTGCTTGTTTTTCGAAAAAGAGCACGATGACAAAACTAAGAGTCGCGTATTACCTCTAAAATTGGCACAGTTAAAATTCACAATTTTGCGACAGGTTTTTAAATTTATACATGCTATAATTTATTGAGATGATTTATGTGATTGCAAAAACTAAAAGCAAAAGCAGAACTTACCACAAAAAACTAGCACTCACCATTTTACTACTTACAACACTACTAACAATCACCACTCTTTTTGCTCACACAATAACAACAAACAACAGCAAAGAAAACAACGAAAAAGAGACGACCCCTGATTCTTTAGAAAATGGAGCGTATGTTACATCTGAGAAAACCCTTAAAGACACCATAAACAATAACACCACACCCCCCAACACAGCCACGATCATTGCCCTAAACAACGACATCACCCTAACAGAACCACTCACCATACCCCCAAACAAAAACATCACCCTAACAAACAACAAAAAACTCGAAACCAAACTAGTCGCAACAACCAACAACAACAGCACCATCATCATCGAAAAAAACGCAATTCTACACATAAACGGTATCACCATAACCCATGCCAAAAATGTTAACGGTAATGGAATACTTGTCTTATCAGAAGGCACACTCATCCTAACGGAAGGCAAAATTTCGGGTAACACCGTTCACGACCAAAAAGGAGCCAGTGTGGCTGTAGCCTCTGGAGGAACTTTTCACATGACAGGTGGAGAAATTACCAATAATACAGCTTGGAGTTATGGATATGGGGATGGAACCATTGGTAACAATGGCACTTTTATAATGTCAGGGGGCAAAATTGCAAACAATAAAGGTGGGGGTGTGTTCAATGTGGGTACTTTTATAATGTCTGGTGGGGTAATTTCTGACAACACTGAGGGGCCAGGAGTAAACAATTCTAATTATGGCGTTTTTACTATGTTAGATGATGCGGTAATTTCTAATAACGGTGATGGGGGTGTATCTAATGGTTTTGGTGACTTTAACATGTTGGGTGGTACAATCACAGGTAATACTGCTATGCTTAAAGGTGGGGGCGTGCAGAACACCTACTACCTAGATCCCTTTGGCGAATATCGTCCACCAAGCAGATTTATTATGTCAGGCGGAACAATTTCCAACAACAAAGCATTAGATAATAATAATAATGGTCAGGGTAGTGGTGGGGGTGTGTATAACAGTGGAGAGTTTATCCTAATGGATGGCGAGATTATTAACAACACAGCTAACGATGGTGGAGGGGTGTACAATGGAGGTGCCTTTACTATGTCGGGCGGTAGAATTGTTAATAACAAATCTCGTTACTTGGGTGGAGGGGTGTGTGTGAGTCATGGCTCTTTTGAGTTATCAAGTGGCGAGATTTTCAACAACACAGCTTACAGTGGTGGGGGCGTATACATGGGTTGGGCAAGATCTTTTGTGATGTCTGATGGAGAGATTTCCAACAACACAGCCACTGGTAATGGTGGAGGCGTGTATATGCATTCACAGTCGGGGTGTATTTTTGAGTTGGTTGGTGGCACGATTTCTAACAATATTGCTGGTTTAAATGGTGGTGGAGTATACAACGTTTATGGTGGTGTTTTTAGTATGTTGGGTGGTGAGATCACTTTCAACGTAGCAGGGGGTAGTGGTGGGGGTGTGTATGTGGATTCTTATGGTTCTTTTGTGATGTCTAATGGTGTTGTTTCTTATAATGTGGCAGGTAAAGCTGGTGGTGGGGTGGCTAATTGTATTGGTGAAGTGAGTGGTAACAAGGGTAGTTTTAAGCAATCAAGCGGAATAATTGCAGACAATAAAGCTCCGATTGGCAGTGACAAATACAACGAATAAAACACAGATAAACAATATGAGGTCATTTTTACAGACCTATTGGGTGATCTTGGATTTTACATTCTGCAGAGTTTTTTGCACATACGGGGTTTTGCTGTAAACCTATCACTTTTTCATTTCACACTCACTCAATCTTGTGAATCTTTTCATGTTTGGAGTTATTTGAGTATTTTGTGAATTAGTGTTGTTAACATTACTTTTTTTTGAAATTAATATTTTTATTAAATGTTTTAACTTAACTGCTAACTGTTATGAGGTGTTGGCCATGGGGTAGTTTTTGGTTATTTTTATTAGGTTGTTTCTCCTTACTATTTATGACCTTTGGAGGTGTATTTATGGCAAATAAGAAAGGCGACCGATTTGAATGTGAGGAGTGTGGATTAACTATTTTAGTTGAAAATCCGTGCTGCTGTGAATCATGTAAAATTACTTGTTGTGGAAAACCCTTAAAACTACTCTAAACCGTTGAGCACGCAACCCAACAAGTATTTTTCTTTTTTCGCTTTTGCAGCATTTAGCTCATTGGTATTAGGTAGGGTGTAAATTGTTGTAGCAGATGGGTAACCTTTAGGGGCTAAATACGCTCGTTTGTTGTGTTAGTTTTAAGGGTTGCTTTTTTGGTGTTGGTGGTGGGGGTTGTTGTGAGGTGTGTTTAGGGGTTTTGTGTTTTGTATGTGTTTTCTTTGGTTTTGGTGATTGTGTTTGTTATGGTTAGCATTATGGGGGGCATGGTAAAGATGCTAAAGACGCGGGTGTATTTTGGTGATTTGGCTTTTTTGATGGTGTTTAATTCGCCTCCGCCTTGGAGGTATCCTTTGATGAAGGTGTTTGTTATGATTTCTGCGATGCCGTTGTTTGGGAGGGGGTGTAGGTAGTGTCCTGCGTAGTAGAGGAATTCGGCTATGTCCCAGGTTTTGTCTCCGTCTTGGGTTGCTTGTTCGAAGTCAAGTAGGTAAATTGCGCCGTTTTTGTTTATCATGACGTTTTCAGGTTTGGTGTCGCCTAGGGTCATGCCGTAGTGGTGGAGTTTTGCGAATAGTTTGCCTACGGTTTCTATGTGTGCGAGTTCGGGGCTGTTTTTTGCTCTTTGGGGTTCGGCGTCTAAGCGTTTTATGGAGCGGCTTAGGTCTTCGCCTTCTATGAATTCCATAAATACTAGTCGTTCGGGGTTGCTTACGTATAGGATTTTAGGTACGTTAAAGCCGCGTAGGCGTAAAAATTCGCTGGTTGCGCATTCTTTGGCTAAGCGGGCTTTTCCTGAAACGGTAAAGGCTCGAGCGCCAAAGGACCAAAGGGTTAGGGGGAACCATTTAAAGCCGGACCAGTCTTTGAAGCGTTTAACTATGACTTTGTGTTCGGTGTTGTTTACTTGGGCTTTTATTAGGTAGATGTCGTTTAGTACTCCGCCGATTGCGGTTACGGTTATGTTTTCAGGTTTTTCGTTTGGGAACATTTTTTGGGCAAATTTGAAACTGTTTATTTTATCTGCTAGGGAGACAGATCCTTTGGAGGTGGGGACAAATATGTATTTTTGGGGGTCGATGGTGTAGCAGTTTGGGTTAAGGTTTGTTTGTAGTAGTAGGGGTAGGTTGAGTTTTTGGGTTTTGAGGAAGGCTTGGGTGTTTTGTATTGTGAGGTTTAGTATTTTTGGAAAGATGCCAAAGAAGGAGGAAAAGAGTGCGCGTGGGGCGTGTTTTATTGTGTTGGTTAGCCAGACTTTGGGTTTTTGGCTTTGTAGGGCAAATTCTTTGGATACTAGGACATAGTTATTTGTGTAGGTGATTAATTTGTCAGCGTCTAGTTGTAGGAGAACTTGGTGGTAGCTTTTAAGTTCGTGTTCTTCGTTTTTTAGGGTGTTGTTTTCAAGTATGTCTGACATTTCGTAGGCAAGTAATGGGAAAATTCGTAGGCGTTTGAGTAGTATGTCGTAGAGGAAAAATTGTGGTTTGATTTGCATGTGGTAGATGAGTTCAGGGTAGCCGATGGAGAGGTTTTCTATGGATTCTAGGATTAATCGTTTTTTTAAGAGTAGTTCTTGGTTGTAGAGGTAGTGTTCTCCTTTGAGGCTTAGGTAGGGGAAGATGAGTTTGCTTGCGAGGGCTTCACCTAGAAAGCCTCTGTCTATGTCGCGTTCGAAAATCCATTGGTCAACAATTGAAATGATTACGTTTTGTCCGTTGAGGAATTTGACGTAGCTTAGGAGTTTTGGGCGAAAATTTTTAACTTCTGCAATGACTTCGAGAATGGAGGGGCAGTTTTTGATTCGTGTGGAGTAAATGTCAAGTAGGCTTATGGCTGTGACGTGTGCGGAGCCAGCAGTATGTTGTATTAAGGTTGTGATTTGCTGTTTTAGCTCTTTTAACTCTGATGTGTTAAGAGTCACGCAGTCACCTGTAATTTAAAGACTCTACCTACTATATTAACGAGTTATCAACTATAATTAACTTGTCTAAACCATAAAAAAGAAAAGCCCAAACAAAAAGACCACAAAAACAACAAACACAAAAAACACATTAACGTTATAGCGGATAAATTTAACAAATATAAACCTCTTTTATAAAAATCAAAAACAATATCTAGAAAACTTGAAAAAACATTGCACCTCTTTATTGTGATTTACGGAAATTATTTCCCCTTTTTGATTTATCTTAATATTCACGATTTTACCATCCAAACTGCTTAGCCGCTATACCCAACCACACCTCAGGCCACAAACGACTAACAAACGCCATA